>NZ_JBVJLS010000081.1:0-1006 GCF_055584605.1 Nocardia sp. NPDC102475 | reverse complement strand
GAATGTCGGTGATCGTTGTTGTAGTAGGTGAAGAACGCCTGACAGAACCGCCCGGCCTCACCGATCGAGGCGAACCGCTGCGGAAACGCCGGGCAATACTTCAACGTTTTGAACTGCGCCTCGCTGTAGGGATTGTCGTTGCTCACCCGGGGACGCGAGTGCGAGCGGGTGATGTTGAGGTCGATCAGCAGCTCCGATACGGGTTTGCTGGTCATCGGGCCGCCGTTGTCGGCATGGATGTAGTCGGGCACGACACCGTTGTTGGCGGCGATCGCGTCGAGATGGAATTGCTTTGCCAGCCAACCGGATTCGCCCGGCGCGATCCTCCAGTGGACGGCTTTGCGGGAGAAGATGTCCAGCATCACCAGCAGCGTGTAGTAGACGCCCTTGAACGGTCCGGGCAGTTTCGTCGCGTCCCACGACCACACCTGGTTCGGACCGGTAGCCACCAGCTCCGGTTTCACCCGGGGTGGATGGGTAGCCTGGCGGCGGCGCTCACGCACCTCGCCATGAACGCGCAGTAGCCGATACATCGTCGAGATCGAACACAAATACACCCCTTCGTCGAGCAGGGTGGCCCACACCTGCGCCGGCGACTTGTCGATGAACCGGTCGCTACGCAGCTGCGCGAGCACCGCGGCCTCCTCGGCCGAGGTCAACGCGGCAGGGTGCGTCACCGGCCTTCTCGGCCCCTGGATCGGAGGTTTCGGGTTGCGGTGCCGGTGCAGCGTGGCCCGCGATTTCCCGGTCAGCGCGCAGGCGGCCCGGATCCCACACACCGGCTCCAACTCGGCCGTGGCCGCGTCGATCACTTGGATCGTTTCGACTCGAAATCCGCGCCCTCGGAGAGCATTTCCAAGAGCTCGTGCGCTTTTCCCATGATCTGCAACGCCTTCCGGGTCTTGTCCAACTCCGCGACCAGCCGGGTGTTTTCCGCTTCCAGCTTCTCCGCACGCCGATCGGCGTCGGTCTTCGCTGGTTTCGGCCCAGTTTGCTTGGCCGCCAA
>NZ_JBVJLS010000080.1:0-1096 GCF_055584605.1 Nocardia sp. NPDC102475 | reverse complement strand
TCGGCGGTGTTGTGGGTGGCGTAGTTGTCGCAGACCAGGTGCACGTCGAGGTCGCGGGGCACGGCTTTGTCGATAGTGACCAGGAATTTTTTGAATTCGGTGGCACGGTGGCGGCGGTGCAGTTCGCCGATGACGGTGCCGTCGGCGATGTTGAACGCGGCGAACAGGCTGGTGATGCCGTGGCGCAGGTAGTCGGTGCGGCGTTCGGGCGTGCCCACGGTCATCGGCAGCACCGGTTGCGAGCGGTCCAGGGCCTGGATCTGGCTCTTCTCATCGACACAGAGCACGATCGCCTTCTCGGGCGGATTGTGGTACAGGCCAACGACATCGACAACTTTCTCCACGAACAGTGGGTCGGTGGACAGCTTGAACGAATCTTGCAGGTGGGGTTTGAGATCGAACTTCTTCCAGATCCGGCCGATGGTCGATTTCGACAGCCCACTGCGTTTGGCCATGGTGGCCCGTGACCAGTGAGTGTCGTTGCCGGGCAACGTTTCCAGCGTCGCGACGACCACGTCTTCGACCTGGTCGAGCAGGATCGAGGGCGGCCGGCCCGGCCTCGGCTCGTCACCCAGACCGTCGAGCCGGTCCGCGACGAAGCGGCCCCGCCACCGGATCACACTCGACTCATCCACACCGAGGTCCGCGGCGACCTGCTTGTTCGTCACACCCTCGGCGCAAGCCAGCACGATCTTCGCCCGCATGGCCAGATACTGGGCCGTCTTGGCCCGGCGCGCCCACGAAACTAGTTGCGCGCGTTCGGTATCGCTCAACACCAGCTCGGCCTTCGGCCGACCGTCACGGCCACGATCATGCAACCCGGCCAACCGCTCGGCGGCGAACTTCCGCCGCCATTTCGCCACCGTCCCCACAGCCAGACCCAGATCCCGCGCAGCGCCGGCATTCGAAAGACCCTCAGCGCAGGCCAGCACGATTCGCGCCCGCTCGGCGTCACGCCGATCCGGCGACACCGACCTGCGCACCAGCTCGGCACGCTCGACATCCGACAGCACAATCTCGACAGCAGAAGGCCCACGATGCGACACACAAAATAGGTTACATACTTACTTGCCTAATTTCAGGCGCGACACACTAG
>NZ_JBVJLS010000079.1:0-1104 GCF_055584605.1 Nocardia sp. NPDC102475 | reverse complement strand
AGTGCCCACAGGACGTCGACCAGGCGCCGGGCCAGGGCTAGGAGGGCCTGGGTATGGATGAGTCGCTCACCGCGCTTACGGTCGTAGTACCGGCGCGAGGGCCCGTTTTCGTAGCGCAGGCTCGACAGGGCGGCCATGAAGAACACGCGCCGCATGCGTCGGTTGTAGCGTTTCGGCCGGTGCAGGTTGCCGCTGACGCGGCCCGAGTCCCGGGGAACCGGGACCAGCCCGGCGTAGGAGGCCAAACGTCCCGCGCTGGCGAAATTCGCGAGGTCGCCGCTGGTGCCGACGAGGAATTCCGCCCCGAGCCCGGGTCCCATGCCGGGCAGGGATTCGATGATGGCCGCCCACGGGTGCTCCCGGAATCGGGTCGTGATGAGTTTGTCGGTGTCTTTGATCTCCCGGTCCAGATCGAGGAGCTTGCCTGCGATGCGTTTGACCAGCATCGCGGTGTCGGCCTCACCGGGCAGAGCCAGGCTCTGGCGTCCGGCGGCGTCGAGGGCGGCAGCAGCAGTCTTGGCGATGCCCGGTTTCCAGGCCCCGTGTTCGGTGAGATGTGTTGTGACACCGTCAATTCCGGCTTCCCTGATCTCGGCTGGGGTGCACATCCCGGTGACCAGGATCAGCGGGGTCCGGTTCGAGTAGTCGAACGCGGCTTCCAACGCGGGGAAGATCGACCCGAGCAGCGCGCGCAGCCGGTTGATCCCGGCCACCCAGTCCGCCATCAGGTCGGTGCGGTAGCTGGTGAGCTGGGTCAGCCCGACCACGAGCTCGTCGGGCATCGTGACCTGGTTCAGGTCCTCACGCAGACGGGCGCTCTGCGCGATCACTCGCGCGTCCTTGGCGTCGGTTTTTCCTTCGCCGCGGAAGCTGCCGGTCATCGAGTTCACCACCCGGCCGGGCACATATGTCACCGCTTGATCGGCGGCCAGCAGCACGGTGATCAGCAGCAATGCCATCGGGCTGGTCAGATCGATCGCCCACCACACTTGGTCGGCGGCCTGGCCGGCGCGGGCGATCAACGTCTCGATCGCGGCCTGGTCGTTGCCGAATTTCTGGCTGAACACCGTCTTTCCGTTGTTGTCGACCGCGCACGCGTGATGC
>NZ_JBVJLS010000078.1:0-1129 GCF_055584605.1 Nocardia sp. NPDC102475 | reverse complement strand
CCTTAGTGAGTGTCTGAGATCTCGGCTATCGGGTGCGGGCCAGTCGTCGTGACATGGTCATGATCATCGCGATGTGGACCATGGCTTCGTGGTGTGCTGGAAGTGTTTCGTAGTCGCGGATGCAGCGGCGGTGTTTGCTGATCCAGGCGAAGGTCCGCTCCACGACCCAGCGGCGGGGTAGGACCACGAAGCCGGGATCTGTGCGTTTGACGATGGCGACGGTCATGGTGAGTGCTTGTTTGGCCCACACGACCAGCCGCCCGGAATATCCGGCGTCGGCCCAGGTGAGAGTGATGGTGGAGAACTTTTCCCGGAGCAGGGCCAGCAATGGGTGGGCCGCGTCGCGGTCCTGGGTGCTGGCGGCGGTGACCACGACGGCCAGCAGCAAGCCCAGGGTGTCCACGGCGATGTGGCGTTTGCGGCCCCCGACTTTCTTGCCGTTGTCCCATCCGCGGGTGGTGGTGTGCACGGTGTCGGCGCCGCGCACTGACTGGGAGTCGATGATGGCCGCGCTCGGAGTGGGGTTGCGCGCCCTGCTCAACCGCACCCGGTCGCGCAGTGCGTCGTTGATACGTTGCCACGCACCGAGTTTCGTCCATCGACGAAAGATGTCGTAGACGGTTTTGGCGGGTGGAAAGTCGATGGGCAACGCCAGCCAGGCGATGCCGCCGCGAGCGAGGTAGAAGATCGCGTCCAGGACCTGTCGGCGGGGGTGTTTCTCGTTGCGTCCGCCCCTACCGCCGGTATTGCCGGGCTTGGGCAGCAACGGCTCGAGCAGGGACCACTGCTCGTCGGTGCACGATGAGGGATAGAACGAGCACTGCTCGACCGACGCGCACGACTCACCGCCGTGGGCCGGGCATGACGAACACAAGCAGGTAGGCAATACTGGCACACGAACTCCTGGTGCATCTGGTCTCGACAACCATTGATCTACCAGGAGTTCTTCGTGTTCCGGACGCGCCGCGCCGACACTAATGCCGTTCTGTTGCAGCAGGATTCGCTACTCCGACACCGGATCGATATCACCCGCAAGACCAACGACCTCCCGGTCATCAGGGTCTTGCGCGACACCTCATCATGTCCCGACCATGTCATCGCGCAATCGAGATCTCAGACACTCACTTAG
>NZ_JBVJLS010000077.1:0-1294 GCF_055584605.1 Nocardia sp. NPDC102475 | reverse complement strand
GATCCGGCCGCCGAACCACAACTCGACCGCCACGGCACCAACTACATCCCACCCCTCACCACCGAACCCACTCGCGGCGGCGTCCCTCCGACCACACCCGCGGGGCCATTGCCACAATCAGTCGTCCCTACGCGCCCGGTCCCGATGATGGCCCAAGCCTCGGTCGACAAGCCCAAGAAGCGCAAAGCAAAGGCAGCGGCACCCGAACCACCCAAGCCGACGCCACCTGCGCCGATACCGATACCGATACCGATCCCACAACCCGAGCGCCGCAACCACGCCCGGCCGTCCGCACCTCCGGTCCGAACGAGTGCGGCCAAGCACTCGGCCCGCACGACGGGACGCGACCTGGCCATCACCCTCGCCAACCCCATCGGTGCGATGACCGTGCCCGCACTCACCCAAACCGAGCCGCACGGCCGCAACCTCGCCGACCAGGTGATGCGCGGCGGCCTCGCCACCGCCGTCCGCCCCACCCAAGCCACGGGCACACTGGTCCGCCCTCTCGAGGCGACCATCACCGAGCTCGAGCGATCACTCGACGACAGCTGGAGCAACGGACTCCTGCTCGCGCCGGAACCCGAAGCGACCGATCGGCACACTACCGACGGACACAGACTCCGGCCCCACGAGCAGACCATCGCGGAGATCGACGCGCAGACCGTTGCCGAGATCGACGAGATCAGCCGTGCTCTCTTCCACGAACTCGGCCTAACCGACGACAACCGCGAGACCACATCACCCTCGAACTCGACCCAAGCACCGATCTCACCTAGCAACCCGCCCGGGCACGGCTGGAGCTCCTGGGACACGGCCCTGCAACTACTCATCGAGGGCGCCTCCAACGCACCGGCACCGGCCGACCTCATCACGACATCGGTGAGCCCCTCGTCAACCGACCTGCCGGGCACCACCCAATTCCACAGCAGCCGACCCGAAACGCCATATCCGGGTCTCGCCGGCACCAACATCGGGACCGATCTCGCGCCTGAACCACTGGTCGCATACGAAGCCGGCGAACTAAGTTCCGCCCCTTACGAAGCCACCCTCGTCAACCTCGACTTCTTCGACTCCGAGACAGTTGTCCACGAGTCCGCCCAACCGACCACCCCGCAAATCGGCCCACGCCAGCCCCAGAATTCCAATCCACCAGGCGCACAGGCCAACTCACCACAGCAGCCATACACCACCACACCATTCCCCGACGCGGCACCGAGCAGTCTCGACGCCCAGACGATCCCACCGGCTGGCATCCTGCCGCCGAGCGGGCCGACGGCACTGGGCGGCGCGATAC
>NZ_JBVJLS010000076.1:0-1311 GCF_055584605.1 Nocardia sp. NPDC102475 | reverse complement strand
GCCGACGCCTTCGCCGCGGTCTCCTCCGGCGACAACTCCAACATCATCTCCGCGCGGGTGGCCCGGGAAATGTTCGGTGTGCAGCGCGTGGTCGCGCGCATCTACGACGCCAAACGCGCCGCCGTCTACGAGCGCCTCGGCATTCCGACCATCGCCACCGTGCCGTGGACCACCGACCGCTTCCTCACCACGCTGATCGGGGAAGGCGGCACCACCACCTGGCGGGATCCGACGGGCACCGTTGCGGTAGCCCAGTTGACGCTGCACGAGGAGTGGTACGGGCGCACCGTGCGCGATCTGGAGCGCGCTGTGGGCGCCAGGGTCGCCTTCATCATCCGGTTCGGTCAGGGCCTGCTCCCCGAGAGCAAGACCGTGGTCCAAGCCGACGACGTCGTCTATGTCGCAGCCACCTCCGGCTCCGTCGGCGAGGCCGTCGCCTTGGCCGGTAAGCCCCCAGCAAGCGAGGACTGAAATGAAAGTGGCGATCGCCGGAGCCGGCGCCGTCGGCCGATCGATAGCCAGGGAGCTATTGCGCGGCGGCCATCGGGTGATGTTGCTCGAGCGCCAGCTCGACCACATCGACCCCGCCGCCATCCCGGATGCCATCTGGGTCCATGCCGACGCGTGCGAACTCGCGCTGCTGGAGGACGCGGGTATGCAGACCTACGAGGTCGTCATCGCCGCCACCGGTGACGATAAGACGAATCTGGTGCACAGCCTGCTCGCCAAGACCGAATTCGGCGTTCGCCGGGTGGTGGCGCGGGTCAACGACCCACGCAATGAATGGCTTTTCGACGCGTCCTGGGGCGTCGATGTCGCGGTGTCGACGCCGCGGCTGCTGGCCTCGCTGGTGGAAGAGGCGGTCTCGGTCGGCGATCTGGTCCGGTTGATGACGCTGCGGCAGGGTCAGGCCAATCTGGTCGAGATCACCCTGCCCAGCGATACCGCCTTGGCGGGCAAGCCGGTCCGGACGCTCACCCTGCCGCGCGACGCTGCCCTGGTGACGATTCTGCGCGGTGGCCGCGTGATCGTGCCGCAGCCCGACGACCCCTTCGAGGGCGATGACGAGCTGTTGTTCGTGACCTCCGTGGAGGCCGAGGAAGACCTGCGAGTGGCGCTGGCCACGCACGGTATCAAACCCTGACTCCCCGACAAGGCTGATAGGGATCAGCGCCTGTCCGACCTCAGGATGCGGCCGCGAGCTGCGCGCGCAGTTTGTTCAGCGCGCGATGCTGCATGACCCGAACCACGCCGGGACTGGTGCCGATGGCCTCGGCGGTCTGCGCTGCGGTCCAGCCGAGCATGATCCGC
>NZ_JBVJLS010000075.1:0-1313 GCF_055584605.1 Nocardia sp. NPDC102475 | reverse complement strand
TGGGAGGCGTTGGAACGCGCTGGTGTGGATCCGGCGGTGCTGCGTGGCAGCTCGACCGGGGTGTTCACCGGTCTGATGTACCACGACTACGCCCAGGGCGCTGGTATCGGTAACAGCGCCGGCGGAAGCTTGGTCTCCGGTCGCGTCGCCTACACCCTAGGGTTGGAAGGCCCGGCCGTATCGGTGGATACGGCGTGCTCGTCGTCGCTGGTGGCCCTGCATCTGGCCGCGCAGTCGTTGCGGTCGGGGGAGTGCGATCTGGCGTTGGCCGGTGGTGTGGCGGTGATGGCCACGCCGGATATGTTCCTCGAGTTCAGTCGGCAGCGCGGATTAGCTCCGGACGGGCGCTGTAAATCCTTCGCCGACACCGCCGATGGGGTGAGCTGGTCCGAAGGTGCCGGTGTGCTGGTGTTGGAGCGGTTGTCCGATGCCCAGCGCAATGCTCATCAGGTTCTTGCGGTGATCGCTGGTTCGGCGGTGAATCAGGATGGCGCATCGAATGGTTTCACCGCACCCAACGGTCCCTCGCAACGGCGAGTGATCCGCCAAGCGTTGGCGAATGCTCGTATCTCGCCGGTCGAGGTCGATGCGGTGGAGGCCCACGGAACGGGTACCACCCTGGGTGACCCGATCGAGGCGCAGGCGTTGCTGGCGACTTACGGCCAGGACCGGGATGCGGATCGTCCGTTGTGGTTGGGGTCGTTGAAGTCGAACATCGGTCACGCTCAGGCTGCCGCGGGTGTGGGTGGTGTGATCAAGATGGTCATGGCGATGCAGCACGGGCTGCTGCCGCAGACCCTCCATGTTGATCAGCCCAGCACCAAGGTCGACTGGTCCGAGGGGCATGTGCGGTTGCTGACCGAGCCGCAATCATGGCCGGTGGCGGACCGGCCACGTCGTGCTGGTGTGTCCTCGTTCGGCCTCAGTGGCACCAACGCGCACGTCATCATCGAGCAGGCCCCGGTCGTGGCGCCGGTGCCGGCGGTGAAGACCGTCCCGGTCGGCGGAGTGTTGCCATGGGTCGTTTCGGCGCGCAGTGGCGAGGCTCTTACCGATCAAGCTGCCCGCCTGGCAACGTATGTCGACGACCACGACCCGATCGATGTCGGCTTCTCGCTCGTAACTTCGAGGGGTTTGTTCGACCATCGGGCCGTGGTGTTGTCAGCCGAGCGTGACGGGCTGCGAGCCGGCACACAAGCGCTGGGCCGCGCTGAATCCGTTCCGGGTGTGGTGTCCGGTCGTGTGGTTTCGGGTTCGACGGGTCTGGTGTTTTCGGGTCAGGGTGCGCAGTGGGCGGGTATGGCTACTGAGCT
>NZ_JBVJLS010000074.1:0-1357 GCF_055584605.1 Nocardia sp. NPDC102475 | reverse complement strand
TAATACTGCAACTGCACTCAGGTGGTTCGGTGCTGGTAGACCTGTCGGGTGGTGTTGGATCATGTTGTGGCGGAGCTGGATTCGTTGATGGCGAGGATCGGGGGACGGTTCACCCGGGCCGAGCCGCGGGGGCGGGCTGGTGAGTATGTGTCGGGTCTGGTCGCGGGTTTGGAACGTAAAAATGGGTGGACGCTGGCCGAACGTGCTGGTGAGGGGTCTCCGGACGGGATGCAGCGGCTGCTGCGGGCCGCGGACTGGGATATCGACGGGGTCCGTGACGATGTGCGGGCCTATGTGGTCGAACATCTCGGCGA
This sequence comes from Nocardia sp. NPDC102475, assembly GCF_055584605.1. NCBI lineage: Bacteria > Bacillati > Actinomycetota > Actinomycetes > Mycobacteriales > Nocardiaceae > Nocardia > Nocardia sp. NPDC102475. Next base: position 1,043 of record NZ_JBVJLS010000074.1, on the reverse strand, counting down.
CCCGGATGCCGTGCTGGCTGGTGACGAGACCGGGTTCCTGAAGAAGGGCACCAAATCCGCTGGCGTGCAACGGCAGTACTCCGGCACAGCGGGGCGTACGGAAAATTGCCAGATCGGGGTGTTTCTGGCTTACGCATCCCGGCATGGGCACGCTCTGATCGATCGGGAGCTCTACGTCCCGGAGTCGTGGACGTCGGATCGGGACCGCTGCCGTGACGCCGGGATACCCGACGAGGTGGAGTTCGCGACCAAGCCGCGGCAGATGATCGCCATGCTCGAGCGCGCCCTGGCTGCGGGAGTGCCGTTCGCGTGGTTCACCGCCGACGAAGCCTACGGGCAGGCCGGTTACCTGCGGGACTGGTGCGAACATCGGGACGTGTTCTACGTGCTGGCCACCCGCTGCGATCATCAGGTGAGCACCCGCGCCGACCGGGTCGCCCGCGCCGACAAGTTGGTCGGCGAGTTCGCCGCAACGTCGTGGCAGCGGCTCTCGGTCGGTGCCGGCGCGCACGGACCACGTGAATTCGACTGGGCACGTCGCCAGATCGATGGCACCTGGGCGGCTGGGCGTGGGCACTGGCTTTTGGCCCGGCGCTCGATCAGCGACCCCACCGAGGTCGCCTACTACCTCTGCTACGGCCCGGCGTCGGCGCGGCTGGTCGATCTGGCTTGGGTAGCGGGTTCTCGCTGGCATGTCGAAGAGGCATTTCAGCAGGCCAAGGGCGAGGCCGGGCTCGATCACTACCAGGTCCGCAAATGGCGGGCCTGGTACGCCCACATCACCCTGTCGATGCTTGCGCTGGCCTGGCTCGCCGCAGCGAAAACCGTTGCTGCAAAAGGGGAATCACCGACAGTGACGACGGCATGATCGCCTTCACGCTACCCGAGATCCGCCGCCTGCTCATATCGTTCGTCCTCACCCCGATCCATACCGCCGACCACATCTGGGCCTGGTCACGCTGGCGGCGACGCCGCCAGCACCAAGCCCGGTTATCGCACTACCGTCGCCGCGGCCACCCACTCACCTGAGTGCAGTTGCAGTA
>NZ_JBVJLS010000073.1:0-1378 GCF_055584605.1 Nocardia sp. NPDC102475 | reverse complement strand
TGAATCCCCTGTAAGTGTTGGTGGTGGCTGGCCTGGGGCCGGCTGGCAGGGTGGTGCTGGTTCTTCAGACCGCGGTGTGACTCGTGAATCTCCTGGCCCCTGTTGGGTGCCCTTCCCGGGAGTTGTCCGTCTCGGCCTGGAGGCCGGCGCCGTCCCGGCCCACCACGATGGCCTGATCAGAAGCCTGCCCAACCGCGGGATCGGTTGTGGCTCATTACAGGTCTGCCTCGTAGTGACTCTCTCCCGGGCCGACGCCGGTCACGACGTCCGTCCACCAGGAGAACATCGCATTGTCCATCGTTGCAGACCACTACCGATTCGTCGTCGGCGTCGACACCCACGCCGCGACCCACAGCTACGCCGTCGTCGAATGCCCAGCCGGTCGAGTCGTCGACGAAGCGACCTTCCCGACCTCGGCTGCGGGTATTGCCCGGGCGCAGACGTGGATCGCCCGCCGCACCGACGGAGAAATCAGCACAGTCCTGATCGCCGCCGAAGGCACCCGATCCTACGGGGCGATCGCCGCCGATCGCTTCGAACGTGCTGGTTACCGCGTCGTCGAAGCACCGACGCCGTCGGCGAAACGGTTGCGGGACAACGGAAAAACCGATGCAATGGATGCGGTCACCGCCGCGCGGTCGACGCTCGTCACCGAACTCGAGAAACTGTGTGACCGTCGCCGCGGCGACGTGCGGGACGCATTGAACATCCTGGCGGTCGCCCGTGACCAGATGGCCACCGAACGGACCCGGACGGTGAACACACTGACCGCATTGCTCAGGTCTTATGACCTCGGAATAGACGGGCGCCGGGCACTCACAGTCCAGCAGATCGCACGAGTCGCCGCGTGGCGGCGTCGCGACGAATCGATCGGACTGGGTGTCGCCCGCGCCGAAGCGGTCCGCCTGGCCCGGCGAATCGCCGAGCTCGACGAGCAGTTGAAGTCCAACCGCAACCAGTTGCACGAAATCCTTGGCGAGCATGCCCCCGAGCTGCTGGCATTGCCCGGGGTCGGCCCGGTGACCGCTGCGGTCATCCTCACGGTCTGGTCGCATCCGGGCAGGATCAGAACCGAAGGCGCACTTGCCAAGATCGCCGGAACCTGTCCGATCCCGGCCTCGTCGGGAAATACAACCCGCCACCGGCTGAACCGGGGCGGTGACCGGCAGCTGAACCGAGCACTTCACACGATCGTGCTCACCCGGATGCGAACCGATCCCGCGACCCGCGCCTACCTGCAGCGACGGCTCGCTGCCGGGAAAACCAGACGCGAAGTCGCCCGCTGCCTCAAACGCTATGTGACGCGCCAGATCTACCGAACACTCAGACAGGTCCCCGAGACGGCTTGACAAACATAGAAGCCTCCCGGGATGTCCGG
>NZ_JBVJLS010000072.1:0-1405 GCF_055584605.1 Nocardia sp. NPDC102475 | reverse complement strand
GATCCGGCCGCCGAACCACAACTCGACCGCCACGGCACCAACTACATCCCACCCCTCACCACCGAACCCACTCGCGGCGGCGTCCCTCCGACCACGCCTGCTGGCCCCTTGCCACAATCAGTCGTCCCTGCGCGCCCGGTCCCGATGATGGCCCAAGCCTCGGTCGACAAGCCCAAGAAGCGCAAAGCAAAGGCAGCGGCACCCGAACCACCCAAGCCGACGCCGACACCACCCGCGCCGATACCGATACAGATCCCGCAACCCGAGCGCCGCAAACGCACCCAGTCGGCCACATCACCGGTCCGCACGAACGCGATCAAACAGTCGGCACGCACAACTGGGCGCGACCTGGCCATCACCCTCGCCAACCCCATCGGTGCGATGACCGTGCCCGCACTCACCCACCCCGAACCACGCGCCCGCAACCTCGCCGAGCAGGTGATGGGCGGCGGTCTCGCCACTGCGATCCGCCCCACCACAGGGACACTGGTCCGCCCCCTCGAGGCGACCATCACCGAGCTCGAGCGATCCCTCGACGACAGCTGGAGCAACGGGCTCCTACTCCCAGCGGAACCCGAATCGGCCAAACGACGCGCTATCGACGACGGACACAGACTCCGGCCCCACGAGCAGACCATCGACGAGATCGACGAGCAGACCATTGCCGAGATCGACCAGATCGGCCAGGCTCTCCTCCTCGAACTCGGCATGCCCCACGACGATGGCGCCACGTCATCACCCTCGGGCTCGACCCAATCATCGACTTCCCCGGGCAATGCGCCCGTCCCCGGCAACGGCCGGCACATCCCGGACACGGCCCTGCGACAACTCACCGAGGGCACCTATGCACCGACGGACCCCATCACCACCCCGGCAAACCCGTCATCAACCGACCTTCCGGGCACCACCCAATTCCACAGCAGCCGCCCCGAGATTCCGCAGTCAGGCCTCGCCGGAACCATTCTCGTCACCGACGACCAACCCGACAACACACCGGGATCGGCGCACCCAACGAGCGCCCCCACCCAGGCCGACACCAGTACCCACACCGCCTCTACCACCGATCTCGACGGCACCATCGGGACCGAACTCGCGGCGCAACCACCCTTCCCACCCGAGCCGAGCGAATCGCCATCCACCCCTTACGAAGCCACCCTCGTCGACCTCGGCCTCGTCGACTCCGAGCCAATGCTCGGCGCGTCCGCCGCACCGGCAACACCAGCCACCCCGCAAGCCAACCCACGCCCCAGCGCCAAGCCACAAAGCGCACAATCCAACTCACCACAGCAGCCATACACCACCACGCCATCCCCCGACGCGGCACCGAGCAGTCTCGACGCCCAGACGATCCCACCGGCTGGCATCCTGCCGCCGAGCGGGCCGACGGCACTGGGCGGCGCGATAC
>NZ_JBVJLS010000071.1:0-1447 GCF_055584605.1 Nocardia sp. NPDC102475 | reverse complement strand
CCCCGACGCGGCACCGAGCAGTCTCGACGCCCAGACGATCCCACCGGCTGGCATCCTGCCGCCGAGCGGGCCGACGGCACTGGGCGGCGCGATACCGCCCAGCGGGCATGGACCATCGAATACCAATGCAGCATCGGGACCCCCGACACCGCCACCCGCGATGTCCGGCGCGCAGCCCACCGACAACGACCAAACCCTCAGCGATCCAGAGGAATTCCCCGATCGGATCGGCACGGTCGTAACTCCACCGATGCCCAGCTACGTCCCAGCACAACCGCAAGTCGACGAATACCCCAACAAAACACCCGACGAATACACCAAACCACCGGGCACCACCTACAACATCCCCGGCCAACCCGACACACCGGACGGCCCACCCCCCAACGCGATTCCGATCGTCCCGCACCCGACCACACCGGCGGTGCCGGAAAGTCGACCCGCGATCCCCCTCACCGACCGACCACAGGTCCCGATCCCGGACACCGCCATCCCCGGCGCGCCCGCCGAAGACGACCAGGACCGGCAGAAGCCACGCGTACACGACTCCGAACCACCCCTGCCCCGCCACTTGAACAACCCGGCACCACACCTGCCCGCGACACCCGCCGAACACCCCACCGAACTCAACCCACCCAACCACTACGCCACCACACCCAACCCCGAAACACCCGGCGCCCCAACCGACCCCACCGCCGCCCCCCAACTCAACCGCGACAGCACCCAATACATCCCCGACCCCACAGTCCAGCCCACCCGGGGCGGCGCTCCCGCCACCACGCTCACCGGCCCATTGCCGGAACCAGTGGTAGCGGCACGCCCCGTCCCGATGGCATCGGCCGCAGCCAACAACCCCAAGAAACCCAAACCGAAGAAACAGTCGGAGCCACCCCAAACACCACCGCCACACCCCACGGCCGAACCGCCGCCAACGCCCGCCCCCGGAACGCCGAACCCCGGTCAGCGCAGCAGGCCGTCGACGCCAGCCATCCGCGAACAGTTCATCGTCCGCCGAGACGGCGAGGATACCGGCGTAGTAGGTGAGGAAGGAGAGCGAGTCCGCCCCGCCGGACGTGCCCGCGCATGGGTGCGATCGCTGCCGCAGAAGTTCCCCTGGCTCACCGAAGATCTGATCGAAACCGCGATACTGCTGGTTTCGGAGACGGTGGCGAATTCGCTGCGGTGGACCGCAGACGAGGTCGCGGTCACCCTCACCGTGACCGACTCCGACGATATCCGCAACGTCCGGTTCACGGTCACCGACAAAAGCCCAGTCATCCCAGAAGGCACCGATATGCCCGACTGGGATGCCGAACGCGGCCGCGGCGGACCGTTGGTAGACATGCTCTCTGCCGACCACGGAACCGTCGTGCAAGACAACGGCACCGGCAAATCCACCTGGTTCGAACTGCATCAGCCACCCGGTGCCGCATCAGGTCTCGGCATCCCG
>NZ_JBVJLS010000070.1:0-1458 GCF_055584605.1 Nocardia sp. NPDC102475 | reverse complement strand
CTCCATAAGGTTGTAGGTGTTCAGGGCCAGACGCCTTGAATGCCCAGGGCGGCAGGGTGTGGCTGATCGGTTCTTGCCGTTGGGTGGCTTGCCAGGAGTGGCCGCCCTGTCGTTCTGGACGCCTTGGCCGCTGATTGAAATCTGTGCGCTCAGTCGCTGTTTATGGAGATGCAGGCGGGGTCGTCCGCGGGGTCGGGTTGTGAGAGCGGGAGGTCGGGCCGGGTGAAGGTCCGCGAAAAGGTTTGGGTCGGAATCGATGTCGGCAAAGCTGCTCACCACGCCTGCGTGGTGGACCAGGACGGCAAGGTCGCGTTCTCCGGGAAGGTGGTCAACGGTCAGTCCGCGATCGAGGCGTTGATCGCCCGGGTCCGGGCCAAGGCCGGCGAGGTGGTGTGGGCAGTCGACATGACCTCCGGGGCGGCAGGGCTGCTGCTGGCGTTGCTGAGCGCCACCGGCGATCGGTTGGTGTATGTGCCTGGCCGGTTGGTCAACCGGATGTCCGGCGCGTTCGCCGGAGAAGGCAAAACCGACGCCAAAGACGCCCGCACGATCGCCGAAACCGCCCGCATGCGTAGCGATTTGACGCCGGTCACCAGTCCCGATCAGATCGTCACCGACCTGCGGGTTCTCACCGCGCGCCGCGAGAACCTGATGGCGGACTGGGTGCGTGGGGTCAACCATCTGCGCGAGATGCTGGCCTCGATCTTTCCCGCACTGGAGCGGGCTTTCGACTACTCCACCCGCTCGGCGTTGGTCCTGCTCACCGGATTCCAGACCCCCGCCGGCCTGCGAGAAGCCGGCTACGACGGCGTTCGAACCTACCTGCTCGCCCACGGCGCCTGGGCCAAAGGCATCTCCGCCATGACCGATAAAGCCCTGGCGGCGGCCGGTGAGCAATCCATCGCCCTGCCCGGCGAGGCGGTCACCGCGCCCCTCATCGCGCGGCTGGCGCATCAACTGCTCGACCTGGACCGTGACATCAAAGAGCTCAACAAACAGCTCACCGAACGGTTCGATCAGCATCCCCACGCCGCGGCCATCACCAGCGTGGACGGTTTCGGCCCGATACTCGGTGCGCAACTGCTGGCCGACGCGGGCGGTGACCTGCGTGCCGTGTTCGGCAGCGCAGCGCGGCTGGCCGCCTACGCCGGGCTGGCGCCAGTACCCCGCGACTCCGGGAAAGTCCGCGGAAACCTGCACCGCCCCAAGCGATATCACCGAGGCATGCGCAAGGTCTTCTACATGGCCGCGCTGTCGAGCATCCGCCGCACCGACGGCCCATCGCGAGCCTTCTACCAGCGCAAACGCGCCGAGGGAAAGATCCACACCCAAGCACTCATCGCGCTGGCCCGCCGCCTGATCGACGTCATCTGGGCACTGATCCGCGACAACCGCACCTTCGCTATCGAGGCACCAACCCCGATCAGCGCTGCGGCTTGACACGATCATTGAAACTCC
>NZ_JBVJLS010000069.1:0-1486 GCF_055584605.1 Nocardia sp. NPDC102475 | reverse complement strand
TCAGACATCCCTACCTTCTTTCTCGGGTGACTCGGGCCAGTCGTAGGGTCCTGGTGCCCAGGGGTGTCGGGTGTGGCTTTCAGACATCCGCCGCGTGTATGGCTTCACTCGATTGGCCGCCTGGCACCCCCTCGACGGCTCGGCTGCTGATTGAAAATTGCGAACCAGTCGCTGCGTAGGGATAGGACAGCGAAGTCGTCTGCGGGACAACAGGTTCAGTGAACGAAGGAGATGGGTTTGGAACGTGCATGGGCTGGGGTGGACATCGGCAAGCAACATCACCATGCGCTGGTGATCGACACCGACGGCACCCGGCTGTTGTCGCGACGAGTCACCAACGACGAGACCGCTCTGGTCGAACTGATCAACGACGTTGCCGCGCTTGCGGATCGCATCGACTGGGCAGTCGACATGATCACCGGTGAATCGGCGCTGTTGCTGACTTTGCTGACCATCCACGAGCAGCGGGCCTTCTATATCACCGGCAATCAGGTCAACCGTGCCGCGGACGGGTACCGCGGCAGCGGAAAAACCGACGCCAAGGACGCCGCGATCATCGCCGACCAGGTCCGAATCCGCCGCGACCTGGCCCCGATCCGCGTTGAGGACGAACTCATCGTCGAGTTGCGCATGCTCATCGCCCGCCGCCGCGATCTCGCCGCCGACCGTATACGCCTGGTGAACCGGCTGCACCAGCAGCTGCTTGGCATCAGCCCGGCACTCGAACGCGCCCTGGATCTGACCAACAAAGGGCCACTGGTTCTGCTGACCCGCTACCAGACCCCCGAAGCCCTGCGGCGATCCGGTGTCGGCGAGGTCAGCTCCTGGTTGCGTGCGCAGAAGGTCAAAGGCGCTGCCGTGCTGGCAACCCGAGCCGTCACCGCGGCCACCTGCCAGCACACGACGCTGCCGGGACAGGGTCTGGCCGCGGAGTTGGTCGCCGACATGGCCACGGGGGTGATCGCCCTCGACGAACAGCTCAAACACACTGACAAGCTCATCGAGGGCCGATTTCGCCGCCACCGCAGCGCCGCCGTCGTGGTGAGCATGCCAGGCATCGGACCACTTCTCGGCGCCGAATTTCTCGCCGCGACCGGCGGGGACATAACCGCGTTCACCTCCGCTGACCACCTCGCCGGCTACGGCGGCGTCGCACCGGCACCCCGCGATTCCGGACGCATCTCGGGCAACCTGCACCGGCCGCGGCGCTACCACCGCGGCTTGCAGCATGCCTTCTACACCTCGGCGCTGATCAGCATCCGATACAACGAGCAATCGCGAATCTTCTACAACCGCAAGAGATCCGAGGGCAAACACCACACCCAAGCCGTCCTTGCCCTCGCTCGCCGACGGGTCAACGTCTTGTGGGCCCTGCTGCGCGACAACCGCTCCTACACACCTGCACCACCCGAACCGGCCGCTACTGCCGCCTGACACCAGGCGGTCGCAATGATCTTGAAACGTTGACATCTTCATTGAAAATCGA
>NZ_JBVJLS010000068.1:0-1519 GCF_055584605.1 Nocardia sp. NPDC102475 | reverse complement strand
GTGTGTATGCCGGTATGGCGACTGCGCGAATTTCGTGACGCTGATCTGGATCAGGCGATTCAGATCTGGGAGCAGAGCCGTATGACGACCGCGGATGAGCCGGTGTTCGCGTTGGCGGAGGTGTTGGCGTCGGCGCGGGCGGGGCAGCCGACGGTGGTGGCCGAGGTGGGCGATGAGCTCGTCGGCATGGCGGTCGCGCAGATCCAGGGCGAGCGTGCGTGGGTTCTGCTGGTGGCGCTGGGGGCGCAGTGGCGGCGGCGTGGTATCGGTAGTGCGTTGCTGACCGAACTGGAGCGGCGGCTGCGCGCGGACGGCGTGCGGCGGATCTGCGCGCTCGTTCCCGAGGGCGCCACCGGGTCGGTCGCGTTCGAGAATTCCGGATACGCACGCAGGACCGGTCTCGTCTACTACGAACTGGTCGAGCCGCTGGCACCCGCGCAGGCCAGTTTGCTGTCCGAGCTGGGCGGGCGGCTGCTGCCACCCGGGTTGTGGCAGTCGATGGCGGGGATGGATCGGGAGAAAGAGATCATCGAACGGCGGATCGTGTTGCCGTTGGCGAACCCGGATGTTGCCGAGCGCTATCGGGTTCGTCCGCCCAAGAGCGTGATTTTGTTCGGGCCGCCGGGCACCGGTAAAACCAGCTTTGCAAAAGCGGTCGCCTCACGGCTCGGGTGGCCGTTCGTGGAGTTGTTCCCGTCTCGACTGGCCGCGACGGCGAGCGGCGGGCTCGCGGCGTCACTGCGTGAGGTGTTCGCGGATTTGGGTGAACTCGACGAACTGCTGTTGTTCATCGATGAGGTGGAGGAGATCGCCGGTGTGCGTGAGGGGACAGCGACCAGTCCGGCGCATGGTGTGACGAACGAACTGCTCAAGCTGATTCCGGTTTTCCGGGAGGACTACAGCCGATTGCTGATCTGCGCCACCAACTCGGTCCGATCGCTGGATTCGGCATTCCTGCGGCCCGGCCGCTTCGACTACGTGATACCGGTCGGCCCGCCCGATGAGCCCGCGCGCAAAGCGATCTGGGAGCGCTACCTCGGCCCTGCAGCCGAATCCATCGACCTCGACCACCTGGTGCGCGCCACAGCTCATTTCACCCCTGCGGACATCGAGTACGCCGCTCGTGCCGGGGCCCAGTCGGCGTTCGAACGCGCGATGCGCGAAGAAACGAGCGAACCCGCCGACGTCGAGGACTACCTGGTCGCCGTCGCCAACACTCGCCTGACGTTGACACCGGAGATTCTGACGGCGTTCGAGCAGGACCAGGCGAACTACACGCGACTGTGAGATCCGGCCTTCCCCGACATTCGCTTCACCGACGATCCATTCAAATTTCGCCGCGTTGTCGTGTGCTTTGCGAGTATTCGTCGCTTCTTTGGCGATCACCGCGACGGAAAGTGACATGGACGAGATGGTTTGGGCCATCTCGATGGTGTCAGACACCAGGTCGGCGGCGCGGCCGGGGCGCTCGGCCTCCTCGGCGTCGATGGTGCGGCCGGTCAGGACCAGGTCCATCGCC
>NZ_JBVJLS010000067.1:0-1844 GCF_055584605.1 Nocardia sp. NPDC102475 | reverse complement strand
GACACACCAGCACGACGCGGCCGATCCACCACCGGCCACGGCACCGACTCGGTCAACAACCGCACATGACCCTCGGACCAATCAACCTTCGTAGAGGGCTGATCCACATGCAAGGTTTGCGGCAACACACCGTGGCGCATCGCCATCACCATCTTGATCACACCACCCACACCCGCGGCAGCCTGAGCGTGACCGATATTGGACTTCAACGACCCCAGCCACAACGGACGATCCGCATCACGGCCCTGCCCATAGGTCGCCAGCAACGCCTGCGCCTCGATCGGATCACCCAGGGTGGTACCCGTTCCGTGGGCCTCCACCGCATCGACCTCGACCGGAGACACCCCGGCATTCGCCAACGCCTGCTGGATCACCCGCCGCTGCGACGGACCATTCGGCGCGGTCAAACCATTCGACGCACCATCCTGATTCACCGCCGAACCAGCGATCACCGCAAGAACCTGATGCCCATTGCGGCGCGCATCGGACAAACGCTCCAACACCAGAACACCGGCACCTTCGGACCACGCGACACCATCGGCCGCGTCCGCGAACGACTTACAGCGACCATCCGGGGACAGGCCCCGCTGGCGACTGAACTCGAGGAACATGTCCGGGGTCGCCATCACGGCCACACCACCGGCCAATGCCAGATCACATTCTCCCGACCGCAGCGACTGCCCGGCCAGATGCAATGCCACCAGCGACGACGAGCACGCCGTATCCACGGTGACCGACGGCCCTTCCAGGCCGAACGCATACGACACCCGACCCGAGACCAAACTGCCTGCGGCGCCGCTACCGGTCCCGGTTGCTTGGGCGTAGTCGTGGTACATCAGACCGGTGAACACCCCGGTCGAGCTGCCACGCAGCACCGCCGGATCCACACCAGCGCGTTCCAACGCCTCCCACGAAACCTCCAACAGCAACCGCTGCTGCGGATCCATCACCGTGGCCTCATTCGGACTGATCCCGAAGAAATCCGCATCGAAATCAGCTGCGGAATACAAGAACCCGCCATGACGGGTGTAGGTCTTACCCGCCTTACCGGGCTCCGGATCGTAGATGCCCTCGATATCCCAGCCTCGATCCACCGGCATCTCCCCGGTGGTCTCAACGCCCGAGACGACCAGATTCCACAGGTCCTCCGGCGAAGCGACCCCACCTGGATAGCGGCAGGCCATCGCCACCACAGCGATCGGTTCGTCGTCGGCGCGGACCCGACTGACCGCGAGCTCTTCGACAGCTCCGGTGCCGGTGAGTTGTGAACCGATGAACTCGGCGACGACTTGCGGATTGGGCTGATCGAAGATGAGCGTGGCCGGGAGTTGCAGACCGGTCGCGGTGTTGAGTTTGTTGCGGAACTCGATGGCGCTCAACGAGTCGAACCCGAGCTGCTGGAACGCCTGCCGGGGTTCAACAGCATCGATCGAGGCATGTCCGAGGACCTCGGCAGCCACCGAGCGCACCAGGTCGAGCAGCGCACCAGCGCGATCGGTATCGGATAGGCCGGCCAGCTTCTGGGCGAACGCCTGACCCGCCGGGGTACGGCTGTTGCGGCGCGCCGGGGTCGGCACGATCGCGCGGACGAGAGCCGGGAGCTGCTCGCCCCGGGTTCGAAGCACCGCCGGATCGACCCGCAACGCGACCAACTGAGAGGTGTCGGTCGCGATCGCCGCATCGAACAACGCCAAACCCTCAGCCTCGGTCAGCGGCGGGAAACCCTGCCTGCGCATCCGATCGAAATCGTCCTCGGACAACTCGGCACCGAGCCCGCTCGACCGCGCCCACAGACCGTAATCCACAGAGGTCGCAGGCAATCCCAGACTGCGACGATGCGCCGC
>NZ_JBVJLS010000066.1:0-2133 GCF_055584605.1 Nocardia sp. NPDC102475 | reverse complement strand
GCGCCAGCGACACGGCAAATGCCATCAACCGGCTGACCAACCAATACCTCTACAACATCGCCGGAAAGAAATACGCAGGCGCGGCAGCTGGTACGTCAGCGGCCGCGCAGAAGGCGATCCAGGTCGCCTTGGCTCAACTGGGTGATCCATATGTGTGGGGTGCCGAAGGTCCGAACTCGTTCGACTGCTCCGGTCTGATGCAATATGCCGCGGCTCAGGCGGGTGTGAATATCCCGCGTGTGGCCTCCGCCCAGTACCAACAGCTGCCGAAGGTCAACCCGGCCGATATCCGACCAGGTGACTTGATCTTCCCCGATTCAGAGTTCAATAACGGAAGTCCTGGCCACGTCATGATGTACATCGGGAACGGTCAATGTGTCGAAGCGCCGCATACCGGAGATGTGGTGAAGGTGATCAATCTGCCGCGCAGCTATCACGCCAGCCGGTGGTCGTAGCGGCCAGCTGCCGAAGCCGGCCTCTCCAGCTCAGTAGCCGACGTAGTGCCCGCCACCGTGCATCGACTGGATACCGGGCACATTGCTGACCGAACCGTAGCGGTCGATGGCGTACCGCACGCCCGCGATGATGTTGTCGACCGGATTCCAGATATCGCGATGGCCCGGTAGCGCGTAGGCGTTGAAGGTGGGGTCGATGGTCTGCATCAGCCCCTTGGACGGAGTTCCCTTGGCCGCGTTGCTGTCCCAGAGATTGATCGCATTCGGATCGCCCGCGGATTCGTGCTGGATGATCGCGGCAATATCGGCGGGATTGATGTGCCGGGTGTCGTAGCCATTGGCGGCCAGGATGCGCAGGGCGTCATTGATCCACTGACCCTGCCGACCGGACGGGCGGGTGCGCGGCGGACCGGCAGTGGATCCACCGGTGCTCGGCTGGGATCGCCGTGGTGGTTGCCGGGTCGGGCGAGCGTTCTGCAGGAACCGGTCGGCCAGTGCGGCAACCTTATCCGCGGTAATCGCCGCTGCGGACTGTCCCTGTCCGAGCACAGCGCCTGCACGCTGTAGGGCGTTACTGAGTGTGGTGATCAGCATCTGACGGCCCGCGGTGGTGTCGGCGACACCACCGAGTGCGGTCATTGCCGTATTCACTTCGGCGACAATGCCATCGATGGCCGCTCGGCCTTGGATCGTGCTATCCGCGGCACCGCCGAGCAGACGGCCGAGTTCGGCGTTCAATGATTGTGTCGATTGTCCACGTCGTGCGGTCTCGAGATTATTCGCCGCGTACCGGTCGCCCGATTCGCCGGGCCATGAGGTCGATTGTCCGGACCCGAGCGCGGGCGGTGCATACGGCTGGCCGGTATCGGCGGTGGGGTTGGCATTGCCGTACTGCGCGGCCATGGATGCCAGCGCACCGAGCGCCGCTGCGGCATACGGCGCGCTCGAACCGAATCCGGCGAGTGCGTCGGGGCGAGCGATGGCGGGCGATCCGGCTGCGGTGGTACCGGATTCGGCGATAGGCGCTCCGGTCGGCCCGCGCGTGGCCGCGGTTGCGGCGGGCGGCTGTGCGATCGCGGCGGGAGTTCCGGTCGGTGCCCGGGTCTGACTGCGCCGTGCCGCGTTCCGACGCGGCGCGGAGGTCGTTGTGCCGGGCCGGGCCTCGTGTGCGTTGTCGAGGCTCGGATCCGGTGTATCCCGCTGCGGTGGTGGCATCAGTAGGGCTCATACGGTCGACCGGCGCGCACGGCCTTGACGCCGGGCACATTGCTGACCGAGCCGTATCGGCTGATCGCGTAACGGACACCCGCGACGATATTGTCGACCGGGTCGTAGATGTTCTTGTGTCCGGCCGCGGCGTACTGGTTGAAGGTCGGGCCGATGGTCTGCATGAGCCCGATCGAGGGCGTGCCGGCGGCAGCATTGCTGTCGTAGTTGTTGGTGGCATTGGGATTGCCGCCCGATTCGTGCTGGATGATGATCGCGATGGCCTGCGGATCGATCGTGCTGATGTTGTAGCCCAGCTGTTGCAGTACCTGCAGTGCCTGTTGGATCCAATCACCGACGGTGCCGCCGGGCATCTGGCCGCTGGGGTTGCCGCCCGCGTATTTCTTTCCGGCGATGTTGTAGAGGTATTGGTTGGTCAGCCGGTTGATCGCATTGGCGGTCGCTTTCGCGG
>NZ_JBVJLS010000065.1:0-2262 GCF_055584605.1 Nocardia sp. NPDC102475 | reverse complement strand
ATCGATTCACTCATCACCGAGTTCTACAGCGCGATCGCGTCCGCCCTTCCCACGGAGGCGACCACAGCGCGAGACATGCTGAAGGCCGCCGCACCGATCGCGACCGCAGTGGTCAAGAAGCTGGCGACCGCCGTCATCGACAAGCACGCGCCCGGTGGTGTCGACGCAGCATGGCAGGCAGGCGCTGACGCGCTCGCCGATCGGCTCGGCACGGTGAACGTATCCGAAGATCCCTTCCAGGTGAGATTCGACAAGATCTCGGACGCGATCCGGGAAGCCGGTATCACGGTGCTCGTCGTGGTGGACGATCTGGATCGCCTGCACACAGATGAACTCCTGGCTGTCATGAAGGCGGTGCGGCTGCTCGGACGGTTCCCGAACGTGCACTATCTGCTCGCCTACGACAAGACCACGGTGCTGGATCTGCTCACATGTTCCGACCTCGCTCGCGACCGCGCCCACCGATACCTCGAGAAGATCGTCCAATACCAATTCGTCCTTCCCCGATCCAACGCATCCATATCGAGACCGAACTGCGTCGCGAACTCGAAACCGTCGCACGCAATCTCGACCTCGCCACCGACGCACCCGCCACCCGGTACGCGGTCGACGAGTTGCTCAACGTTCTGCCGGATCCCAACTCGCTGACCCTGCGCAGCATCAAACAGCTCTGCCTGCAGACCGATGTGCTGTGCTCGCTGGTCGGTCCCGATGAGGTCGACCTGTTCGACGCGGCCGTCATCACCTACATCCGGTTGAACTACCCCGACCTCTACGACCAAATCCCGACCTGGCGGCGGAACCTGCTCTCTCCCCGCGACCACAACACGAACCCACCAGAACAGTGGCCCGACCGCATTCGCACCGCTCTTCCCACCGGCACGGGCAGCGAGACAGTGATCGCGGTCAATCGGATGCTGGTTGCTCTCTTCCCCAACCTGCCCCACATCGAGGGCGCGGTATGGACGCAGCGCTCGGCCGATTGTCGGATCAACGACCGAGACTACTTCGCCCGCTACTTCCAGTTCGCGATCCCCGAAGGCGATCTGAGCGACACGATGGTCCGTGAGGCATTCCGAGATCTGCTCGATCGCGGCGAACTCGACCACACCTCCGTCATCAGCGATTAGCTCACAGAGGCCAGCCCACAGCGGCGCGTCCTGTTGAGCAAGATGAATCGCTACCTCGCCCTCATCGAATCATCCACCTCCACCGCCAGCGCGGCAGCCGCGGTCTCACTCACCCGCCGACTGGCACCACGCCCGGGAGAACTGTATTCCGACTGGGGCAACGTCATCTTCGCGCTCCTCGCTCACGCCGTTGCCACCGCCCACTCCGACGAGGACGGTCGCCGCATCCTCAACACCTACCGACACGAATTCGGCCTTCATCACGCATCAACCATCCTGATCTACCACCAGTGTCAGGAATCCCCCTCGGACGACCGGCTTTCCGCCGTTTTGCGCGATATCCGCGAACAGGTCGTACAGGCATGCCTGTACGACCTGCGCACACCGTCCGTGCCGATCGGGGAAGGACTTCTCTCGTTCGCCCGTGTCCTCGACGACCCGATGTGGGCACAAATCCGTGCGGCCTTGCACGGCAGTGGCATTTCCCAACAGGACATCGCCGCACGGTTCGTCGGCACCTCACAACCGAACCCCTCAGCGGTACCGGTCTTGAATCACTTCTATGACGAATGGTTCACGAAAGTCGTTCCAGCCGACGAATTGGATCTGGACCGATTCGACAACCCGACCGTCATCAACGCAACAGACCTGACGATCAACGGCCGACAAGCATTCGCCGCCCACGCGCTGCGCCTGTAGCACGGCACTGAAACTCGACGTGCCCAGAACCTGCGGACGCGAGGGCGGGCGGTAGCGACGAATGCGCCCTACCAGCGGTTGATTCTCTGCGTTGTCGGCAGCAAGTCGGTCTTCCTGAAAGACCGTATGGAATGTTGAAGGGATTGTGTGGGTCTGTCCAGTTGTATTTACAGTCCCCAACCCGGACACCACAACAAGAACCCGAAAATCGGGCTGCCCAGCCGTCAGGAAGCGGACACGAAACACGCAGAGCGGAAAGTGATCGCGGGGTCTCGGCCGGAAACCAGGCCAACAGTCTTCCCCAGATGGCTTGGCAACCAACGGCCCCGCCGATACACCGACCCTACCCACCTACAACGGGTATTCGGCCTCGATCACCAACCGCCCACACGAAAACCGCAGTTCATCCCCGTTCCCATGTTCGATGTGCCCT
>NZ_JBVJLS010000064.1:0-2489 GCF_055584605.1 Nocardia sp. NPDC102475 | reverse complement strand
AACGGGTGTGGTCGATCGTGGACAGCACCGAAGGTGAGACGAGAACGTGGCTGACCTGCTCGCGGTCGAGCAGCGCGGCAAGTTCATCACCGCCGTAGACATCCGCCGGCGCAATGACCATGGCCGCCCCCTCGGACAACGGCAACAGCATCTCCAGTACCGACGCGTCGAAGCTCGGTGACGCCAGATGCAATGTCCGGGAGCCGGATTCGACACACATGGCGCTCGAGACTGCGACCGCGCAGTTGCCGAGCCCGCGGTGAGTAACCGCGACACCCTTGGGTAGTCCGGTTGATCCGGAGGTGTAGATGACGTAGGCGATATCGTCGATCCGCAACGGACGAACCCGGTCGCCGTCGGTGATCGGACCGCTGTCGGCCTCGTCGAGGTTGTCGAACGTCAACCACTCGGTGCCCTCTGGCAATCGCGCGGGTATGGACCCGGCCGTAATGCCGAGGGCCGCTTTCGAATCGGTCATCATATGGGTGATGCGTTCAGCCGGATAAGTGGGATCGATCGGCAGGAAAGCAGCCCCCGATTTGGTCACCGCCCACGCGGCGAGCACGGAGTCCACCGAACGTGGAATGCCGATCGCGACAACATCTTCCGGTCCGATACCGCGTTGGATGAGCTGCCGCGCCAACCGGTTGGAACGTTCGTCCAGCTCTCGATAACTCAGCCGTTGTCCGTCGCACACGATCGCGGTGGCGTCGGGATCGAGCGCGGCTGCCGCCGTCAGCAGGTCGGGCAACGTGGTGGGCGGAGCCGACGGCGCACCGGACCGAGTCAGTAGATCGACTCGCTCAGCCGGTTCTAGAACGTCGATCGCCCCAACAGGCACAGTCGGATCGGCGGCGATCGACTCCAGAATCCGAATCCACCGATGGACAACAGAATCGACGGTCGCGGCGTCGAACAGATCGGTGGCATAGGTGACCGCGACGCTCATATCGCCGCTGTCATGGTTTTCCGACAGGATGAATTGCAGATCGAACCGGGATACCTGGTTGGGCAGTTCGACCATCGACAGCTCTAGATCGGGAAGTCGCAGTGTTACCGGTTCCAGATTCTGGAACGCCAGCAGCACCTGGAACAGCGGGTGTCGCGCTTGGGACCGCTGTACGACCAGTTTGTCCACGACCTGCTCGAACGGAACGTCGGCGTGTTCGAAGGCGTCCAAGTCGGATTGTTTGATCCGGCGTAGCAGGTCGCTGAAGGATTCGTCGAGATCGATCTCGGTCCGCAGCACCAGGGTATTGACGAACATGCCGATCATGTCGTCGAGTGCGGCCATTCCGCGCCCGGCGATCGGTGTGCCGATCGGAATGTCGGTGCTGCCGCTCAACCGGGCGAGCAGCACGGCCAGCGTGCCGTGGATCGCCATGAACAACGACGAATTACGCTGCCGCGCAAACCGTTCCAATGCCCGCACCGAACCGGCGGACACCGAGTAGTCGATAGTGGCGCCCCGATTCGACAGCACCACCGGCCGCGGCCGGTCGAACGGCAGGCGGAGCTCCTCGGCAACGCCGTCCAGCGCCTCGGTCCAGTATCGGATCTGTTCGGCGCACAGCGATTCCGGATCGTCGGGTGTGCCGAGGGTCGCTTGCTGCCACAGCGCGTAGTCCGCGTACTGGACCGGCAGCGGTGTCCAGGCCGGGGCCCTGCCGCTGATCCGCGCGGCATAAGCGGTTGTCACGTCGCGGGCCAGCGGCGCCATGGAGAAGCCGTCCGCGGCGATGTGGTGCACAACGACGGCCAATACATATTCCGGTTCCGCGCCGCCGACAATGCGGAACAACCGGGCACGCACGGGCGCCTGGATGGTCACATCGAAGCCGTCGGCGACGAATTCGGTTACCGTCCGGACCAACTGGCTCGGCTCGACCGGCACCACGATCAGCTCGCGGTCCACGTTCTCAACGGGTTCGATCAGCTGGACCAGCGTTCCGTGGTCATCCGGATACCGCGTTCGCAACGACTCGTGCCTGCCCAGCACGTCGATAACCGCCGCGTGCAGGGCGTCGATGTTCAAGTCACCGCGCAGCCGAATGGCGATCGGCATGTTGTATGCGCCCGATGCGGTGTCGTACTGGTTGAAGAACCACATCCGTTGTTGGGCAGGCGCGAGCGGCACGAGATCGGGTCGCGGCCCGGCGACGAGCGGCGCGCGTCTGCGCCCGGTACCGGCATGCTGCTCGATGCGGGTGGCAAGTTCCGCGACCGTGGACGCCTCGAACAACAGTCGCACCGGAATCTCGGCATCCAATGCGGTCCCGAGTCGCGCCGCGACGCGGGTCGCGACCAAGCTGTCGCCGCCCAGGGCGAAGAACGAATCGTCGAGACCGATTGTGTCGATACCCAATACGTCGATGATTGCCTGGGCGATCGCGCGTTCGGTTGGTGTTCGTGGTGCTCGGAAGGGTTTGCGGTCGGCGAAAACCGGCTTCGGCAACGCCCTTCGGTCCAGCTTGCCCACCGGCGTCAAC
>NZ_JBVJLS010000063.1:0-2629 GCF_055584605.1 Nocardia sp. NPDC102475 | reverse complement strand
GATCCCGGGGTCGCCGAGAAGCCCGCGGGCACGCCATGGTCGCGAACGCCGGGGGCGGCTTTCCCTTCGATTCAGTCGGGCACCCCCTGGTCGAGTGCTCGTACCGGTGCTCGCCCACCGGGACAGGTCTTCG
This sequence comes from Nocardia sp. NPDC102475, assembly GCF_055584605.1. Classification (NCBI taxonomy): domain Bacteria; kingdom Bacillati; phylum Actinomycetota; class Actinomycetes; order Mycobacteriales; family Nocardiaceae; genus Nocardia; species Nocardia sp. NPDC102475. The sequence goes on along the minus strand of NZ_JBVJLS010000063.1, from coordinate 2,496 downwards.
CGCCGCCCCCGACCGGCGTCGGCCCGGCGCAGCCCAGCGATCGGAAACGAGAGGACAAGCGACGTAAGAAGAAGCGCGATTCGACCGCGGCGGAGCTCGTCCGTGCGCCGACCGATGCGGCGGCGCTGGCCGCGGCGCATGAGCTCGCCGATCGGCACGAACTGCGGATCGTCGGCTTCGACACCTCGGGTATCGGAGCGGAGATGGTGACCCAACTGGCCGCGGCCATCGATGACATTCTCGGCAAATTCCCGTTCGTCGACCTCGACGGGATCGAGATCACCGAACTCGAAGGCCGGATCTCCCAGGTGACCCGGGCTCGAAGCGACGACGAGCCGGAATCGGCGAGCACCGGGTCGTGGATCCAGCTCGATCGCGCGCTCGTCGCGAATCCCGCTCAGTTCAGCGAAAAGGTGTACGCCGCAATACAATCCGGGAACTCTGTAGCCGGATCACAGGAGCGACCGATGTATTCGACGATCGTCGGCGACCTCGGCCGGATCATGGCGGATCAGGCGGGTCAGCCCATCCGGCGGCTGGCGCAGCGCTCCCTGATCACCGAATATCAGCGGGTCAACGGCCCATGGGGCGCCGGGGATACCCTGGCCCGCATCGTGGGCGGTTACCGGCGGTGGCGAGACCAGTTGGGCGGCAACAGCATCCTCGACGGCCGGTTCCAGCCGCACGCGGCGTTGGTTGCGGCATTCGCCGAGGTGGAGTTGCGCGGCGAGGACGCGTGTGGTCCCGCGCGGGTGCTGTATCGGTTGCTGGTGGAGGGGGCAAGAGGGCGGTCGGCGCCCCGGTGAGTGTCACTATCCCACCCGACTTCCCGGACTGGCTGACGCGCTGGGTGATCGGCCACTTCCCCGTCGGAAAACCCAACGACATCCGCGACGCCGCCGAGGCATGGGCGCGCTCGGCCGAACGCCTCAAAGTCACACTGGGGCACCTCGAACGCCTCGCACGCGAGGTGCCCGCGGCGATCCAGGGCGAGACCGGCGAGGCGATCCAGAAACAGCTGAAAACCGAGATCGCCAACACGCGCAATCAAATCGAATTCGCCGACGGCATGGCCGGCCTGCTCTACGACTCGGCCAACTCGATCGAACTCGAGCAGTACATCGTCATCGGTATCGGGGCCGTCCTCCTCGCCAACCTGCTCATCGACACCGCCGTACCGATGAAGGCCGCCAGCGACCGCATCGCCGCCGATGTCGCCGCCACCGCCGCCCGCCGCGACACCCTCGGCTTCCTATTCCAACGCGCCGCCGCCTTCGCGGGGCGATACCCCCACATGGCGCTCGCCATTCGGGCGACCATCATGGGCGCGGTCTCCATGGGCGGCGTCGTCGCCGGTGCCGAATACGTCCAAATCCTCCAGGGCCGCGGCAAGCCCGGTCGCCGTACCAGCATGGATTGGAGCCAAGTCTGGGTGGCGGCGACCGCCGGCGGCGCCGGTGGCCTACTCGGCTCACTGGCTACCCGCGCTGCACTGTCCGCGTTCACCCGCGTCGCGGCCAACGCCGCGACACCGATGGGACGCACAACAGGACGCGTCGTGGCCGTCGTGCTCGCCAGCGCCACCGGTGGAGCCGCGGGCGGGGCCGGCGCCGCGGTGGTCGTAGCCAAGCTCACCGACACCGAACTCACCGGCCGAAAGCTCACCCAGATGATCCTGATGGGTGCCAGCAGTGGCGCCATCGCGGGCATCGGCGCGGCGGTGCGCGTCACCCGCGCCATAAGCACCGCCCGGCCCCCTGAGGGGACCGTCCCCGAGATCGGCGGATCCCGAGGCAGTCGCGACGACAACTGGCGCGACGGCCTCCCGGTCCGATCAGCGCCCGACTGGGCCAGACCACGCGGCAGCGCCGACACGCCTCGGCCACGCGAGGAGACCATCCCTGAGATCGGCGGATCCCGAGACGACAGCTCGCGTGACGGTGTCCCGGTCCGAGAAAACACCGGCGAAGGCCAAGCACCCTGGCAGCCGCCCAAGGAGACCGTCGCCGAGATCAACGAGCTCGGCAAGTCATACGACGAAGCCTTCCGCAAACTCGATGACGGCAACACACCACCGCCTTCGGATCCCAACCAACCGCCACCGGGCACGCCGCAGGCCCCGCCCGCGTCGCCGACACCCCCCAGCGGCACACCCGAACCCAGCCACGGCTGGAGTTCCTGGGATACGGCGCTGCAACAACTCACCGAGGGCAGCTTCGGAGCCGCACCGGCCGATCCCATAGCGGCACCGGGAGGCTCGTCATCGACCAATCTCCCCGGCACCGCTCAATTCCACAGCAGCCGACCCGATACTCCGCAGATGGGTCTAGCCGGAACCATCCTCGCCGCCGAGGGCCAGCCCAGCGCCACGCCGGGATCGGTAATGACGATGAGTGCCAACCCCCACGCCGAGAACAACACCCACTTCGGCACCGCCAAGGACCTCGGCGGCACCGGAGACGGCAATAGGCCCGGCGTCACCGCCGGACCACCTGT
>NZ_JBVJLS010000062.1:0-4574 GCF_055584605.1 Nocardia sp. NPDC102475 | reverse complement strand
TGCACCCACCACCCGGTGGCCTGCGGGACCAACTGAACACGGAACGAAATCACCTGGGCTCAATTCCGGGTGGTCTCGTCATCGGGGACCGCTCAATCGGACTTAGTGCATTTTGCCGTGATACGGGCAGTGCCGGTGCTGATGCGCTACCCGGCCGTAGTGTGTCCGATAAACGTGCCGTCATGGGCTGCACGGTTGCCCACCTCGGCATCGCGGATGAGAAAGGGCCATGCGTGGTCGCAGGTTGGAATCCTGGGCGGGGCGTGTCGAACATAGGAACGGGGGTGACCTGCGGTTTTCGGGTGGGCGGTTGGTCATCGAAGCCGAGTACCCACTATGAGCGGGCGACCTTGATGACCACCGGCGGCAAAGTGGGCACCATCATCGGCCGACGTCGAGCGTTGTCTGCAGGTCGGGGTGCCAGCGAAGCGGTCGCCGCGCGACGATAGGCATGGCTACCCGCCGACGCCCGTTGTTCACTTCGAACAGCGCGCGCCGCCATGACGGGCCTTCCTCCTTATCCCCACGGGAAAGTTCTGTTGGCGTAGTCAGCCTCAGTCGATGCGGGTTATGTTGGGGGCGTGGAGCAGCGGAGGAGAGCCACCGCGCTGCGGCCATGAAAACCCGCACGAGTCCAGGAGACACAATGTCGTTGCCCCCTATCGGCGCGGTGCCGAGCATTCGTCAAACGCACAAGGTCGGCGTGCAGGACAACATGATCGAGAAGGTCACGACCTATTTGACCGCACTGGTCGAGGCCGAACGACCTGCGAGCGGCTCAGTGCTCGCGCACGTGCCGTGTGGCGCCTGCGGCGAGGTAGGGGTGTACCAGGTGTTCGACATTAAACGTGCACTGGCACTGCGTAACCGCTGGCGATACGCCATAGCTGGGTCGGGCATGGTCGCTGCCGTGCTCGCCGTGGTTGCCTTCACCGTCGCGACAGACCCGTTCAGCGGAGTCGGTCTTGCGCTGCTTGTCCCGATCGGCATCGCATTTCTCGCGGGCTCGACGTTTTGGAACCTGCTCCGGCACGAAGACGGCGTCCGCATCGACGCCGCGGCCACGCGCGCCGCCAATGTCGTCGAGTTCGACTTTCTCGGACACGATCTGCAATTCAGCCGCGGCGGACGAATAATACGATGAACGCCACCGCTCCGGGGCACGGTGCTGCGAAAGGCATGTGCTGGTTCTGCGAGTCCGAGCCCGCCGACGACGAAGCCGCTGGAACGGTCGAATTGCGGCGCGGCACCATCCCCTCGGTCGAGGCCACCGCGCTGCCGATCCCCCGGTGCCGAGCCTGCCGACGCCGGTGGGACCAGCTCTGGGCGCTCCAAGGAATGCTGATCGTGCTCTATACGGGCTTGATCGCCATGTGGGCGTGGAGTTTCCGGGTACAGGATCTGGTGCCACTGGTGTGGTTCGTCGCCGCACCGATCGCGGCGCTCTTCCCGTATCTCTGGTGCCGCCACCTGATCCGTGGCGCGACGGAGCGAGTCCGCCGGCGCACAGCGGAGTACCCGGCGATCGCCGCGGCCACGTCGAACGGCTGGGAGGCGGAGACCATGAAGTACTGGTCATGATGGGGCGCCGCCTGCCGGCAGCGCTGGTTGCAGGCGAATTCGCCAGCACCCCAGCACATCCGGACCTACTCAGACGGCAATGCTGGACGAGGTCGCCGCCGGAATGAACACGGCGGTCGCCCACGTTCGCCACTCGGCCTGCGCCGCCGCCACGGACCCACTCGCCTGCGCCGGCTCCGTCGACGTCTCGTCGTCGCGGTATCGGCGATCGGGGCCTCACCGGCCACAGCGTCGCGATCCAACGCGGCGACGAGCGCGGTGTGCCGACTCGGGTCGACCGGCGCATAGACACTCGCCGGAGCCGATGATGCGGCCGAAAGAGTCTGGAAGGCACCGGTATTCGCTTCCAGGATGGCGAGCAACGGACCGTGGAAGTCGCTGAGCTGGAGATCGACCCGTGTCAGACGTGCCTGGCGCTGGTCGAGCTGCGCGACGAGCAGTTGCGCGAGGCGCTGCTGGTGCAGTGCCGGACCGAGCGAGTCGAGCCTCCGGGACGGATCGACCGGATCATTGGTTCGGCGCGGGCGACGTTCGGGAAGCGCTTCTGTGAGCGCACCGTCTCGGCTGGGTAAGAGCTCGATTGCTCGATTGAACGATCTGGTTTCGGCCGTTGCCGCGCCGTTGGCTTGTGGCCGGAATCTGTTGGCGGGGTTGAAGTCCGATCCGGGCAAGGTCAGCTTGGAGACGCAGTTGCGGGAGGTGGACAAGCTGTCGGCGGTGCGTGTGCTGGAGTTGTCGGCGGATTTGTTCATCGATGCGAGTGAGAAGCTGGTCGACGCGTGGCGGGCACGTGCCGCGCGGTCGTTCCCGTCGGATCTACGCGAGGCCCCGGAGCCGATTCGGTTCACCCTGCTGGCGGCGTTGTGCTGGATGCGGTCGGCTGAGATCACTGATGCGTTGGTGGATCTGCTGATCGAGTTGGTCCACAAGGTGAATACGCGTGCGGATCGGCGGGTCGAGAAGGAATTGACGCGCTGGACCAGGCTTAGCGCGCCCGGCCTGGTCCAGCAGTTCCGACCTCGAATTCAGGTCTACGGCAAAACCAGTTCCGGGCTGTAGATACGAGCAATCCCCTGGCCGTTTTTGGTGACTTCGGTGAAACTGACATAGCGATGACCAGCCTTCGCCAGTGCCGCGTCCACAGTCAACGGCGGGGAGGGATACCTCCCGTTCAGGCAAGGGAATTCGCCACTGGTGGCGGCCACTTCATCGCTCGCCCCGCCGGCATAAGCATCTTTATCCACCACGGTCACAACCATGGTGCAATTTTCGCGCGTGATGGTGTCATTCTTGATCGTGAGGCCGCCAAATGCCCTGGGTACCCCATTCTCGACATAAATACATGAATCCACCTCCGCGGAGCCATCATTCGACAGATATGGGCCCATGCAGCTGTAAGGGCTATCCGGGGCGGCAACGGCCTCCGGTGCCATCAAGAGCAGTGGCGCCGCACTGGCAAAAATGCAAGACAGGACACGTGACAACGAACCGATGGGCATGTAAGACCTTTCGATTTCAGATGTATCAGATCTCCGACGAATGAACTCGTCCCACCTTATGTGCGCCATCCGTGGGCCGTGCACGTAGCGCGGGATCTAGGAGTGTGCGCACCCGCTTCATCACCTCGACCGGACACGGCGAGCCCGCCATGATGCCGGTACGCAGGCTGGGCAGATCCGGTGTCGCGGAATCCAGTTCTTCCGTCTCGGTGAGGAACTGCTGATCTACGACCCACCCGGCACGGTCCTGGACCCCCACGTCGACACCCCGGTGACACGCACGCTCATCCCCGACAGCGGATACGTGCTGCGCCCAGGCACCCTCTATTTGGGCGCGACCAGAGAAGCGATGGGCGGCACCCGCTGCGCCGCCACCTTGCATGCGTGCCGGTCGATATCGTGCCTGGTGCCGCCACACCGACGACGTGTTGGGTGTCGCGTTCAGCCCGGATGGCACCCGCCTCGCCTCGGGCAGCAGAGACACAACCATCCGCACCTGGCCGGTCTACCGACGTGACCCTGGGCTGCTTTGCGAAAAGTTGTCATCCAACATGGACCAGAACGCGCCGCGGTTGATCGAACCGCTGGCGACCGCCAACCTGCTCGAAGGCGAGGATTTCGACGGTGACGACGTGCTCCACGTCATCGACGAGTACATCTTCGCTCGCGGCGAGGAGATGATCGCCCGCACCGACGACGAGGGCGAGATGTGGTTCACCCCGGATGACCTCGACCAGCTCCGTGCCCGCCTGCGCACAGAGCGGGGTGAGTTACAGCGGCGGATCATTCGTCGTCGCGGGCCTCGGGATCGCGCAGGGGCCGGTGGGTTCGGCGCGGCACTCGATCACGTTCCTCACTGCACCTGCCATTCCGGCGCGTCGATCCGGTCGCGGGAATACCAGTGCCCGTCCCATACCCGGCCCGCGTCCCGTGCGGCGAAGAGCGCCTCGTCATCGTCGAGTTCGGGAAAGAAACGCTGTCTCAGCGCCGCCCAGGTGGCCGCGCTGGCGAAGGCAGCGGGAACCGTGACCGCCGACCCGAAGGAAGATCGGGACCAAGCGGCACGCCTCCCTGGTTGACGCCGCCACGGCGCGCGGAACGCTGGTCTATGTCCTCGGCTATACCGGGCTGCGCTTCGGTGAGGTTGCCGCGCTGACTGTCGCCGACGTGACGCGGGGGCGTCGGTGAAGTCGATACAACGGATGCTCGGCCACTCATCGGCGACACTGACGTTGGACCGGTACGGGCATCTTTTCGAGGACGAGCACGATTCGGTCGCCGACCGCCTTGACGCCCATTTCACCGCCGAGTGTGGGCAGGATGTGGGCAAGACCCTCCGTGTGGCCCGCTGAGCCCGGAGGAAAGGAGCGCTGACCTGCGCTTATGTTGTGCCCTCGGCAGGGCACATCGAACATGGGAACGGGGATGAACTGCGGTTTTCGTGTGGGCGGTTGGTGATCGAGGCCGAATACCCGTTGTAGGTGGGTAGGGTCG
>NZ_JBVJLS010000061.1:1757-5186 GCF_055584605.1 Nocardia sp. NPDC102475 | reverse complement strand
AAGGATGTTCCGGCGGTGTCCTACTCTCCCACACCCTGTCGAGTGCAGTACCATCGGCGCTGGTGGCCTTAGCTTCCGGGTTCGGAATGGGACCGGGCGTTTCCCCACCGCTATAGCCGCCGTAACTCTATGAAACTATCCACACACAGCGCGACAAGCTCCCCGAAGGACATAAAAATCCCTCGTGAACTGTCTGCTGCAGTGTCTGTGTGTTGTTTCAGATACCGCACAGTGGACGCGTAGCTTCTTTGTTGGTAAGTCCTCGGCCTATTAGTACCAGTCACCTACACCCGTTACCGGGCTTCCAGTTCTGGCCTATCAACCCCATGGTCTGTAGGGGGCCTTAACCACTCGAAGGTGGTGAGAAACCTCATCTTGGAACAGGCTTCCCGCTTAGATGCTTTCAGCGGTTATCCCTTCCGAACGTAGCTAACCAGCAGTGCCCTTGGCAGGACAACTGGCACACCAGAGGTTCGTCCGTCCCGGTCCTCTCGTACTAGGGACAGCCTTCCTCAAGTTTCTGACGCGCGCGGCGGATAGAGACCGAACTGTCTCACGACGTTCTAAACCCAGCTCGCGTGCCGCTTTAATGGGCGAACAGCCCAACCCTTGGGACCTACTCCAGCCCCAGGATGCGACGAGCCGACATCGAGGTGCCAAACCATCCCGTCGATATGGACTCTTGGGGAAGATCAGCCTGTTATCCCCGGGGTACCTTTTATCCGTTGAGCGACACCGCTTCCACTTGCCGGTGCCGGATCACTAGTCCCGACTTTCGTCCCTGCTCGAGCTGTCACTCTCACAGTCAAGCTCCCTTGTGCACTTGCACTCGACACCTGATTGCCAACCAGGCTGAGGGAACCTTTGGGCGCCTCCGTTACATTTTAGGAGGCAACCGCCCCAGTTAAACTACCCACCAGGCACTGTCCCTGAACCAGATCATGGTCCGAGGTTAGAAGTCCAATACGATCAGAGTGGTATTTCAACGATGACTCCACCAACACTGGCGTGCCAGCTTCACAGTCTCCCACCTATCCTACACAAACCGTACCGAACACCAATACCAAGCTATAGTGAAGGTCCCGGGGTCTTTTCGTCCTGCCGCGCGTAACGAGCATCTTTACTCGTAATGCAATTTCGCCGAGTCTGTGGTTGAGACAGCTGAGAAGTCGTTACGCCATTCGTGCAGGTCGGAACTTACCCGACAAGGAATTTCGCTACCTTAGGATGGTTATAGTTACCACCGCCGTTTACCGGGGCTTAAATTCTCAGCTTCGCCATTACTGGCTAACCGGTCCTCTTAACCTTCCGGCACCGGGCAGGCGTCAGTCCGTATACATCGTCTTACGACTTCGCACGGACCTGTGTTTTTAGTAAACAGTCGCTTCTCACTGGTCTCTGCGACCACCACCAGCTCACGGAGTAAATCCGGTCACCAGCGTTGGTCCCCCTTCTCCCGAAGTTACGGGGGCATTTTGCCGAGTTCCTTAACCACAGTTCTCTCGATCGCCTCAGTATTCTCTACCTGACCACCTGTGTCGGTTTGGGGTACGGGCCGTGTACCAACTCACTAGAGGCTTTTCTCGGCAGCATAGGATCACTGAATTCACCTCAATCGGCTACGCATCACCTCTCAGGCACATGTTGTGCGGATTTACCTACACAACGCCCTACAGGCTTACACCAGTACAACCACTGACTGGCCCAGCTACCTTCCTGCGTCACCCCATCGCTTGACTACTACAGCAAGGGTCGTATGCAGCCACTTCCAGCTCCCCGAAGGGAGTCCATCCGCTTTTGGATACTTAGCACCACTGATTCGCCATTGGGCGCGGATACACGGGTACGGGAATATCAACCCGTTGTCCATCGACTACGCCTGTCGGCCTCGCCTTAGGTCCCGACTCACCCTGGGCGGATTAACCTGGCCCAGGAACCCTTGGTCATTCGGCGGACGAGTTTCTCACTCGTCTTTCGCTACTCATGCCTGCATTCTCACTCCCACAGCCTCCACAACTAGCTCACGCTGCTGCTTCCATGGCTGTAGGACGCTCCCCTACCCATCCACACCACTGCACCGAAACCCGTAGGAATCAGCGGATGTATTGTGTGAATGCCGCGGCTTCGGCGGTGTACTTGAGCCCCGCTACATTGTCGGCGCAGAATCACTTGACCAGTGAGCTATTACGCACTCTTTCAAGGATGGCTGCTTCTAAGCCAACCTCCTGGTTGTCTTCGCGACTCCACATCCTTTTCCACTTAGTACACGCTTAGGGGCCTTAGCCGGCGATCTGGGCTGTTTCCCTCTCGACTACGAAGCTTATCCCCCGCAGTCTCACTGCCACGCTCTCACACACCGGCATTCGGAGTTTGGCTGATTTCGGTAAGCTTGTAGGCCCCCTAGACCATCCAGTAGCTCTACCTCCGGCGTGAAACACGTGACGCTGCACCTAAATGCATTTCGGGGAGAACCAGCTATCACGGAGTTTGATTGGCCTTTCACCCCTACCCACAGCTCATCCCCTCAGTTTTCAACCTAAGTGGGTTCGGGCCTCCACGACGTCTTACCGTCGCTTCACCCTGGCCATGGGTAGATCACTCCGCTTCGGGTCTAGAACACGCGACTCAAAACGCCCTATTCGGACTCGCTTTCGCTACGGCTACCCCACACGGGTTAACCTCGCCACATGCCACTAACTCGCAGGCTCATTCTTCAAAAGGCACGCCATCACCCACCACAACAAGTTGTGCGTAGGCCCTGACGGATTGTAAGCGCACGGTTTCAGGTACTATTTCACTCCCCTCCCGGGGTACTTTTCACCTTTCCCTCACGGTACTAGTCCGCTATCGGTCACCAGGGAGTATTCAGGCTTACCGGGTGGTCCCGGCAGATTCACAGCAGATTTCACGGGCCCGCTGCTACTCGGGAGACATCCACAACAGCCGTTGAGTTTTCGCTTACCGGACTATCACCGTCTATGGCAGGCCGTTCCAGACCACTTCAACTAACACAACGGTTTCTGACTGTTGCTCAGCTCGGCAGAACTGAGAAGAATGATCCCACTACCCCAGATGGACAACAACTGCCGTCTATCACATCCAACTGGTTTAGCCTCATCCGCTTTCGCTCGCCACTACTCACGGAATCACTATTGTTTTCTCTTCCTGTGGGTACTGAGATGTTTCACTTCCCCACGTTCCCTCCACACACCCTATATATTCAGATGCGGGTAACACGACATCACTCGTGCTGGGTTTCCCCATTCGGAAATCCTCGGATCTCAGCTCGGTTGACAGCTCCCCGAGGCTTATCGCAGCCTCCTACGTCCTTCATCGGCTCCTGGTGCCAAGGCATCCACCGTACGCTCTTAAACACTTACTAACAAAGATGCTCGCGTCCACTGTGCAGTTCTCAAACAACACACCCAA
>NZ_JBVJLS010000060.1:0-5911 GCF_055584605.1 Nocardia sp. NPDC102475 | reverse complement strand
CGCCTGGGTGATCGCGAGCCCGATACCTTTGCTGGCGCCGGTAACCACGGCGGTCTTGCCCGACAGATGTAGATCCATGCTGTTACTCCCGTCGCCAGCTCGGTTTGTGACCCCGAACACGCCACGCCCGGCTCAGCTTTGCCGGATCCAGTCCGTGACCTCGGCAGTGTCGGAGCCATATGAGCTGAACATTTTTGCCGCTCGCCGCGTATGCACGCACTTATGAGAACAGTTGCGAGTGTTCGGCTATGTACTGCCGAACCGTGGATGGCGGCTGTCCCGTGATCTTCTCGACGTCGTCGGTGGCTCGGTCGTAGCGTCCGACACGGTGCAGCAATGCCATTGTCGCCAGGTGCTGCTCGACATGCGCGGGCAGGCCTTGGGGCTCGAGGACCTCCTGGACCCAGGTTTCCTGGGGAATGTCGGTGCCGCGAATCGGCCGGTGCAGTCCCAGGGTGTACTCGGCGGCCAGGCCATCGATGTCCAGACTCGCCGGGCCGGTCAATTCGTAGACGTCGCCGATGCGGTGGGTGGGATCTACGAGCACTGCCGTAACCGTGCGGGCCACGTCGCTGGTAGCTATCGGTGATGTTCGGCCCGTTCCGAAGGGCAGGGCCAACAGGTTTTGGTCTCGCAGCGACGGTGCCGCAAGTCTGGTGAATATCGGATTGTCCAGAAACACGGTTGGCCTAATGTGCACGACCGGCACACCCGACCAGTTCAAGACGCGCTCGGCGAGGTAATGCAGCCGATGTTGACGAGACTCTCCGACACTGGTCAGCGTCATTTGAGAAACCGTCATCTGGGACATGTTCACCACCACATCGAGGTGGCCGTACGCCAACGCGGCGTCGCAGACGACCACCGTTGCCTGCAGGTAGTCTGGCGAGACACCCATCGAAAAGAACATGCGATCGGTACCGGTCACCGCATCGACTACATCTCGTGGATCGGTCAAATCTCCGACGACGACTTCAGCGCCGAGTGCGCGTAACGGCTCGGCTCGGGCGTCGTCGTGGTGTACCAACGCGCGAACGCGATCCCCACGTTCCCGCAATTGCTCGATCACCTGCCGACTCACGCCACCGGTGCCACCACCCGCCCCGGTGATCAGGTACAAGAGCGCACTCATGCTCGCTCCTCACAGTGTGTTTTCCCAATGCTCGGCAAGGGGTGTGTCGGCGAACCTTTCGAGCATCAACCGGGACAACAGCAGCAGCGAGCGGCGTGGACGGTGGTTCACCACAAGGCGCTGGGCCTTTCCGGCGGCGATGGCGCCGTCCCACGCCGCGCCCTCCACGGTGGCGTCTTCGGCCAGGTTGTCCAGCCACGCTGGATAGTGCGGCTTCCCCATGTACGTCGATGTCATGCCGCGCCTCCCGTGAAACCCGGCAGCGAGCCGGCTCGCCGACGCGCGCCCACGATGTGTGACCTATGACCGTGCCACCTTATCGCCCGGAAGCCCGGGGTGTGGGGAATCCGTTGGGACCATGCGGTACGGCGTGCCCACAGAGCCGCCGACAGCGCCGGTATCCACGACACCCGAATAGGCCGGGGGATCCTGCACGTCCACCACAGCGCGGCCACCTTCGACAGCGAGGGATGAAAATCGACCTCCGCGAAGGCTTTTTACGGTTGTATCGGCCGCCAGATGTCTCGCTGTGCGGTGACCATACGCAAGTCTGACGAGGAACTACAGTTACCGCCTGGTTAAATGTTGCTCACGCACCGTTTCGCGCAGCGGTGAGATCTGTAGTCTCGGATCCGGATGCCACCCGACCTAAGGGACCCCTAGCCGCCCGGTCGACGACTCCCAGGCACTCGCGCCCCGAAGTGCGGTCCAACGTCAACTGCATGGGGGAGGGCACCGACACCGACACGATTCGGCCTGCATGCAAGGAAGACCCGCACCATGTCCGGTTACGCCCCCGCCGACCGTCAGATCCCGTCCCGCGACCAGCTACCCGACGAGTTCTTCGCGCAGTTCCTCGACCCGACTCGCACCTACAGTTGTGCGTACTGGACTCACCCGGACGACACCCTGGAACAAGCCCAGTCCGCCAAGATCGACCTTGCGCTGGCCAAATGCGATCTGCGACCGGGATGACCCTGCTCGACGTCGGCTGCGGCTGGGTTCGACCGTGCTGCGCGCCATGGACAGCTACGGCGTCAATGCGATCGGGCTGACGCCCCACCGCAACCAGCACCGGTATGTACGCGACCGCCTCGTCGACCGGCTCATCCGCGGCTGCCCCTACGGCGGTGTGCGACGGCAAGGCTGGCAACAATTCGACCGCCCCGTAGACCGCATCGTCTGCATCGGCGCACTCGAACACATCCACCACCAGCGATACCCCGACTTCTTCGACTTCGCCTACCGGATAATGCCCGACGACGGAGTGCTGCTGGTACAAACCGTCGTCGCCAATGACCCGCACGACGCGGAGGCGCACCTGGCACCGGCCCTGACGACCGAAACCGAATTCGCGTTCCTACGCGGCACCGTCTTCCCGAGTAGTCAGCTCCCACGATCAACCGGCCACAACCCCAGGGGAATCAACGAGTACGCGCAGGACGCCGGATTCAGCCTCGCCCACATTCAGGAACTGGGATCCCACTACACCACCACCCTGGACAGCTGGGCCACCTCTTTGCACGAGCACCGCGACCGGGCGATCGAACTGGCCGGGCAACACACCTACAACGCCTACATCAGCTATCTGACCGAGTGCGCCGACCACTTCCGCCACGGCCACCTCAGCGTCAAGCAGTTCACCTGCACCAAACCCGGCGCAATACAACCCCCACCACATTGACCCTGCCCGCGACTGCTGGTCATCGGGAAATAGCGGTGGTGATTCAGACCCGACCGCCGACTCCTCGTCGTGGGCCGCCTCGGACGAATCCGGCGGCCTCACCCCGTCGTTCGGGATCGCGCAGTAATCTCCGGCACTGTCCGTGGGGACGTGCCGCATCGAAATCGGTTGCCCGGGTAAGTTCGCACAGCATGAAACGACGTGCACTTCGTCGTGCCCTGACCAGTTATGCACTGTTGCTCCCGAGCATGGTGGGAGTCGGCTGTTTTCTGCTGCTGCCGATAGCCGTCGTGGCCTGGCTGAGCGTGTACAGCTGGAATCTGCTGGGGCCCAGGCCAGGCGGCGGTTCCGCAGCGCACTGAAGGCGCAGCGACTGGAAATCCATGAGGCGACCATGGACCACCTATCACTTGCAGACGCCTCGTTGGATGCGCTGATCAGCACGAACACGATCTACTTCATCGACGATCTCGCACCCGCCTTCGCCGAGCTGGCCAGAGTGCTACGGCCTGGCGCGACAGCCGTGCTGGGCGTGGGCGATCCCGCCGCGATGGCACGAATGCCATTTACACGCAACGGATTTCTCCTGCGCCCGATCAGGGACGTGACAGCTCACCTCGCGGATGCCGGTCTCGAGGTGATCGAAGACCGGCGTCTCGGCAACGATGACGACGCCTTCCATCTACTGGTATGCAAGCCGCGATAGGTTCACTTCGTCTTCCTGTCCACCATCGACATCACTCCGGTCCCCTGTGGATGAGCAAGAATGCGCGGCGCCGTGGCTTTCCGCGTCGAGGAAGCTTGTGCACGGGGGCACTGACCGTCGTCCACCACCGTCGCGCCAGCAGGCGAGTGCAACAGGTCGTAGGAGACCGAGCGCAAGTCGGTGGCGGCAGGGAGGGTTTCGGCGTCGACGAATCGGATCATGGACTCGGTTCGGCGGCGGTGTGGGTGTCGGAAGCAGACATACTGGCGATGCTGCGACTTAATGTCGACATGAAGGCAACCAGCGGCAGCGAATTGAGCGTCGGAGAGGTCGCGGCGAAATTCGGTCTGGCAACGCATGTGTTGCGACATTGGGAATCGATGAAACTACTGACGCCCGCGCGCGACTCGGCCGGGCGCCGCCGCTACAGCGGCGACGATGTTGTCCGGGTCGCGGTGATCCTGCGGGCGAAGGAGGCCGGGCTCGGGCTCGACGTGGTGCGGGAAGTGATCGGCGCTGGGCCGGATGTGCGGCGTGGCATCATGCGGCGACATCGCGCGCAACTTGCCGCCACGATCGCCGCCGCCGAGACCGCGCTCGCGATCGTAGACGGCGCGCTCGGATGCGAGCACGACGACTTCACGAGCTGTCCCCACTTTCAGGCCACCGTCGCCGCGCGAATCGGTACCGATCTGACTCCCCACGTGCCTGCGTGACCTGGGCGATCGTCGGGCGCACCGGCTCGTGCGCCCGCGTGCTCGAGGTGACTGTCGATATCGGGTTCGACTTCGTCGGTACGCCAGTGTCAGCGTTGGCGAGCGAGGCATTCGACGATTCCGAGCTTGAATCGTTCGACTTGTTCGCCCCTCCCCCTCATCGCGACTGGGCGAATGTTCGCCGACTCATTCAGTGGCGCGGGAGCTGTGTGAGTTCGCCTGGTCGACCACCTGATTGCGAACCGGACCTGGACCGCGCCGCTTCTGATCGTCAGCGTAGTGATCCTTCGTGACGGCGTGCGTGCCGCGGACGATGGGCCACGACCAGAGCAAGCTTCACCAGCAGTCCCGCGTGCAGTGCCGCGTCCGCAACGAAGGCCGCCGCTACCTCGCTCGACGTCCTGGCCCGCGCACGAGGGCTTACCCCCACCGACGAACAGGAGGATACAACCCCAGCAGAACTCACTGCCTGATCGAATTCCGGATCATTCGGTGACCACCCCAGTTACACCACGCCCCGGGACTTGACCTCGGGCGGATCGGCATTCATCCGCGCGCCTGCCAGAACTGGAGTGTGATCTGGTCGAGAATCTCTCGCGTGGCTGGCGGCAAGCGGGCTAATCACGCCGACTCGGTGATATCCGAGTCGGAAGTGCCGGTGAGCTCGGGCTCGGTGGGCGCCGCGGGTGGAGACGGCGGTCGTGCAGGATCGAGTAGTGGCCAGATCGGACTAGCTGTCGAGCATGCTGTAGGCGCGATGTGTTCCGGGCTGGCGGTGTCTTTCGAGGTTCGGTATGTCGGCGGTGTGGAAGGAGAACGCATCGCCGCCGCCCAGGCGAAAGCGCTTGTCGCACTGTTGAAATGGGAAGCGGACGACTGCGACGCCGACCGGTGCTGAATCCAGCATTCTGCCGACCCGGTCCCCGGGGTCTCGTGCTCCTAGAGGTTCATGCTGGAGCACTCCCCTTTGACCTGCGGATTTCCAATGTGCGCGAAATCGCGTATGAACGACGAATAGTGCCCCTGAGGATTCGAACCTGCGACGCCAAGAAATCGCCTTGACCTGCGGAAACGACTGGCGCAGGTTTGTGCCCTCGGCAGGAAACACAAAACATGGGCAACCGGGAAACGCCTGGTCATCGTGGGTGTGTACCCAGTCTGAGTGGCTGCACAACCCGCCCGGATCGACTGTTGGGCAGGTCTGTCTGCCCATTTCGTCGGAAACTGCCTGGACGGCGGACGTGCCTTCTCGTGCCTGTCCCGCCGCACCTGGAGCGTCGTGATCGCCAACCTGATCATCGCCACCACCTTTAGCAAGCATCGTGGTAACTCCATGTACTCGCATCCAGCTAGCTTGCGATTGGTGTCGTTGTCAAGAGCGAACAGTGCCGGGTGTAGTTGGTTTCCTTGGGTCTCTGATCTGCGGTTACATTGCAGCCCCACCGGATTTTGGCTGTGATATCGATAACCAGCGTTGGCATGCGCGAGCGTCGTTGGTTGACGTCAGCCATTAAATGGCGGGATTGATGACGAGTAGCGACGGCTGGCCAGCAACTGCCCCGGACACGCGCGTGATCGTGGGCCGATCCCAATGAATGAGACCGATCGGTATTAGAGTCCTTGTTTGGCCTGGTGAGGGCCGAGAAGGGACACTGATCGACATGGCAGGACGC
>NZ_JBVJLS010000059.1:0-7155 GCF_055584605.1 Nocardia sp. NPDC102475 | reverse complement strand
CCAGGAGCATCCAGACCACGCCGAGACGTCAAAAGCAGACGACCCACACCATGTTCGGTCACCAGATGACGCGCGATCACCGCACCCAGACCACCAGTACCACCGGTCACCAGCACCGTGCCCGGCTCAGTCAGCCGAGCGATTGCACCGGGTGCGTGGCGACCGAAGCGCGGCACGAGCAGCGTCTGCCCACGCAACGCAGCTTCCGGTTCCGCGGCAGCCGCTGCGGTCGCGACGGAGATCGGATCACGGTTCTGATCCAAGTCCAGGAGCTGGAACCGACCCGGGTGTTCCGCTTGCGCGGCACGCAGCAAACCCCACACCGGCGCCTGATCGAGGCGTACCTGCTCGGAATCGGCAACGACCACGGCTTGTTTGGTGAGTACCACCAAACGTGAAGCGGCGAAACGCGTTTCGGCCAGCCAACCCTGGACGGTGTCGAGAACACCGGTGACAACCTGGCGTGCGGCCTGCGGCGGCGCATCGTCGTCGAACGGGCACTCCAACAACACGATCTCAGGTACGACCGCATCCTGGTTCACATCCAGATCGGCGATCAGCGCCGCGAGATCACCATGGCCTCGTACCTCACCGGAACTCTGGCCCCAACCGAGCACCGCCAGTCGGCCCGGCTCCACCGTCGCCGCCGAAGGCAATGCAACGGTGGCCCATTCCACGCCGAAGAGGGCTTCCGACACGCGATCGGCGCCCAAGCGATCGGCCGATACGGGCCGAGACACCAGAGCGCCCACCGACAGCACCGGCCGACCCTGCTCATCGGCGATCTGCACGGCGAACCTGTTGCCCTCGACCGTGATTCGGACCCGCACCGCGGCAACACCGGCCGAGTGCAGCACCACGCGGTTCCACGTGAACGGCAGTGCCGGGAAATCACCGATACCACCACGAAGGCCATGAACTATCGCGACGTGCAACGAAGCATCGAACAACGCCGGATGGATCCCGAAACCCGCGGCCTCCTGCGGGTCGGGCAGAGCGACCTCGGCGAACAACTCGTCACCGCGCCGCCACGCCGCCCGCAAACCCTGGAAGAACGGGCCATACCCGTATCCGAGGTCGAGCAACTCGTCATAGACGCCATCGAGGGGCATCGGCTGCGCGCCCGCCGGGGGCCACACGGCGAGATCGAAATCAGCCACCGCCTCGCCCGGGACCAGCACACCCTCGGCGTGCAGCGACCACGGACCCTCACCCGCCGATCGAGAGTGCACACTCAACCGCCGACGACCAGCCTCATCAGCAGCGGCCACCACAACCTGCACCGCGACACTGCCCTCGGCTGGCATCGTCAACGGAGTATGCAGGACAAGCTCATCCACCACCTCGCAGCCCAACAAACCGCCGACATAACCAGCCAACTCGACGAATCCGGTCCCCGGCAGCAACACCACCCCGAGCACACTGTGATCAGCCAACCACCCCACCGAATCCAGCGACCAACGCCCGGTAAAACTCACCCCACCCGACTCCGGATGCGGCACAACAGCACCAAGCAACGGATGATCCACCACATCGAGACCAACAGCAGTCACCCCACCGAACTCGGCACCCAGCCACGACTGCGCCAACACCTGGCGAGCATCGAGCCAGAAACGCTCACGCTGGAAGGCATAGGTAGGCAAATCGATTCGCTGAGCCCCGGCATGGAAGCCCGCCCAGTCCACTTCGGCACCGGAGACGAACAACCCGGCCAACCCACGCAACACAGTGGGTGAATCAGCCCGACCCCGACGCGCCAAGGCGACGACGGCGGGGGTCACCACCGCAGCCCCCGAGCTCAACTGCCCGTTGTCGACAGTCTGGGCGATCATCGGGGTCAATACGGCGTCGGGCCCGACCTCGGCGAACCTGGCCACACCCATATCCGCCATCGCGGCAACCGCGTCCGCGAAACGCACAGTCTCCCGGACCTGACCAACCCAGTACGACGGATCCGACATCTCGTGCTCGACCCGGGCACCGGTCACCGTCGACACCAGCGCAATGCTCGGCCGGGCGAATGCCAAACCCGCTATCGCCGTGGCGAATTCAGCCAACATCGGCTCCATCAACGCCGAATGAAAAGCATGCGACACCCGCAAACGATGCGTCCGCCAACCACGCTCGACACACGCCTCGACAACAGCCAGAACCGCGTCCTCGACACCAGAGACCACCACCGACGACGGACCATTAACCGCCGCGATCGACACCCCACCAGCCAGCAACGCCGCCACATCGGCTTCCGAAGCACCCACAGCGACCATCGCCCCACCCATGGGCAGCGCCTGCATCAACCGGCCACGCGCCGCCACCAGCACGCACGCATCCGTCAACGACATCACTCCCGCGATATGCGCGGCGGCGACCTCGCCGATCGAATGACCAGTCACCACATTCGCACGGACACCCCATGATTCGAGCAGGCGGAACAGCGCGACCTCGAACGCGAACAAACCCGCCTGCGCGAACACCGTCGCATCCACCGAACCCTCGTCGGACAAGGCAAAGCTCAGCGAAATCTGCTGTCCCAGCAGCGGATCCAGCTCAGCGACGATTCCGTCGAAAGCCGCCGCGAACACCGGATACGCCGAGCGCAGTTCCGCGGCCATACCCGCCCACTGCGCACCCTGACCGGAGAACACCAGACCCGTCGAACCCGGCACCACACGACCGGTCACCACACCCGGAACGGATTCGGCGCGGCCCAGCGCCCGCACTCCCGCGAGCAGATCATCACGGTTGTCGGCCAGGACAACAGCCCGATGATCGAACACAGCACGCGTGGACGCCAAAGAAAAACCGACATCGACCGGGTCGTGCTCGCCAACGTGCGACGCCAGACGGTTGGCCTGCCCGGCAAGAGCCTGCCCGCTGCGCGCCGAAACGACCCACGGCAACATCCCACCCGCCGGGACGGCCTGCACCGTTACCGAGTCCACCACCGGAGCCTGCTCGGCCACCGGAGGCTGCTCGATGATGACGTGCGCATTGGTGCCACTGATACCGAACGACGACACACCAGCACGACGCGGCCGATCCACCACCGGCCACGGCACCGACTCGGTCAACAACCGCACATGACCCTCGGACCAATCAACCTTCGTAGACGGCTGATCCACATGCAAGGTTTGCGGCAGCACACCGTGGCGCATCGCCATCACCATCTTGATCACACCACCCACACCCGCGGCAGCCTGAGCGTGACCGATATTGGACTTCAACGACCCCAACCACAACGGACGATCCGCATCACGGCCCTGCCCATAGGTCGCCAGCAACGCCTGCGCCTCGATCGGATCCCCCAGAGTCGTTCCCGTGCCATGGGCATCCACCACGTCCACCTCGACCGGGGAAACGCCCGCGTTCGTCAAGGCCTGCCGGATTACTCGCCGCTGCGAGGGACCATTCGGCGCGGTCAAACCGTTCGACGCACCATCCTGATTGACAGCCGAACCAGCGATCACCGCAAGAACTTCATGCCCATTGCGGCGCGCATCGGACAAACGCTCCAACACCAGCACGCCAACACCCTCGGACCAACCCACCCCGTCGGCCGCGTCCGCGAAGGACTTACAGCGCCCGTCCGCCGACAACCCCCGCTGCCGACTGAATTCCACAAAGGTCTCCGGTGTCGCCATCACCGCCACGCCACCGGCCAACGCCAGATCGCACTCGCCCGACCGCAGCGACTGCGCAGCCGAATGCATCGCCACCAGCGATGACGAACACGCCGTATCCACGGTGACCGACGGCCCTTCTAGACCGAAAACATACGAAACCCGGCCCGAGGCAATGGATCCCGAGTTCGCGTTGGCCGGGTAGTCGTGATACATCATGCCGACATACACACCGGTCCGGCTCCCCCGCAATGAACCAGGATCGACACCGGCCCGCTCGAACGCCTCCCATGTGGTCTCCAGCAGCAGGAACTGCTGCGGATCCATTACCGCGGCTTCATTCGGGCTGATACCGAAGAACGCGGGATCGAATTCGCCTGCGGAATGCAGGAATCCACCTTCATGGGTGTAGGTGCTGTTCGGTGTTTCGCCGGTGGGATCGTAAAAACGATCGGTATCCCAACCACGATTGACCGGGAACTCCGACGTCGCGTCGATCCCGTCGGAGACCAACTTCCAGAGATCCTCGGGAGAACTGACACCACCCGGATACCGACATGCCATACCCACAATCGCAATCGGCTCGCGAAGGGCCGCGTCGAGCTTGCGGTTGCGGGCACGCAACCGCTCGGTCTCTTTGAGTGAGACACGCAGCGCCTGAGCGAGCTTCTGAGTATTGTCGTCGGGCTTCGTCATTATCGTTCCAGCTCCGTCAGTCTTCTGATGAGTTGTCGTAAGCCATTTCGATCAGGTCGTCGATATCGAGCGCGTCGATCGATTCGTCCGTGATGCTCTGATCGATCTCGCCGTGGCTTTCCTGCCCCTGTGTGAGCTGCATGAGCGCATCCAGCAGCCCCGCATCGCGGAGCCGGGTGAGGGGGATTGTTTGGAGGGCTCTGCGAATATCGTTGTCCGACAGATCTGTTGGCCGGTCAGGGGTGTGGTGGTCGGTGAATTCGTCGGCCAGATACTTCGCCAGCGCCTGCGGTGACGGGTAATCGAACACCAAAGTCGCCGGCAATCGCAGACCCGTAACGGTTTTCAGGGCGTTACGGAACTCGACAGCAGTGATCGAATCGAAGCCCAACTCGTTGAAGGCCCGGTCGGCTGCGATCGCATTCGCGTTCTGATGACCCAGAACCGCCGCGACCTGTCCCCGAACGATTTCGACGAGCACATCGAGGCGTTCACTGTCCGGGGTGTTCGCCAAACGAGCACGTAGCGCCGTGGCCGCGCCCGAGGCCGTCTTGCGGCGAGCCGGAACCAAGCCGGAAAGCAGTGCCGCGGCGAACCCCGCGCTGCGCAGGCTCTCCAGATCGAGACGGGCGAGGATCGGAGCCGCCGCGTCGATCTCGGCAGCGTCGGCGAACAACGCCAGGCCCTGTTCCTCCGACAGCGGCAGCATGCCCGAACGAGACATACGGTGCCGGTCGAGGTCGCTGAGCTCCGCGGCCATACCGCCGTCCATGCTCCACAGGCCCCACGCGAGCGACTGCCCGCAGCGCCCGGATGCCCTGCGGTGCACCGCCAAAGCGTCCAAACAAGCGTTGGCCGCGGCATAGTTGCCCTGACCGGGGCTGCCGAACGCACCAGCCGCCGAGCTGAACAGTACGAAAGCCTTCAACGGCAGATCGGCGGTCAGTTCGTGCAGATGCAGGGCAGCATCGACCTTGGGCCGCAACACCGTATCCATCCGGTCCGCGGTCAGCGAAGCGATGGCGCCATCGTCGAGCACACCAGCCGTGTGGAACACACCGGTGAGCGGACGGCCCGCGGGAACGTCGGCCAGCACCTCGGCGAGCGCCCCACGATCAGCGACATCGCAGGCGGCGAACTCGACTTCGGCGCCGAAACGCTGCAACTCCGCGCGCAGTTCGACGGCGCCGGGAGCGGATTCACCGCGCCTGCTCAACAGCAGCAGGTGGCGGACACCGTGCGCGTTGACCAGGTGCCGGGCGAACAACCCACCGAGGAAGCCGCTGGCGCCGGTGATCAGAACTGTCTCGTCCGGACCGAAAGCGGAACTAGGAGTTGTAGCGGCCGCAGGACTCGAGGCCGCTCGGGCGAGTCGCGCACTGTGTACCTGCCCGCCACGCACGGCCACCTGCGGTTCCTCTGAAGCCAGAATCCCGCCGAGCAACCCGTCGATGTCGGAATCATTGTCTATCAACACGATCCGGCCAGGGCTCTCCGCCTGGGCGGAACGAACCAGACCACTCACCGCAGCGCCGGCCAGGTTCGTAATGTCTTCCCCGGCAACCGATACCGCACCACTGGTCCGAACCACCAGCACCGACTCGCTGAACCGCTGATCGGCAATCCAGGACTGGAGCACCCGCAGCACGTCATGAGTCGCGGCACGAACGGCGGCGGGATCATTGGCCGTCGGACAGACCAACACCACCGCGGCCGGAACCTCGTCGCCGAGATCCGCCCACGACACTGCGCTGATCTCGGTGTCGGACACCGCGATCGGTGTCCAATCGACCTGGAACAACGCATTATCGGCACTGGATGCGCCGGCAGTGAGCTGGGCCGGATCAATCGGCCGGGAAGCCAGCTGCCGCACCGTCGCCACCGCAGCGCCGGTCGGGTCCGCCAGATCCACAGCCACCGCATGCTCACCGACGCGGATCAGCCGGACACGCAAGGCGTTGGCTCCCGCCGCGTGCACCGTGACACCGGACCACTCGAACGGCAATGCGAGCCCAGCCTCGTCCGCGGGCATGAAGTCGCCCACGAGCGAGGCATGCAGAGCAGCATCGAGCAGCGCCGGATGCAGCCCGAAACCGTTGGCTTCCGGTAGATCCGGTAGCGCGACCTCGGCGAACAATTCCGCACCGCGTCGCCATGCCGCCCGCAGCCCCTGGAAGTGGGGACCGTACCCGTACCCGGCATCGAACAGTTCGTCGTAGACATCATCGACGTCCAGCGGCTGCGCACCGGCCGGAGGCCACGAGGCGAGGTCGACAGCAGCCGTCAGGTCATCCTGGGCGAGCGCGCCTTCGGCGTTCAGCGTCCACGACGGCGCCGAATCGATATCCCCATCGGGGCAGGAGAAGATCCGCACCGCTCGACGGCCCGTCTCGTCGTCGGCTCCGACGACAATGCGTACCGCGACCCCGCTGGACTCCGGCAGCACCAGTGGGGCCTGCAGGACCAAGTCCTCGAGAGTCGAACAGCCCACCTGCTCCCCGGCATGCAGGGCGAGTTCGACCAAACCGGTACCGGGGAACAACGCGGTGCCCATCACCCGGTGATCGGCCAGCCAAGGATGCGTCTGCACCGACAGGCGGCCGGTCAGGATCACCGCACCGGAGTCGGGTTGTGACACCACTGCCGAAACCAGAGGGTGTCCGGTGGTCGCCAGCCCCATCGACCGAGCGTCACCACTGCCGGCGGATCCTTCGCGCATCCAATACCGCCGACGCTGGAAAGCGTAGGTGGGCAATTCGATTCGCTGGGCTCCGGTACCGGAATACATACCGGCCCAGTCGACGTGCGCGCCGGAGACGAACAACCCGGCCACCCCGGC
>NZ_JBVJLS010000058.1:0-8774 GCF_055584605.1 Nocardia sp. NPDC102475 | reverse complement strand
GCGTCCTGCCATGTCGATCAGTGTCCCTTCTCGGCCCTCACCAGGCCAAACAAGGACTCTAATACCGATCGGTCTCATTCATTGGGATCGGCCCAGGCGGACCCGCGGGTCCGAGCCAAAAGATGGAAAGGCCACCCGACGATCGCTGCCCCACTGAACCATGAAGGGTGCGGTCTCGAACGAATCACGCTATGAAACAACGCCATTACTCCAGCACCGGTGACCGCCACTACATCACAACCCGGTCACGTTTCCCGGACTCGGCCTTGCTCGACTGATGTGGTGCCACCAGTCACAAGCAGGGTCGTGAGCGTTGAAATGAGGGCTACGCTTCCTCAAGACGCGCATGGTGATCCGCGCGGAGACAAAGTGCCATTGGCGTGAGGACTTCGACGTGAGTTCGAGACGACGTCCGGTGCGGTCGAAAAGCGTTGTACCGAGACGGCGTTCCAATGTTCGGATCGCCTGTGAGAGCGAGGGTTGGGAGATGTAGAGCGACTGAGCGGCTCTGGTTTTGAGTGAAACTCGTCTGTCTGAGAACTTCCTCGGTCCGGTCACGGCCTCGGCGATCCGCCGTTTGCGGCTAAGCGCCGACCCAGACCGGCGGGCGCCTCTCTGCAAACGCCCGTGAGCCTTCCTGCGCATCGGCCGAGGCGAAGACGGGGTCTGTCAACGCGCGCTGTGCTACGAATACACTCGCGTCGGTGTAGTTTGCGGCCATCGAGAGAACTTGTTTGGTCGCGCGCACGGCAAGGGGCCCGTTTGACGCCACCCGCGCGGCGAGTTCTTTGGCGCCCGCTAGTGCCTGACCCGGTTCGGTGACGCGATTGACCAGCCCGTACTTGAAGGCGTCGTGGGCAGTCAGCGGATCACCGGTTATGGCCATTTCCATAGCCAGCGGGTATGGCAAAATTTTTGGCAGTCTCAGGAGACCGCCCGCGGCGGCGACGAGGCCACGCTTTACCTCAGGAATACCGAACTTGGCGTCGCTGGAGGCCACTATCAGGTCGGCAGCCAGCGCGAGTTCGAATCCGCCGGCGAGCGCCCATCCTTCGACGGCAGCGATCAGCGGCTTCTTTGGCGGACGTTCTGTGATGCCGCCGAATCCTCGACCGGGTATCGATGGGCGTTCACCACGCGCAAACGCTTTGAGATCCATTCCAGCACAGAATGTTCCACCCGAACCAGTGAGTATGCCGATGGTCAAGTCGCGACGGTTTTCAAACTCGTCTACCGCGTCGGCTAACGCCTCAGACACCTCCAGATTGACAGCGTTCTTTGCCTCGGGACGATTTATGCAGATGACGGCAACGCCGCCCGAGAACTCGGTCAAAACAACAGCCATGTCGATATTCTTTCGTCGGCTTACTGGACGTGGGCGGGCGACCGAAGCGTCGATCCGCGACGGTCGCCACGAAAGACCAGCGTGGGGCCATCCGGATCGCACCGTCGAGACGGATCGCCTCCCCGTTGATGTATCCATTTGTGAGGATGTGCGTGGCGAGTCGTCCGAACTCGTCAGGGCGCTTCATCGAGTCGGACATGTTCCTAGTGCGACATCGACCATCCTTGACACATCTACAAGCTTCCTTCGCGGACGTCGACCCTCGCGTCCCGCCGTAAGCTCATATGCGTCTATCGCCTTCCAGCCGCTATACCCAAATGAAGATGGCTGACGCAGCCTGATGAGCTCATCGAGATGCGGGCGGCCCTGGGAAGGCACTCGCAGTTTCCCGTTGCTGAAGTCGGCCAATAGCGATTCAACACTCTCTTGCGCACATTGTTTATTTGTGCCAATTACGCCAGACGGCCCGCGCTTAATCCATCCAGTGGCATATACCCCGACGAGGGGTTCCGCCGTAGCTGAATCGACAACGCGACCAGCGACGTTCGGCAACGTGCCAAGAACTTGGTCGAATGGCAGGCCAGACAGGGGAATTCCGCGATTCCCGATCGAGCGGAGAACCAGGCCGCAGTCGAACTCTTCGACGTTATCTGTCGGAGTGATATAGCCATCCACGAGCTCGTTACGTACAACTCGCACAGCTCGAACGCGGCCACTGTGCTCGACCAGCTCCAACGGGGACGATAGAAATCGAAATACGATTCGTCGCCGGCCCTCTGACTTAGGTTGCGCAGCAACCTGCTTCAAGAACTGTGTCTTTGGGTCGGGCGAAGAGAGAGCATCCGGCACCGTGGCAACGTCATAGTTGGTGAGACCGACAAGCTCGGACAGCGTGTATGCGGCATGCTCCGGGCCCCGCCTTCCGAGAACAACGACCTCTCGAATCTGACTATGTCTCAGAGCCTCAAGCGCATGATCCGCCATATCGGTCGTCGTCAGGTAATCGATGTCGCTCGCGAGTACACGCGCTACGTCGAGGGCGACGTTGCCGGTACCGACGACAACTGCACGTTCGACCCCGAAGTTGAAGCTCATATCCGCAAAGTCGGGGTGGCCGTTGTACCAAGCCACGAACTCGTTCGCCGAGTGACTCCCCTCGAGGAGTTCTCCGGGCACCCCCAGACGTCGATCGCGCGGCGCGCCCGTAGCGTAGACGACGGCGTGGTGGTGTTCGAGTAACTCGTCATGCGTGAGGTGAGTGCCGATCTCGACATTGAAATGAAAGAACAGACCACGACGCGAACCTGTCTTCGCGAACAACTTCGTGACGGACTTCGTCAACTGATGATCAGGCGCAACACCGAAACGAACAAGACCCCACGGTACGGGGAGTCGCTCGTAAACGTCGACCTCAACCTCCAATCCGCGGCGAGTGAGAAGTTCCTCGGCTGCGTACATGGCAGCTGGGCCAGAACCGACGACCGCTACACGAAGCGGACCTCTTTCATGCAGTTCGAATCGCCGTTTATTGGCGACTACCGGTGTAGTGGAATAGCCTTGATGTGAGGGTTCCTCATAATACGTCGCATTGATATCAACGAACGGAAGATCAGCATCTTCTAGGTCGTAGTCCGCCACGATGGCACTTACCGGGCATGCTGTCACACATGCTGAGCAGTCGATGCACACGTCCGGATCGATGTAGAGCATCTCGCCGGTGGCGAATCCGGGTTCATCGGGAGTTGGATGAATGCAATTTACTGGACAGACCGGCACGCAGCTGGCGTCTTTGCAACAGGATTGAGTCACAACATGAGGCATCTCTTGCTCCCTGACGTTGGGTTTCGGCCGATTCGGCCAGCAACTTTCGACTTATAACTCGCTCGAACGCCGACAGTCAGTACGTACCTCATAAGTTTCGTCATACGATGGTGATGGCTCGCTCAGGACATGCTCTGGCGCCCTGAGTAGCATTCTCTTCGAGCTCGACGGGGACTTCGAGCTCAGTGATAGTGCTGTAGCCGTCGTCGTCGATGTCGTAGAGCTCAGGTGAAAGTGAGTGGCACCGAGCGTGCCCGGCGCACACTTTAGCGTCTACGAGGATTTTCATAGGGTTCTCCTTCTCTGCTCGATGTCGACTGCGGGGCACCGAACTAGGCCGGTCTTGGTCCCCTAACAGCTGATCCGATCTGACGTGCAAGGCCGATGGGTCGAACGAAACCTAGAACTTCAGAATCAAGTTCTCAACGCCACGCAATCCAGGCGTGTACTGCACCGTGTAGTCCGCCGGAAGCGTGTACGTCGGCTTTCGCGCATGCCACTCACGCAAAGCAACGTCGAGCTCGAGTCGAGCAAGGTGGGAACCGAGGCACCGGTGAATACCAAGACCGAAAGCGGCGTGTGGGTTATCTTCACGCAAAAGGTCGATCTGTTCGGGTACGGCTACCCGAGCAGGGTCGAAGCCGGGTGTGGCATGCAGGATGTAAACCACCTCGCCTTTACGGATCTTGAATCCGTCTATTTCAACGTCCTCGACCGCGATTCGAAGAGCGATGGGACTTGTGACAATCCACCGAAGAAACTCTTCGACGGCGGTCGGGATCACGTCAGTGTCCGCCACGATCTGTTCGCGCAGTTCGGGCGTCCGGGCAAGGTCTGCGAACATGCACTCGAGGGTGCCCGATACGGTATCCAAGCCAGCGATGAAGAGAAGATGGCACATATTGAGGGTCTCTTCTCGTGTAACCTCGCCGTCGTTCTCCAATCGTACAAAGTACGACAAGAGATCGTCTGTCGGCTGCGACTTGCGTAGGTCCAAGTGAGACGAGAAGAGTTCGCGCAACTCGGCACCGGCGGAGGTCCTGATCGCATTCGCTTCCTCCTCGGTATCGGCGCTGGGCCGAATCACATTCTCCTTGAGGACGATGAAGCTATCCAGACCCTCGAGTGGGAGCCCGAGAAGATTCAGGAATACGCCAGAGGTAAACGGCAGAGCGAACTCGGTGCTGAAATCGCACGACGGGCGCTGATCGAACACGTCGATGCACTGATTGGCGAGCTTGACAATCTCTTCACGCAACTGTCCCACACGCTTCGGCGAGAACAGTGGTTCGAGCATGCGAC
This sequence comes from Nocardia sp. NPDC102475, assembly GCF_055584605.1. NCBI lineage: Bacteria > Bacillati > Actinomycetota > Actinomycetes > Mycobacteriales > Nocardiaceae > Nocardia > Nocardia sp. NPDC102475. The sequence continues at coordinate 4,306 of NZ_JBVJLS010000058.1, read as the reverse complement.
GGTACCGGCGGTGATCTGGCGGGTCAATCTGTAGCGGAATGAGGCCACCCGCAGAACCGTAGAAAGCGGCATCAGGCCGAGACGAGAAGATCTCAGGATGCCGAAAGGCGAACTCGACTGCGTCTGTAGAGGTGAGCCAGACACCAGATTCCGTTCTCTGTCCGACTTCTCCACTCATCCGGGTCCAGTAGCGAGGGGTGTCGTCGCCCCAAGTGGCTCGGTTCAGACCATGCCTCAGCACGGTCACATCCGACTTCAAGGTCGTGGTGTCAGTCACGTGGTCTTCTCCTGACTTTAGAAATGGTTCTATTGATAACGCTGGTCTTCCCGCGTGTTTTCGCGGTCACGCAGAGGTACTCAGCGGCAGAGGCGGTGATCCGTTAAACGACAGATAACTACGTCATATCTTGGCGATTTGAGGATCGCTGGCTATCGGATCTCGACGGCGACCGACTTGGTCTCGGTGTATTGCTCGAAGCCTTCGAGACCGTTCTGCCGGCCGACGCCGCTGGCCTTGTAGCCGCCGAACGGAGAGTCTGCTCCATACCAGTTGCCGCCGTTGACTTGAACTGTGCCGGTGCGCAAACGGCGTGCCACGGCCAGGGCGCGCTCGTCGCTGGCTGCACTCACCGCTCCGCCCAATCCATAGATACTGTCGTTGGCGATGCGTACAGCGTCGTCGTCGTCGTCGAAGGGAATGACGACCACAACCGGACCGAAGATCTCTTCGCGCGCAATAGTCATCTCGTTGTTCACATCACCAAATACCGTAGGCTGCACGTAGTAGCCGCGAGAGAGGTGTTCTGGACGCCCTCCCCCCGTGACGAGGGTCGCTCCTTCGGCAACGCCTTTGTCCAGATAACCGAGCACGCGCTCGCGCTGCTTCGCACTGATCAGGGGACCGCAGATATTCTGCGGGTCCAAGGGATCGCCGTAGGGGACGGCTTCCCATGCTGCCTTGATCAGTTCGATGCCCTCGTCGTAGCGGGACCGGGGAAGCAGCACGCGGGTGGGCAAGGAACATCCCTGCCCGGCGTGCAGGCAGGCGAAAGTCGTAGTGGGAAGCTGCGTTTCGAAATCAGCGTCCTCCAGGTAGATATTGGCCGACTTCCCCCCCAACTCGAGGAAGATTCGCTTCACGCTCTCGGCGCCCTTTTGCATGATCCTCTTGCCGACCGCAGTGGAGCCTGTGAATGAGATTGCATCGACTCTTGGGTCGATCACCAACTCTTCACCGACAAGGTTGTCTGACGATGCGATGACGTTGAAAACGCCGGGCGGAATGTCGGTCTTCTCAGCGACCAAGCGCCCCAATCGAGTCGCGTTCCAGGGCGTATCCGGCGCGGCCTTGAGAATGACCGTATTGCCAGTCGCTAGAGCCTGACCCACCTTGTTCAGACTGACTTCCAGAGGTGCGTTCCACGGCACGATCGCACCGACAACACCAACAGGTTCCTTCCAGACGAACCGGTGGCTGTTGGAGCCGAAGTTGTGTCCATTTGCGATCTGTCGTTCCCATTGGAACTCGTCGATGAACTCGATCGGCCACTTCAGGGCCTCATCGAGTACCGCGTCGAGCTGGTAACCGTATGTGAGCTGAACCGGAGTTCCTACCTCTGCCACCAACTCGGCTCGAAATTCTTCTCGCTCGGACTCGAGCGCGGCCTGCAGTTGGTTGAGGCATCGCTTACGGAGTTCCCGATCGGTCGCCCACGCTGAGTTGTCGAATGCGTTTCGTGCAGCGGCAATCGCGTCTCGAGCGTCTTCGGGAGTGGCGTCGGAAGTCTGTCCGAGAACCTCCTCCGTGGCGGGATTGATGTTGTCGAAGTACCTTCCGGACCTCGACTCGACGAGCTTGCCATCGATGAACAACCGCGACTCGCCCTGGAGAGTCGCTGTCGTCTGGTGTGCTTCAGTCATTGGTGCTTCTTCCGGTATGAGTCATCGACGCCGGCTCGGCGGTCGAGTGCAGGAGATGCCGGGACGCGATCAGCCGAAGTGATCGCATTCATCTAGCCGAGGACGATGTCGTGTAGCAACTGGCCGCCGTCGACAGCCAGGACCTGACCGGTCACGTAACGGGATTCATCGGATGCGAAGTAGAGGAGCGCCTCGCTGATGTCACTCGGCTCCACGTAAGGGATCGGCATAAGTGCCAACGTCGCGAACGCGACCTCAGCCTCTTCGCGAGTCGGATTCTCGAGGTCGGGACGGAACAGCCGGTACATCGTTTCGGTGTGCAGCATGGGCGTATTGACATTCGTAGGGAGGATGGTGTTGACCCGAATGCTGTGCGGCGCCAGGGTTCGTGCGAGGTCCTTGACGAAGTCGACGAGCGTCCGCTTGGCGAATGTGTAGCCACTGCCACCGGGCCCCTGCCCCTCCGTGCCGCCCTTCATCATCGCGGCGACCGAACTCGTGACGACAATGGATGCCCCAGCAGAAAGGTGATCGATTGCGGCGGTGACTGTGTTGATCACGCCGGAGAGGTTCACGTTCACAACGTCCAGAAAGACGTGCAGAGGTAGCGGACCGAGCGGAGAGATACCGGCGTTTGCCGATACGATGTCCAACTTTCCAAACTCGTTGACAGCCTGGTCAACCGCCGCCTTCATTGCGCTCAGATCTCGAACGTCGGCCTGAATCGGAAGGATGCGCTGGCCAAATTTCTCAACCAGCTCAACGGTCTCTGCGAGGTCCTCGGGAGTTGCTAGTCCGTAGTTGACACCGTCGATCTGCGAACAGATGTCAATCGCGATGATGTCTGCGCCCTCCTCAGCCAGGCGCAGCGCGTGGCTACGTCCTTGTCCTCGCGCGGCGCCCGTGATCAGAGCGACCTTGCCTGCAACCCTGCCCATTGATGTCTCCTTCATTGGTTCCGAGTGAACGAACGCTCAACTAGATGCTGGATGTGCTTATGACCGATGGCCACGCCTCGGGGGACACGTGGTGTGATCGTGACCACCCCCAGAACCGTATGGCATGATGGCAAGAAGAATATGACATTGAGCCATATGCGTCTAGAGGGTGAACTCAATCACATTGAACTTTTTTTGCGTCACTGCACGAGGTCGGTGGTGCGATCAAGCAAGAGAGCCACGGAAACGGTCTCTGAACTGCAATAACCCGTGCTTCAGGGGTACCCGAAGCGCCTCTGGGGCGGAGCGACCGCGAGGCGTGGTCGATACGGACGCCCCGCTGCCGGGCGGGCATAGTTCGTCTGTGCCGGGAAACCCATATACCTGTCGGCGCAGCTAGTGCCTCGTCCAAGTGAGTGGCCGCTATAACCGGGTGTCGGGTTGATCGTGGACTCGTGGTCGGTGATATGAACGGGGGTTCGAGGCTCTGGACCCAAAACCGAGCGCGGGCAGGCCGAGGAAGGTCGATCGAACGACGCGTGAGCGGATCGCTTGTATCGCTCGATGCTGCCCGCGGGATCTGGGATGGCCGTTTTCGACGTGGAGTCTGTCCAAGCTGCGAGAAGTGTTGATCATCAACAAGATCGCCAAGATCAGTCGTGAGACGTTACGCAAGCTTCTCAAAGACGAAGGGGTGTCGCGGCAGTCCACGAAGACCTGGAAGGTAGGCACCGATCCCGAGTTCACTGCGAAGATGAACCGGGTCCTGGACCTCTACGACCAACGGCCGGCCGACGGGCGCGTGATCTGTGTGGACGAGTTCGGGCCACTCAACCTGCAACGCCGGGCCGGTCGTGGCTGGTTTCCGCGTCGACATCCGAGACGGTTGCGCGCGACCTATCGGCGCACGCAAGGGGTGCGGCACCTGCTCGGCGCTCTGGACCTGGCCACCGGCAAACTTCACCACCGCATCCGAGGCCGTAAGCGGTGGCGCGAGTTCTTGTTGTTGTTGAAGTCGTTGCGCGCACGCTGGCCTGGTGAACGGCTCTACCTCATCGCCGACAACTTCGGTCCGCACAAACACCCCGAGGTCCGCACCTGGGCCGCGGCCAACAACGTCGAACTGGTGTACCTGCCGACCTATTCGTCGTGGCTGAACTGGATCGAATCCGAATTCGCGGCACTACGCTACATCGCGCTCAACGGCACCGACCACCACAGCCACGACGAACAAGACGCGGCGATCGGCGCCTACATCCGCTGGTACAACCAGCACGCCCGACCCAAACGCGACTTCGCCATCAACTCCAAATCCGGCGACCCGATTACCTACCGATAGTTGCTTGACGAGGCACTAGTGTGTCGCGCCTGAAATTAGGCAAGTAAGTATGTAACCTATTTTGTGTGTCGCATCGTGGGCCTTCTGCTGTCGAGATTGTGCTGTCGGA
>NZ_JBVJLS010000057.1:0-9119 GCF_055584605.1 Nocardia sp. NPDC102475 | reverse complement strand
CTTCGGCAATGAAGCCAAGACCGTATTCAACGATGAGGAGGCGCTTGCTGTCGGGTTCGCGGAGGCGGACATTCATGGGGTGGCGGTCGGTTCGCGCAGTGGGTGATTCATGAGTACGTCACCACCAAGCGGCCACCGCGGGTCACGCCCGGCCTCGAGGTCGATCTCCCGCGGCGGGATGACCCACCGGCTTCGGGACGTCGGCGTGGCCTGATCGGTAGCAGGCCACATGAGCACGATTCGCGGTCGGATGCTCAGCGTGGATCCGCGGATGTCATCGCGAGCGAGCAGGACCCGGCACTGCTGACACCGTGGACCACGCCGAGGACGGAGCCGAATCAGCCACCTGCGCGAAACGGCGATTCGGAGCTGGGCCAGGGCAGCCGGATCCCGGGCGGTTCGATCGGCAGTAGACAACATGAACCGGGCGAGACCCCACGGAGCCCAACACCGGGCGGGACGACGCCGTGGTCGCGGGAGGTGATCAACAACCCACACCCCGACCACCCACGCCGCGAATAACCATCGCCCTTTCGACCCGCGAAGATGGTGTGCCACATCGGCACGACCTGCAGAAATACTCGGCGATCACCGAAACGCCGAGTTATTCGCGCTCGGTGCCGTGCAGGGGTATCGCACCGGCCCGGCCCACGAACGCTCCTACGGCCATGGAGCAGTAGCTCCAGCCGACCTAGCGATTATCCGGATCGAACGTGGCGCGCTCGAGGGTGTCCGCGCCCTCGGCCACCGTGCTGATCGGCGTGACTACAGATTCCAGCACCATGGTCGTCGCCATGAGCGTGCCCGGGTGCAGGGCGTTCACCATGACTCCGGTCCCGGAGAGTTCCTCGGCGTACTCGATGGTCGCCATGATCATGGCCAGCTCGGCGCGGCAGTAGGCGGTGTACACGTCGTAGTCGTGCTCGGGGGTCGGGTCGTCGAGGGCGATCTCCTGCTGCCCGGCGGAGGCTACGTCCACCACTCGCGCCGGAGCCGATGCCATCAAGCAGCGGAAGCAGCTCCGCGAGTCGCGACAGGTCGGCCAGGACGATCTGCGGAGTGTGTCCGCTCGCTGCTGTGACCTCGGCTGCGACTGCTCGGCGTTGATCGCGGCGACATCGCCTCCAACCGGGGCCCTCGCGTTCATCGGCACGCGACTGGACCACTGCGGTTCGTCGATATTGGCACTTTTCCCTGCAGGTTCGGAAATATATGGTGCATCCGTACGAGGAAAAAAATACGGACCGGTGGGCGAATTCTTGTCCACCGCCCCGGGAAAAAACGCCGTCCGATCCGGTGCACGACCGTGTTCCGAGTGCCTCGTCCATGCTGGAAAGAATAATTGTCAGGATATCAATATGGTCGGATCCGAACAGTGGTACGGCGGCAGTAATTGTGACAGGCTTCGCGCCATTACGGCCGAAGTGCTCGAGATGAATGTCGATGGTGTCGACGTGTGGGCGCATTTCTACGAGGATCTGGGCGCTTCCTCGCTGGAAAAGGCCGAAATACTCGCGCGTATAGAACGCGAATTCTCGGTTACGCTTTCGGACGGTTCGATCGCGCGCCTGGATTCCCTTGGCGACGCGTTGGCGGTCGTCGAGGGCTCGGGTGGGGTGCACCGGTGAACCTCGTCGAATTCTTCGTCGGAAGGCACCTCGATTCGCCCGGAAAAGACGCGCCCGCCTATATCGATTCCGATCTCGGCGAGGTCAGTTACACCGAGTTGTTCCAGGCTGCGGGCGCATTCGCGAATCTGCTTTCCGACAATGGAGTCGTGCCGGGCACCCGCGCCATGGTGTTGGCGGACGACTCGGTTGCCACGGTGGTGGCGGTGCTCGGGCTGTGGTGGCACGGCTGCGCAGCGGTCCCGGTGAATCCGGCGCTGTCGGACAAGGAGATCGCGTTCATCGCGGCCGACGCCGGGGTTGAGTTCGGATACGTCGACGTCCCCGGGACGCGTCGCAACAGGCTTGCCGCGGTGCTGCCGGATATCGGGCAGCTCGACGGGGACCACATCCGCGAGTCGATGTTGCGGCAACGGCGCTCCGACGAGCGGGCCGCGCTACCGCCGCAGCAGCAGTGGCTGCCCGATCAGGAAGCCCTGGTGCAGTACACCTCGGGCAGCACCGGCGTGCCGAAGGGGGTCGCGCATCGGGCGAGCGCGCTGCAATGGGTGCCTTCCGGGTTCGGGCGGATAGCCGCGCTGGCTCCAAGCGACACCGTGCTGTCGACGGCCAAACTCTCGTTCGCGTACGGGTTCGGCAATTCCCTGTTATTACCGCTGCGCGCGGGTGCGACGACCGTGCTGCTCAACGGCGGGGTGGACGCCCAGGTCGTGGCGAGCGCGCTGCGCCGCCACCGTCCGACCGTGCTGTTCTCGGTGCCGCGCCTCTACGCTGCGCTGGCCGAATCGTTCCACGACCCCGACAGCAGGCTGCGCCTGGCGGTCTCGGCGGGCGAAGCGCTGCCCGCGGACCTGAGCGAACGGGTCATGCGGCGACTCGGGGTTCCGCTGGTGAACAGCCTCGGGACGACCGAAGCGCTGTACATCATGCTGGCAACGACACCCGCCGAACCCGGTCCCGGCACCATCGGCGGGCCCGTTCCCGGAGTGCGGGTCACGGTGCGCGACCAGGACGGCGAGATTCTCGACGGGGACGAGGTGCAAGGCCGCCTGCACATCGCGGGCCCATCCGTCGCGGCCGGGTATCTCGACCGGGCGGAGGCGACCCGGGAAACCTTCGCCGACGGCGGCGCGTACACCGGCGACATTGTTCGGCGCGCCCGCGGCGGCCCGATCCACTACATCGGTCGAGCCGACGACTTTCTGAATCTCGGCGGCTACAAGGTGGCACCCGCCGAGATCGAGAGTGTCGCCCGCGCGGTCGCAGGCGTCCGCGATTGCGCCGTGGTCGGGGTGTCGGACGGCCACGGGCTGCAGCAGGCGGTGCTTTTCGTCGTCGCGGACGGCGACCGGGAGCCCAGTGCCGTCCGTCGCGCTGTAATCGCATGTCTGCGTGCCGAACTCGCGTCGTTCAAGCGGCCCGGCCGCATCGAGCTGGTCAATGCGCTGCCGACGACGTGGACCGGCAAGCTCGCGCGAAACCGGCTTCGGGCGATCGGAGCGAACTGATGCCGTGGGATGTCACCGGGATGGCGGCTATCGCGTCCATCGGTGAGACGCCCGAAGCGATCTTCGAGTCGCTGTGCGCACGGCGGAGCGGACTCTCGAAGCTGCGCGCGTTCGACGTGGCGAAATACCGGACGTGCCACGCGTACGAGGTCGACGACCGCACGGCAGCGGGCGACCGGCCGTTCCGCGCCACCGAGTGGCTGCGCGCCGTGATCGAGGCGGCGCTGGCCGACGCGGGCCTCGCGGCGGCTGCCGGGCGGTATCCGGTGGTGGTCGGAACCACCCTGCGGGAACAGCGGTCCGCCGAACTCTGGTGGCGCAAAACCGGCGGAAAGACCGGGGATGTGCTCGATCCCGATCGACTCGACTTCTCTGCCGCCTTGCGGAACCTTCCCCAGGTCGGACGTGTGCACACCGTTGCCTGTGCCTGTGCGGCGTCGCTGTATGCGCTGGGAATGGCGACCGACATGATCGAACTGGGCCTCGCCGAGACCGTGGTGGTCGCGGGCACCGACTCGATCACCGAGAGCGCGTTCGGCACCATCGACCGCGTTCAGACCAGGACGCCGCAGGCGCTGCGTCCGTTCGACGCCGCGCGCGCGGGCATGATCATGGGCGAAGGCGCGGTGGCAGTCGTCGTGCGCCGGGCCGGGACCGACACCGCACCACACACACGCCTGCTCGGTGTCGGCATGAACTGCGACGCCCGCCATGCCACGGCGCCGGACCGGGAGAGCATCCGCGCGGTCATCGCCGACGCCCACGAACGGGCCCGCATCGACGCCGCCGATGTAGACCTGGTGATGTTGCACGGCAGCGGAACGCAACTCAACGATGCCGTCGAGGCGTCCGTGCTGACCGATGTGTTCGGCGGGCCCACCGCGCCACCGGTGATGACCGCGATCAAGTCGATGACCGGCCACACGCTCGGCGGGTCCGGGCTGCTAAGTCTGATCGTCGCGGCCATCGCCATGCGTCGCGGGATGGTGCCACCGATTCTGGGTCTCACCGATCCGATCGCCGAGGCGGCCGGGCTGCATCTGGCTCGCGACGTCGTGCGGGCGGACCCGGCCGTCGCGCAGATCGACGCGTTCGGTTTCGGGGGCATCAATGCGGTCGCCGTGATCGGGAAGGGGACGCGATGACAAGCCGGGCGACCGTGGTCACCGGAGTCGGCCTCGCCGTGACGGGCCTGCACACCGCTGCCGATCTGTTGTCGACCGATCCGATCGAGCCGGGAGCCGGGCCGGCACCCGACCTCACGGGACGGCACATGCGACACAAGGACCGTGCCTCGCGACTGGCGCTGCGTGCGGTTGAGCAGGCGCTCGCCGACGCGAGCCTGGCCACCGACTCGACCGATCGCGCGGACACGACGACAGCCACCGTGGTCAGCTCCAACTTCGGCAACCTCGACAGCGTCTGCGAGTTCACCGACCGGATCGCCGAGCAGTCCACTGCCGCACTCAGTCCGCTGGGTCTGCCGCACGTGTCGTCCAATGCCATCGCCGGGTGGATCGCGATCCGGCACGGGCTGCGCGGACCGAATATCACCCTGTGCAGCGGGCGGACCAGCGGGTTGGACGCACTGTTGTGGGCCGCAACGCTCATCGGGGCCGGCCGGGCCGACGCTGCGGTCGTCGTCGGGGTCGAACCGGACACCGGACCGGTGCGCAGCTTGTTCGGACCAGGTCGGCGAGTCCTCGACGGAGCCGCAGCGGTCGTCCTCGAATCGGCAGCGCACGCGGCGAATCGGCGGGCAATCGTCCGGGCGTTGGTCGGCGGTGGTTACCACAGCGACGGTGTCGATCAAGTGGTCGCCGCCATCCGCACGGCGGCCCGGCAGCCGCGATTGTGGCTGACAGCGGCGGATGTGTCGCCGGAATTCGGGTCGCCGATTCGGGTCCTGGATCTGACCCGACGACTCGGGGAGTGCTCGGGGGCGCTCGGAGTGCTCCAGTGCGTGGCGGCGGTGGCGCAGTTCGACGGCGGCGACCGGCACCCGGTGTACGCCACCTGTGGCGATCAGTACGGCGGCGAGGTCATGACCCTACACCTGCGCGCACCGCATGCGGCGGCATCCGTTCCGGTCGGACGCAGCGCCGGAAACCGCGATTTCGAGCTGGAGCAACGATGACAAGAAGCATCCCCGAGCGGGTGGACCCGCAGGACCTGCGGCAATTGGTGGCGCGCGTGTTGGAAGTGCCCGCGACCGAAATCGGTGACCACACAAACTTCGTCGACGAATGGAACGTCGATTCGCTGCTCGAACTCGAGCTCGCGACACGCATCGAGGAGCGCTACCGCATAGCGATTCCGGAGACCGAGATCGCTTCGCTGACATCACTGGCGAATATCCGCGAACTCGTCGACCGCATGCTCGGTGCGGACCCGAATTCCTGAAGATGGAGAACCATGTGACCACCCCGGAATCCGTCCGAATAACGAGCGCGGTCGATCCCGTGACCGCGGTGTCTCGGCTGGCCGGCTCCGGCCGCTTCGGTGACCACGTCGTCTACGAGCTGCCCGGTCGATGGGTGTTCGCCGCCGACCCGCTCGGCCGGGTCGAGCTGGACACCGACGAGCTGCGGGTGAGCGCGGCCGGAGGGGCCACTCGCGAACGCTGGACCGGCAGACCCGTGGACGCGCTGGAGCGAGGGTTCGACTCGTTGCGGGTGGCCTGCGGCGCAGGAGCCTCCGGCACCGCCTACGGCTGGATCGCCTTCGAGTTCTGCGCCGATGCGTTCGGCGCGCAACGGTATCTCACCGAGCGAACCAGCTTGGCGCACATGATCATTCCGCGAATCGAGGTGACGGTCACCGAATCGGAGGTCACCGTCGACGGCGCGGCCGCCGCCGACGTCGAGGTGATCGAGCAACTGCTGCGCTCACCGGCCGAGCCGCTGCCCACACCGCATCCGGTCGACGTGCGCATCGACGTCTGCGGCTACCGTGCACGGGTCGCGACGGCTGTCGCGGAGATCGCCGCGGGCGACTACCAGAAGGTGATCCTGTCTCGCCGAGTCGAGCTGCCCTTCCGGGTCGACCTGCCTGCCACTTACCGCCTGGGCCGGGCACACAACACACCCGCCCGGTCGTTCCTGCTGCGGCTCGGTGGGCTGGCCGCGGCTGGATTCAGCCCCGAGTTGGTGGCGTCGGTCGACGACGATGGTGTCGTCACCACCGAACCGCTGGCGGGTACCCGGGCGCTGGGGCAGGGCGTCGCGGCAGACCTGGCCGCCCGCAATGAGCTGGAGTCGGACCCGAAGGAGATCGTGGAACACGCCGTGTCGGTGCGAACGTCGTTCACTGAGATCGGCTCCATCGCCGAACCGGGTTCCGCGGCGGTGACCGACTTCATGACGGTCCGCGAGCGCGGCAGCGTCCAGCATCTGGCCTCCACGGTGCGCGGCAGGCTCGCCCGGCACCGGACCCGGTGGGATGCGCTGGACGCGTTGTTCCCGGCGGTCACGGCGTCCGGCATTCCGAAGCGGGCGGGCGTCGACGCCGTGTTCCGCCACGACGCTGCCCGCGGACTGTATTCCGGTGCGGTGGTGACACTTTCGGAAAGCGGTGCACTGGAGGCGACCCTGGTGTTGCGGGCGGTGTACCAGGACGAGAACGCGGCGTGGCTGCGCGCGGGCGCCGGTATCGTGGCCCAGTCGCGGCCGGACCGGGAATTCGAGGAAACCTGTGAGAAGTTGGGCAGCGTCGCTCCGTATCTGGTGCCCGCGGTCTCCCTGGACCTGGGTCTACTCCGCGACCACCGATGGTGACGGGTGGCTCGCGCCACCCGTGGCGTTAGGGAATCGTCGAGTTTCGCATCCGGCGTCGTCGGTATAGCGGAGAAGTTGCGTCGCCTGTGCATGCGTGATTACTCTCAGGCATGCTCGGCTGGATTCACCTGTGATCGCGGCACTTTCGGTTGCCCCGTGTGACGCCGGGCAGGCTTGGCGGGCTACCCACCCTGCCTGTGTTTCGTCGTCAGCCCGGCGCTGAGGCCGACTGTGGTGGACTTGCATGTGAGCCTCACCGGCCGCGGTGACCTCGGCGGGCAGATATACCGGCAGATCAAGGCCGCCGTGCTGGACGGGCGGCTGGCGCCGGGCCAGCCGTTGCCGCCTTCCCGGGAACTGGCGCGCAGGCTGGCGGTGTCGCGCAATACCGTGACCGGCGCCTACGACCGACTGGTCGCCGACGGTCTGGCCGAAAGCCGGGTCGGCGCAGGCATTTTCGTGCGCACTATGGTCACTCGGCAGCGGCGTCGCCCGGCCGTGCCCACATCGGTCGCGGTGGTCCACCCGTCGCCGTCGTGGGTGGACATCAAGGTGCCCACGCCCGGCTTCTTCACCGACGCGCCGCCGTACGACCTACGGCCCGGCATCCCGGACGTGCGGCTGTTTCCGTATGAGGCGTGGCGGCGGTTGACCTCGCAGGCGTTCCGGGCATCATCGATCGGCACGGGAATGCCCATCGATCCGGCGGGGCTGCTCGCGCTGCGGGCGGCCATCGCCCGGCACATCGGGGTCTCGCGCGCCGTGCAGGTGACCGCGGACAACATCATCATCACGCAGGGCATCCAGCAGGCGCTGGACCTGGTGGGGCGGGTGCTGCTGCGGCCGGGCGACTGCGTGGCGATCGAGAATCCGTGCTATCCGCTTGTGCGGGAGCTGTTTCGCAGCCTCGGGGCCGACGTCGTGGGGGTCGACGTGGACTCGGAGGGCATGCGGGTCGACCTGCTGCCCGATCACACGCGGATCGTATACGTCACCCCGTCGCATCAGTTTCCGCTCGGCATGCCGATGTCGACCCAGCGCAGGCGGGCGCTGCTGGAGTGGGCGAGTAGCCGCGACGTGGTGGTGATCGAGGACGATTACGACACCGAGTTCCGTTACGGTGGCCGTCCGCTCGAGCCGCTGCACAGCATCGACCCCGCAGGCCGGGTCATCTACGTGGGAACGTTCTCCAAGGTCATGCTTCCGGTGCTGCGGATCGGTTTCGTCGCCGCCCCCGCGCCGCTCTTCGCGGCATTGCGCGCCGCGAAGTACGTGACCGACTGGCATTCGCCGCAGCCCGCGCAGGCCGCGCTTCTCGGGTTCATCGAAGAAGGGATGCTGGCCAAACACATCCGGCGGATGCGCCGGGAGTACCAGGCCCGCCACGACCGGATAGTCGAACTGTTGACCACGCGCTTCGCTGACTTGCTGACGGTCATTCCGTCGGCGGTGGGCCTGCACGTGTCGGCGTGGACCCAGCCCGGTGTCGACGCGGCTGCCGTCGCGGCTCACGCGCGGGCGGAGGGCGTCGGCATCTTCCCGATCTCCCGGTATCGCATCGGCGACGGTCCCGACGGCCTTATCGTCGGATACGGGGCCATCGCCGCGACCGACGTCGACCACGCGCTCGACCTGCTGCACACCGCGCTGCAGCGGAACCGGGCGACCGCGCAGCGAAGCCGGGACTGCCACGCCTAGCGGCGATTTGCCGGTGAACTGTGGTTCCACGAGTCCTGATAGGAACAGCGTTAGGCCCACCATATGTTCGATCTTGCGCTCTGACCTGCGCGTTTGTGGTTCTGGTAGATCTTTCGTTTGCTACGTGAGCGAGATTTTTGCAGGTCAAGAGCTTTTCGTTGGTTCTATTCCCGTAACGGGTCGATGTCGTTCGTCTGCTGCCGGCTCACAGCGGGCCAGCGCATCAGTCAGGTTGTCGTGCCGGGAGCCTGCGGCGAGTTGCCATGTTGCAGCTACGGGGACGATCACAGCATCGCTGCCATTCTCGGACGCACTCTCGGTACCGGCCTGCCCGGCTTGCGGCGGCAGGTGCTCGATCGTCCCGACACCGTCGTCGCCACCGTGTGTAGTGGGTCGATGGTCACTTTGGGTGGGTTAATACTGCAACTGCACTCAGGTGAGTGGGTGGCCGCGGCGACGGTAGTGCGATAACCGGGCTTGGTGCTGGCGGCGTCGCCGCCAGCGTGACC
>NZ_JBVJLS010000056.1:0-9936 GCF_055584605.1 Nocardia sp. NPDC102475 | reverse complement strand
CTCAACGTCACCTGCTCGATATCCCTGATCTCGCCCTACATCACCTACCGGAAATATACAGACCAACTGGTCTCATCCAAGTTTGGCAGGTAGGGAACAGCCCCTCACGCCCTTGCTACCTCGTGCACGGCTGGTGCCGTCACCGCTTCCCTAGTTCGGGGACCCCCGCTCTCCGGAGGGATTGAATGATATTCCTGCGCCGTCAGCCAGGCGGTGCGCGGTGTTCCAGGCCGTGGTGAGTGCGGCCAGCTGGCCGAGGCGCCGACAACGCTCGGGCCCAACGCAAACGGGTCGTTTGCGATAGACCACAGCTTCGAGCTCTTCACCACCATGCCCTGGACCACCCGAATCACGAATCCGAACGGCTTCCGGATCGGCGATGTTCCGGTGAGGGCCGGATTCAGAAGTCGGCCAGCGGTAGTTCGTCGCCAGGGCCGCCGCCGAGCAGGACTTGGAACCGTTCGAGGCGGCAGCACAGCTAATGCATCACATGTGCGCATGGTTGCGGTGAGATCATCGAAATGGCTGGACGGGTGCGTCACCGACGACTCGACCGATGACTCCAAACATCGTGTCTGACATGCTGATTCCCGACGAATCCCGGCGTCACCCGCGGTCTGCGGGACGGTCAGCCTTGCGGTTCGAGTACCGGATCTTTCGCTGTGTTGTTCGTCGATGCTGCTGTCCTATGGGCCGTGGTTTGCGCGGTTCGGGTGAGCCGGTAGCTTCGGGTGCCGGTTTCGATGATGTGCCCGCCGAAGGTCAATCGATCGACAATTGCCGCGCAGAGCCGGGGATCGGTGAACGTTTTCGTCCATCCTCCGAACGACTCGTTGGATGCGATAGCGACACTGTTCTTTTCCTCCCTTTCGGTCAGAACCTGGAACAACAGCTCGGCCCCGCGTCGGTCCAGCGCCATATAGCCGAGTTCGTCGAGACAGAGCAGATCGACCCGGCCGTAGCGGGCGATGGTCTTGGTGAGTTGCTTGTCGTCGGCGGCTTCGACCAGTTCGTTGACCAGTTTCGTGGCGAGGGTGTATTTCACGCGGTAGCCCTTCATCGCGGCTTCGGTGCCCAAGGAGATCAGCAGGTTGCTCTTGCCGGTGCCCAAGTCGCCGATCAAGCACAGGAGCAGACCCTTCTCCACCCAGTTGCAGGTGGCGAGGGTATGGATCATCGCCGGGTCGACATTCGGGTTGGCGTCGAAATCGAAGGCCCGCAACGACTTTTCACGGGGGAACCCAGCCGCGCGGATGCGGCGCTCGCTGCGGCGGCGGGCGCGGTCGTCGCACTCGGCCAGCAGCAGCTCGGCCAGAAACGACCGATACGACATCTGTTCACGTTCGGCGCCGTCGGCGATCTCGGTGAACTGCTGACGGATCGAGGGCAGTCGCAGCATCCGGCATGCCTGGTCAATGGAGGCGTCAGCGGCTTGCTCGGTCATTCCGCGGCGCCGGGGCGTGCTCGAGGTGGTGGTCATGAACTGGTTCCTTCTGCGGGTGGGTAGGGGTGACGCAACAGCTGGTCGTAGACGGCCACCGACGGCAAAGGCCGAGTGTCGGGTGGTAGTTGCGCCACCCGGCGCGCGGTCGGCGACGACACTGGATTGGGTTCATCCAACTCCACCGGCGCGCGCGGCGGCTCTGTGTCGGCAATCTTGCGGGCCTCCAATGCCACGGCGTCGGCGGCCAGCGCACCGACCTTCAACGCGGCCTTCAGTCCGGCGACGACCTGGTGGTGGGACATGTGCCGATGCACCAGCAGCACCTCGATCAGGGCGCGGGTGCCGTCACGGTCTCCGTGCGCCTTGCGGGCCGCGGCCCACCACGCGTCATGGGCTGGGGTGAATCGGCCTATCGCGCGGGCCTGCTCCAACGCGGTCGCCCCGGCGAGTGCGCCGGGCTTGCGCATCAGCCCTTCCAGGTAGTGATCCAGATCCATACGGGTCTGTCCCTTGCCCGCGATCCGTTCGTGCCGGGCGACCTCGGTCCGGGAGTCGTAGACGACCAGCTCTGATGCGTGCAGCAGCACCGACCGCAACGCCGCCCGCACCGTCTGATAGCCGACGTTGTACTTACGCTGCAGATTCCGGCCCGACACCCCGGCCCGCGAATCCCGCCGGATGGCTGCATACAGCTCCACCTTGGACTGACGAGGCGGCGGCAACGACGGCTCCTACCAGACAGGTTCCGGGCCTCCGGACCAAGCACACGGAACGTTGCGGCGCAACCTACCACCATCACAACCAGGTGACGCCGAAATTCGTCTGCACCAACATCTTCAGATCACCCATGACGTTCAGATCCACCTGTACGTGACGTCGAAGATGACCTGTAGAACCAGATCGGGTCGCGAACACACGGGCGGGGGAGCCGTGGCTCACCGCGGAGTGCCGAGCTCTGGTCGAAGAGGTGAAGTCGGGCAAGGGTGTACTGGAGCTGGCAGCTCAGTTCGGCCGCACCGACGGCGCGATCCGCGCCCGCTGCCACATGCTGCTGCCACCACAGCGGCGGGCCGAACGCAACAGCAAGCGCTTGGCGGTGGAACTGCTGGGCCTGCAACTACGCGAAGACCCCGAATACGACTGGGAACAGCAGCTGCGCGACCATGCCACCGCAGCGGGCAAGCTGTATTGGAGCGAAGCCATGGACACCGCGCTGCTGGAAGGCTGGCAGCAGGGCGCGAACTGGCGCGAACTGGCGGCCGCGACCAACGCCACCGAACGGGAGATGGCGCGACGTCTCAAACTCCGTGGAATCGTCGCGAGCCTGCAGGAAGTCGTCGACCGCATCGGGTACGACCCCGACAGCAAGGGCGACGCCGACCTCGACCCGGCCCATCTCTGGGTGCTCGTCGTCTCGGGTCTGCGCGGACAACCACCCCACATCTCCCTGCACACCCGCCGCTCCGGCGCCGACACAACCCTTTCCGACCTGACCACCCAGCACCTCGCCATCGGTGGTCGCAGCGAAGAACTCGATATCTCTCTCGTCCCCCGCACCCCGACGACAACCTGAGCACCGCACTGCACCGCCCTTGCGGATGGATCAGCTCAGTAGCCCGATAGAAGGGGACTTCGAACATCGAAGGCTCATGAAAATGGCCCCGAACGCGATCTGCTCCTACAGGGGCCCGCGTGGTAACAGCAGCCGTGGCGGAACAAAAGAAGCCCCGGAGCGCATCGGCTCCGGGGCGTTCCCATGTGATTGCGCGGCAGCTCTTGTCTCCCGCATTCATCCCAACAATACCCCCGTAACGGCACTTCTCCTACCACAAGTGCGATAAGGGGCAGCCTTGTCAACCTGGCGGCGATGGGCAACGATCTGCTGATGCCTGCACGCCCGACGGTGACTTCAAATGTCACTCGCTACCTGAGCGGCCCCCGTATGGCGCCCTTCGTCCACGCCTCTTCCGGCGACAGCGACTTGGCTCTTGCGCTGTACCAGTGGAACCTTCAGTTAGCAGCGGCCCTGCAGGAAGTCCTCGGCGTAGTCGAAGTCGTTGTGCGCAACGCAATCGACGAGCAGCTACGCCAGTGGAACCCCACCCGCGGACGAGATTTCAAAACCGGCCAGCCCTACACGCCGGAATGGACCACAAGGCCGGCCGCACCGCTGGCCGGACTGGTCTCCAACGCCTTGGTCCAGGCCCGCACCCGCGCTCAGACCGCCTGCGGCAGTAGAGAACCCGGACACCCTCGCCACAGCGCACCGATCTGTCACGACGACATCCTCGCCCAACTGACCTTCGGACTGTGGTGCAAACTCCTGCCACCAGCGGACCCCAAAAAGGCTGGTCTGCAAGCACTGTGGACTCACGCCCTGAGCAACGCCTTTCCCCACGTCATAGCAGACCCCGCCACCAACACGACCGCCCCGGAAGTGTTGGTCCACGACCGGCTCTTGCGGATCGTTAAGCTGCGCAACCGCGTAGCGCACATGGAACCCCTGCTCTACGCCAACATCCCTGCCCGCCTCAGCGACTGCATGCATGTACTCGGCTACATCTCCCCGGACAGTCGCGACTGGTGCGGCGGAATCAGCCGTGTCACTGCTACCAACAACGCGCGGCCAGAAACCTGAAAGCGAATCGCGGCTCGGGGAGGCGCATTGCGTGTCTTGAAACCGGTTTCGAGACGCAGTCGCCACATGGGACTAGGGGGCGAGGAACAGAAGTACCCAATCCGGCTGCCGACCCGCACCTCTGGCCTAGCGGAACCTGCGCCGTTGCGAGGGCTCAGATTTCTTGGGGAGCCATGCCGCAACCGCGTTGGGTGGCAGGCGTAGTTCGACCCAGTTGTTGTGGTCGCTGCCGTCGTCATCGTCCGGGATAGCGTCGGCGCGGAGCCAGCCGGAGTCGCTGATTTGTGTAATACCCGCGACCGGGATCCCCTCGACCACATCGAGAGTGATACCGCGAAGCACTGGCGGCAGCGCTCCGAGGGCTTGCCGCGTGAGGTACAGGCGGCCAACCGATTCCGTCGTCATACCGCCCGACAGTAGGCGGCACCTCCGACATCTCCCCTTGCCGCTACATCGGAGCAGTCGTGGCAATTCGCCTCACAGGGCATGTCCCCTGGATTGACCAGTCGCAAGTGTTGTTCACCGGTCCGAACCGCTTTACGGGACCGCTGGAGATTACTGGTAACCCGCCATATTCGATCTGGTCGTATTCCTTGGAGAACGAGATCTCGGACATGGTGTCGTTGCGAACAGATCAGCACCAACCGAGGACCGCTGTCCGCACGCACTGCCGCAGCCAGCGGTGCCGCCGGTCGGTGTCGAAAGCTGGGTGCCGGATCATCCGGTACGGCATCGTGGCGATCTCGGCTGGCGCAGGCAGCACACACACTTGCGTGGTCTCTGCCTAGTCGCGGAGGAGTCGGCCGGGAAGTGTTGCCACCAAGTCGGTTCCGGGGAGCATGTGGAGGACAACGGTGTGGTACGGCACGGTGATGGCCGCTCGGCGGGGCCTTCCCAGGGCGGTCAGACGGTAGTCGACGTCGGGTTGGCCGCCGTCGGCGACGTCGACCACCACGTGGCGGAGGCTGAGATAGTCATCGAGAGTGACGACATCCCGATCGGTCAGTGGACGGTCGTGTGAAACCACGCATTTGAATTCCTCGGCCACGAGCTGCTCGGCGTTGAAGTCGTGAGGTACGTAGCCACCGTAGAGTCCCAGATCTACGGCGCCGCGGCGGATCTGCTCGTCGATGCCGTCGTGGCGCCAGCCGTGGAAGCGTAGTGGCGTGTCCGGCGATTGGGATTGGAGCAGCCGGACGATGGCATCGCCGTAGGTGTGGACCGCATAGTCGGTGCCGGCGATATTGACCTGTTGTGTTGACGTGCATGGGTCGAAATGCTCTGTTGCCAAGAGGGTTTCGAGTAGCGGGATGGCGGTGGTGAGCTGGCGGTAGATGTCCTCGGCGCGCGCCGAGCGCCGGAACCCGTCGGGATCGCGCACAAGCAACGGGTCATCGAGCAGGCGGCGGCGTCATCGTCGGTGCAATCATATTGCCGCACAACAGGCCACGCACGCCTCGATCTAACCTTCACCCAGGAAGTGCCTCTCTACGTCATGGTTCTTCGGACCCTCGCAAGTCCAGAGTCCTTTGCGAGACAGGCACTTCCTGCCGTTACACGGTCACGACACGCGAACGATCATGAATGACCCGGGCTAGGGGGCGTGCTCTCGTCGGGAACTGAGGCGCGGCGGGATGCCAACAGCGCGTCCGTCGTGCGCTGGATGTGCGCCGAGAGTTCCGCCACGGCACGGTTGGAGTCGCTGGCGAGCGCGGTGTCGAGAAGCCGGCGGTGTTCGCCCGCGATGTCCCGATGGGCACCGCCGGCGGCGGTGCTCGACCAGCAAAGGTAGACCTCCGAGATGTCCCGCAGGGAGTCAGCCAACCCACGGAGCCGGTGGTTCGGGCACGCCTCGTACAGCATCGTGTGGAACCTGGAGTGCACTTCCAGCCAGTCCTCGTTGATGGCGCCCGTCGAGTCGGCCGTGGGCGTGGCGGCCAGGGTGTGATGGGCCGCCACGAGGCGGGACTGCCACGCAAGGTCGCCCTGGCCGACAGACTGTCGCACGGCCTCGCACTCGATGTTGACTCTGAGCTCGGTGATTTGGCGCAGGTCTTCCTCGGACACCGTCATGACCCGGAACCCGAACTGCGGTTCGGAAGTCACCAGGCCCTGCTCCACGAGCCTCGGAAGGATCTCCCGCAGCACGCCGGTGCTTGCCTGGTAGCGCTGGCCGAGTTGGGCGAACGGGAGTCGTTCTCCGGGGCCGAGGCGGCCGTTGAGTATGTCGCTGCGGATGTCGGCGTAGACCTTCTCCGCTCTCGTCGGCGCTCCGGATCGGCCTGGCTTCGACAGTCTCCCACTGAGCATGTCTAAGTAGACCATATTCGAGGCGATGCCGAAACCAGTATAAAATTTCGGAATTTAGTTGACATGTCGAAATCCGTGGTCGAGACTGTTGGCAGACAGCACCCGACGATCCCCGCTTTAGGAGCGAACATGCGTTTGGCATCCGTGGACAACCGTCTCACCGTCGTCACCGCCGAGGGCAACGCGGCCGACGTCGCTCGGCTCAGCGATCAACGGTTCTCGTCCGATCCGCAGGCCATCTACGACCGATGGGACGAGTTCCGCGATTGGGCCGCCGACGCGATCCCGGCCGCAGGGGAAACGGCTGGCGCCGTCATCGCCCCCGACGCCCTCGGGAATCCCGTTCCGGCGCCGCGTCAGGTCTTCGCGATCGGGCTGAACTACCGCGATCACGCCAAGGAGGCGGGGCTGACGTTCCCCGAGGCGCCGCCGACGTTCACCAAGTTCCCCACCTGCCTCGCCAGCCCGTACGGAGACGTCCAGCTGCCGAGCGAGTCGGTGGACTGGGAGGCGGAGCTCGTCGTGGTCGTCGGCCGACGGGCGCACCACGTCAAGGAGGAGGACGCCTGGGGGTATGTCGCCGGCCTGACCGTCGGCCAGGACTTCTCCGAGCGGCAGATACAATTCGCAGGACCGGCTCCACAGTTCGGGCTGGGCAAATCGTTCCCCGGCTTCGGCCCCATCGGCCCGTGGCTGGTTACGCCGGACGAACTTGACGATCCGGACGATCTAGAGCTCAGCTGCACGATCAACGGCGAGCAGGTGCAGAAGTCCCGCACCTCCATGTTGATCTTCCCAGTTCCCACGCTGATCGCCGAACTGTCCGCGGTGTGTCCGCTGCTCCCCGGAGACCTGATCTTCACGGGTACACCCAACGGCGTCGGCGCGGCCCGAACGCCTCCCCGCTACCTCTCAACCGGTGACGTGGTCGTCACCCGGATCGAGGGAATCGGGGAGATCCGCCAGCGCTGCGTGGCATGACGACGAGCCCACGAGGAACGAACATGGCCCTTCATCACATGGCATCTGCCACCGTCGGCACACCCGACGTCGACGAAACCGCCGGCTATTACGCAAGTAGAACCGGGTGTTCGACGACGCGGCCTGGGGCTAATGGGGATGCTCGGAAAGTCACCGCCTCCGCGTTACACCAGCCCGGCGGCTCTGCCGCGGCCCTCCTACGCGGAACCATCGAAACAAGCGACAAAGAGGAAGTGATGGTATGACCCACCAGCCGCCCACGAAGTTCAACCGCCGGACCGTGCAGTTCACTTCGGGCGACTCCTACTGCTCGGCCTGGCTGTACCTGCCTGCCACCGCATCTGGCGCGCCCGTGCCGGTCGTGGTGATGGGGCACGGCATCGGTGCCACCCGGGAGATGGGGCTCGCGCCCTACGCCGAACGGTTCGCCGCCGCCGGGTTGGCGGTGCTGGTCTTCACCCACCGCCATCTCGGCGACAGCGGCGGCGAACCCCGCCAGGTGTTGTCCATGACCGAGCAGCTGGCCGACTGGGACGCAGCCCTAAAGTACGTGGCCGGGCTCCCCGAAGTCGACCGGCACAGGATCGCGGTGTGGGGCAGTTCGGTGGGCGGAGGCCATGCCATCGCCGTCGCCGCCCGGCATCCGGAACTGTGTGCCGCGGTCGCCCAGGTCCCCTACACCGACGGGGTGGCTTCAACCCGCGCGCACGGGCTCGGAATACGGGAGATCCTGGTCCTGAGCGGCGTCCTGGCCCGCGACTTCCTGGCAGCGGCGCGCGGGAAGGAGCCGGTCACCATTCCGCTTGCGGCACCGCCGGACCAGCTGGGCCTGATGACCGCGCACGACGCGCTGCCCGGAATGCTGAGGCTGGCCGACGGCTACGAGTGGGTCAACCGCGTAGCGGGCCGCAGCCTGATCGGCATGATCCTGTACCGGCCCGGCCGGGTCGCCAAGGACATCGCCGCGCCGATCCTCTTCTGCATCAGCAAAACCGATTCGGTCGCGCCGTCCGGGCCGACCGAACGCTACGTCCGTAAGGCGCCGCGTGGAGAAGTTCGCCACTATGACGCCGGCCATTTCGACTTCTACGTCGGAGAGGCATTCGAGCAACTGGTCACCGATCAGACCGAGTTCCTGGTCAGCCACCTTAAACCCGCACAGGTCACCAGCGGCTGAGCCAGGCCCAGACGCGTGTCCGAACCCCGAATCGACAACAAGGAGCATCCCATGCCTACCCTGAGCACCACCGACCTGACCGTCACCGAGTACGCGCTGACCCGCACCGTCGGCGTCACCGACCTCAATTCCGGCCACGGCGCCATCATCCAGTATGTGGAGAAGTTCGCCCCCATCGCCGCGAAGGTGGCCGCCTGATGTCCAGGACATCTCGCGCGACCACACTGCGCCCCATCAGGAAGCCGCTCGCGTCTGCGGGGGCGGCGTGGGTGCGCAACGACCAGCCCCGCCAGGTCGGAATGGACTACTGGGCAAACAAGCACTCGCAGTTCGTCACCGCCATCCCCGGCTTTGAAGAGAACCGCCAGGTCCATTTCGCCGAGTCCAATCCGGGCCTGTGGCCGGCCACTCCCGGAATCGAGACCGCCATCCCTGCCGACCGCAAGATGGACGGAGTCGCCGACATCACCTTCAAGTCCGTGTTCTCGTTGTTCTCCGGTCGCAAGCAGACCCAGCGCCTGGGCAAGGACGAGGCCAACGCGTTCCGGCGCACGGTGATGTACCTGAGCCCGCCGTACTCGGCCCTGTGGTACCCCGTTGCCGAACCCGGTGTGAAGGCCGGCGCGCACGCCTGGCTGTTCTTGCGCCGGCGCGAGGGCGTCCGCACGGGCGCGTTCCGCAAGCGCGTGAAAGAACTCGCCCAGGCGCTCGCCGACGCTGGAGAGCTGAGCGAATTGCGCACGCAGGTCTTCACGCCCTGGATCGAGGCGTTCTGGAACACCCCGAACGTCGCCCACGACAACCCGGTGGACCAGCAGTTCCACGCCTCGATGATCCTGGGCTTCGCGGATGCCGCGGCGCGGGACGACTTCTTCGCCAGCCCCGAAGTCGCGAAGCTCTCCGCGGATCTGGCGCCGCAGGTGTCGGCGATCCATGCCTATGCCGCAAAGGTCAGCACGTACATCAGGGACGGCAAGGTGCTACCGACCCCCGAACGCTGACGGGCGCATGTGTCGTTCGGGGCGACGGCGTCCCGCGTCAATTGGTCTGTGACCTGAGCGATCTCCTGCTTGTAGGCAACCCGATTCGCTGGCTGAGGTCGGCGAATACGGCTGAGCGAGTCGTCTTTCGCTTTGGTTATGAGCGCCAAAGATACTGACACACAAGGGAATACGACCAAATGATTCGGGTTTTGTGTTCGACAGGTTCCTGCGCTTGCAGGTGCCGGAACCCGGGCATGACTCAGTCGAGTCGGCACGCGCAAGAGGAAGAGTCGTCGTAACAGTGAGGTGGAGCAAGTCATGAAGGCAGTGCGATTCCACAGCACCGGAGGGCCTGAGGTCCTGGTCTATGAAGATGTGCCAGATCCAACACCCGCGGACGGTG
>NZ_JBVJLS010000055.1:0-12031 GCF_055584605.1 Nocardia sp. NPDC102475 | reverse complement strand
TCCGCGGTCGTCATACGGCTCTGCTCCCAGATCTGAATCGCCTGATCCAGATCAGCGTCACGAAATTCGCGCAGTCGCCATACCGGCATACACACCTCCAACCGCCATCGAAGGGTGGGTGGACCGAAGCGCTCCTCCCAGTAAACACCGGCCGCACCTGTGAGCAAGCCATTCTCTGAACTCCGCCGGGCAGGCGGATCGGCGCCTCCGCGAGCGGTGGCAACGATGCCGCCGTCAGCAGCAAACCACTGGCGCGACGGAGCTGGGTGATCGGCTGCTCCCGCCCCGGCGGCGTCGAGTCGTTCGCGACCACGCTGCCGAACCACTCGACGTAACACCCGCTGAACGCGAACTGCTCACATCTCGGGGCGGCCAATCCGGCTTCGCACACCGATCAGCGTCAAGGAAGTTGCAGGTCAGAGGCATACACCAGGTTGGGAATATGGGTCAGCTCCCCCTCCGGACACAATTCGCAGCGGTTCTACCTGCTGTTATTTGATGTCCACATTGACACCTTGTGGCATCGTCGCAGGTCGGAAGCGTGGGGGTCCAAGTCCGTCCCGGACACCACTAAGGCCGCGTTCCGCTCCATCGCGGCCCCTCTCATCAGCCGCACCGCCGCCACGACAGTCGCACCCCGCGAGACACGGCGCAGGGCAGCAGCCGGTGCAGCGGCCGCCTCCGCCGCTCTACCTCTGGGCATTCACGCCGCCGAGTCCGAAGCGGATCGGACAGCGAGCCGACGGTTGGTGGCAGTGGTGCAGGTGCTGAGTTCGTCGCGCACGTCGACCAACGCGTCGATGCCCGCACCCTCGGCTTTGGCGATGATCGCTTCGAAATCCTTGACGGCGTCGGCAGCTGCTCTGGCCGGTGACATCTCCTTACCCAAGCGGGTGATCACCTGCTTCTGCTGTTTTGCGCCACCTCCAGCTCATTGGCTTACCGCCGCAGCGAATCAGCCTGGCTCTGAATCCCCCTGAGTTCGGTGCTCACCTCCGCCACCTCATCACTCGGCGTATACACCTGCATCCACACATGTGGCAACGACGGCAGCGACATGCTCGTCAAGAACATCTCCAACTCCCCCACCGCTAAATTGCGGATCTGCTTCGTGTGCGCGCCGGTCGGCTTCGGCTGCTGGCCCACGTGGCCGGCAGCACATCAAGGTGCGGGTCCGAAGGGAGCATGTGTCTCGGTGGGGGCGGCGAACTTTCGCACGGCCACAGCTGCTGCGTTGTATCCGCTCATCCCGTGCGCTCCCGGCCCTGGTGGGACGGCGGCCGAGCAGATGAACATCCGGTCCGCTATATGGTAGGGGCGCAGGGTGATGCGTGGTCCGCCGAAGAGCAGTTGGCGAATGTTCTTGTCGCCGGTGAGGATGTCCCCGGCCACATAGTTGGGGTTGTATGCCTGCATGGCGGTGGGGCCGACCACGGTGGTCGCGACGATGCGGTCCCGGAACCCGGGTGCGAACCGCTCGACCGCGTCGAGCAGTACGTCGGTGGCGTCCTCCGAATATCCTTGTGGCACATGAGCATACAGATCAATGGGGTGTACGTTTCCGCGTGATCGTGTGGGGTCGGCGAGGTACTGCTGTCCGACCACGATGAAGGGCCGGTCGGGAAGCCGGCCTCGATGGATTGCGCGTTCAGCACGGACCACGTCGGCGCCGCTGCCGCAGACGTGCAGGCTTCCCGCTTTTCGGGCGTGGGGGTTGGTCCACGGAATGCCGCCCTCGACGGCCAGACTGACCTTGTAGGCGGCGGGCCCGTGCCGGAATCGCCGGTACGCCTGGGAGACCCGCGACGGTAGCCGGTCACCGGCGATGTCGGCGATCGCGGCCGGGGCGAGATCGAATATCACGAGGTCGGCCGGCGGCAGTTGGTCGAGCGACTCGACCCAGAGGCCGGTCACGATCTTTCCACCCAGATCTGTCAATGCGGCCGCCATGGCGTCCGCGATTGCGCGCGAGCCGCCCACCGCGACCGGCCACCCGTAGCGGTGGCCGGCGGTGGTGATGCCGAGACCGATTGCCGCGGACAGGATCCGGTGCTGTGGTTGCCAGCCGTGCGCCATATTCCCGACGAACAGCGCCCGTCCCTGCTCGGTCCGGAACAACCGTGCGAGTGCGGCGGCGGGGATCAGGGTCGGGATGCCGAATCGCGCCAACCGCAGCGGATGTGACGGTATCCGCAGGAGCGGTTGCATAAAATCGGTCGCCAGCAGCTCGTATCCAGCGGAGGGGCCGGCGAACAGGCGGCGCCAGATCGAGCCGTCGGCGCCGAGGCCCGCGGCGGTCTCTTCGACGGACCGGTACAGCACTCCTGCTGTTCCGTCGTCGAGCGGATGCAGGCAGTCGATTTCCGGCCACGCCCATTCCAATCCGTATCGGGCCGCATCGATTCCGGTCAAGAATGGCGACCCGACGGCCATGGGGTGGGCCATCGCGCAGTGGTCGTGCAGCAGACCGGGGAGGGTGAGCTCGCCGGAGCGGGTGCCGCCGCCGATGGTGGCGGCACCCTCGAGCACGGTGACGTCGACGCCGTGCTGGGCCAGCGTGACGGCTGCGGCCAGTCCGTTCGGCCCGGCGCCGACCACGATCGCCGTGGTCATCGCACACGCGCCGGGGGCACCCGGGTGTCGTCGCGGCGGAGAGGATGGACCGGGAACAGATCGCCCGGCTCCGGCCACGGCTGGCGGGCCAGCATGTCCTCGACCAGCACGTAGCCCTCCTCGATGACTCCGGTCCTGGCATCGATGATGCGATATGCCTGGCGTTGCCGGTGGATTGGCTGGGATTCGAGGACGACGATGCGCAGCTCGCCTTCCGCGAACTGGCAGCGACGCTGCAGCGCTGCCAGCAACTGTTCGTTGTGCAGATGCCCTTCACCGAAGTTCCAGCCCAGCAGCGGGCCGGCGACAATCTCTCCATCGCGGATGGCGTAGTCGGCTTCGTTGTCGACGGCTCGTGTGATCAGACCGTTGAGCGCCCGGCCGTGGGTGTGCATCGATCGCCAGCCCATCCCGCTCTGGATCAGGATGTCGGCGATCTCGGGGCCGTACAGCTTGGTCAACTGGGTGACCGGCAGCGCGGCGCTCTTGGTCACCTGCTGCTCGAGCTTCAGCTCGGCGTCCCCGCGGAAACACCAGGCGCTGGTGGCCCAGTTGCCGGCGTAGTAGCGCATCGACGTCAGGAACGAAACCCATTGCGGCCGAACATGTCCAAGGATGACAACGAGTGCGGAGAACAGCATGAGCGCGAGCACCAGCGGAGATCGAAGCCCCGAGACATGGATGGAACCGTAGTGTCCGAACAGGTAGAACAAGCTGAAGATGAAGAAGATGTTCCATTCCAGCGGTACGCCCATCGGCACGGTGGAGATGATGTGCAGGTGGAAGACCGCCATGAAGATGATCGCCGCCCAGGTCAGCGGGCCGCCGTGGCCGAGGAAGACCAGGTAGGCGGGAACCAGGTATTCCACAATGGTGCCGCCGTGGGCCAGCAGGGCCGGGATCCGTGACGGGCGCAGGTCCTGCGGCGGGTTGCGGTACATCTTGCGCTTCAGCCATTTGATCCGCATGACCGGGCTGTTGCTCATCATGACTGCTACCACATGCCCGAAGTGATGGTTGAGCTTGGAGGTGGCCGCACCCCACCACAGTGCCAACATGACCAGCTTGAATCCGATCACCATATCGGCGAACGGGACGAAGAACATCATCAGCATCAACAGGTAGTGCTCGGGGCGGGCGGCCAGAAACACCGTCTTGTCCCGCAACCCCAGCGCGACGAGGGCTACGACCAGAGCGCCGACGACCGTGTGATCGAGCAGGCCTACGTGACTGCCGGCTACCGGCGCGGCGCCATGACCGGGGGCGAGTAACCCCCATATTCCGGATCCGAGGACGACCGCATACAGCGCGACGTCGATGATGCCGCGCTCGTCACCACCGGTGAACGGCACCTTCCCCGGCCACGGGGGCAGGCGCAGGGTGCCGGGGCGCAGGAAATACACCAGCCCGCCGATCGGCGGCAGGAACCGCATGGTGAGCGGCCCGAACCCACACCCGAACCCGAGGATTTCGAACAGCAGGGTCCACACGACCAGTTTCTGGTAGACGATCGGCTCGGTCCACCATGAGGTGATGTCGGTGAGCGCTCCAAGTCCAGGGGTCAGCGAGATTACCGCTGCGGCGCCGAGGACGTACAGGGCGCACTTGACGATGTAGAGCAGGTAGATGGCATAAGGGGTGCCGAAGCCGTGCTCGACCCAGTGTTCCGCGACGGTGCGGAGCCGTTCGCCGCGCGGACGGGTCTTCCATTCGGCGTAGTCGATGTTCGGAAGATCGGGTTTCGTGAATCCCATGGCAGATGTCTTTCGAGATGGAACGGAGGGGAGTCAGAGGCGCGTTTCGACCGAGCGGGCGCGCAGAGTCCGCTTGTCGATCTTCCCGACGGGGTTCTTCGGGATCTCGTCGACGGTCACGATCAGTTCGGGAAGCTTGTAGCCGGCCAAGGACTTCCGGAGAAGATCGAGCATCTGTTCCGGCTCGACCGCGATGCCATCGCGATAGGACACGAAGGCGATGGGTACTTCGCCGTAGACAGGGTGCGCTCGCCCGATCACGGCGGCCTCGAGTACCTGTGGGTGGGTGTACATCGCGGACTCGATCTCCTTGGGATAGATGTTCTCTCCGCCGCGGATGATCATGTCCTTGATGCGGTCGACGAGGGTGAGGTAGCCGTCGGCGTCGATGCGACCGACGTCTCCCGTGTGCAGCCAGCCATCGACGATCACCTTCGCCGTCTCCTCGGGCCGACCCAAATATCCCCGCATCACGGTCGGGCCTTTGATCACGACCTCGCCCACCGACCCCGCACTGAGGAAGTTACCGTCGCTGTCGACGACGGCGATCTCCTGACCAGGCAGCGCGATACCGACGGTGCCGGGTTTGCGGACACCGTCGAGCGGATTGCCCGTGCTCGCGCACGTGCCCTCCGACAGGCCATAGCCTTCGTAGATCGGGATCCCGTAGCGTTCCTCGAACCGGTCGAGCAGTTCGACAGGCATCGGAGCCGCACCGCAGAGGGCGAATCGGACCCAGGTGGTGTCGGGCCGGATCTCGGCCGGCAGTGCCGACAGCATGGCGTAGATGGCCGGCACCGCAGAGAAATAGGTCGGCCTGGCCGCCTCGACCCTTTCGAAAAAGGTTCGTGGCGAGAACCGGCCAGCGACGGTGGTCTGGCCACCGGCCAGCAGCGGCGACAGCACGCTGACCACGATGCCGTTGACGTGGAACAGCGGCAGAATCAGCAGACTGTGGTCGTCAGCGGTCAGCTGCATGCCCGCGACCATCGTCTCGGCCATCGCCATGATGTTCGCGTGCGTCAACTCGACGCCCTTGGGGCGTCCGGTGGTACCGCTGGTGTAGATGATCAACGCCAGCGCATCGTTCGAGAACTCGGTCGCCTCCACGCCACCGACGCGGCCTTCGTGCCGATCCAGCTCCGGCACCGAAAGCCGCTGCGGTGCATTGTTCTCACCGGACTCGCCGTCATCAGCGCAGACCAGTACGCGAGCGCGGGAATCGGTCAGCTGATATATCACTTCGGCCGGGGTCAGCGACGGGGCGATCGGCGTCGCCGCGGCACCCAGCCGCCAGGCCGCGAACAATGCCACGATCAATTCGAGCCGGTTGGGCAGCATCACGGCGACAACATCGCCCACACCGATCCCGGCCTTCGACAACCGATCGGCGTACTTCTGCACGAGATCGAGGAACTCGGCGTTGGTGATCCGCCCAAGGTTGTCGTCGGCAAGACAGGGGTCGGCGGGGAAGTTCCCGGCGCGTACATCCGGAAGGGCGGCGAAGTGCATGTCGATCTCCTTGCTGACGCAGCAACTCACTTGCGTGAACGCCACGTTAAGAAGGCGATGTGACCTGGACCATATAGCGGGCGCATGAAGAAATCCGGCGAGATCGTGCGCGCCGCACGACGACGGCTCAGCCACCCATGGGCTGCAGCACCGTCGACCCCAGCCATCTGCAGGCCAGCAGGGCGACCTCGACGTCCAGCCGTCCCTCCCGCAGCGAATGCCCCAGTACCGCTTCCGCCTTGCGGATCCGGTACTGGACGGTATTGCGGTGCAGTACCAGCCGCTCGGCTGTTGTCTGGAAGCTGCCGTTGGTCTCCAGGAAGACACGCGCCGTCTCGCGGAGCTGTGCCGTGGCATCGTCGTCACGCGCCAGCGACCCAAGGACTTCGCTGATCCATGCCCGCGTGGCGGGCAGATCCGAGCACATCAACGCGATCGGCCCGATCTGTGCCGACCAGGACACCGACGCACGCTGCGGTGCCGGTGCGGACATCGCCACCACCTGCGCTTGTATCGCCTGGCGATGGGTCAGTCGGAAGCCCTCCAGCCCGGCGGCAGGTCTGCCCACCGCCACCCATGTCGCCCTCGGCGTGCTCACCGCGCCGGGATCCATTTCCAGTTCCGGTTGCGGGAGCCACGCCCACATGGTCGATTCGTCGGCCGGGATCAGCAAGGGCTGTCCTTGGCAGGACAACTGATCGGCGATGGTCGTCACCACTTGTTTGGCCGCACGCAGTTGATCGGCACCCGCGTCGGACCAGACAACCAGGCCCAAGTGGGTTCGGTCGAGCCGATATCCGAGCGTCCGCTCGCTGTCACCCGGGTCGACACGCTGTTCGGACAGGATCGAGCGCACCCGAGCCGTGCGGACGGCCATCTGGTTCTGCAGCCACCGGTCCCGCTCGTCCTGGTAGGCGGTCACGACTTGTTGGGAGACCCGATCGATATAGGTGAACGAGCGGTCGGTCATTTCGGCCACCGCCGCTGTGACCAGGTCGAGGTCGTTCGTCGCGGCGGTGATCTCACCGAGCAGGTGGTCGTTGAACAGTCGCTGCCCGATGCGGTACGCCCGCAGCAGTGCGGCGATCGAGGTGCCGCGCTGGGCCATGCGACGGGCGTACTCCAACGCCTCCGCCGGCGCATCGATCTCGTCGATGTCCAGCCCCAGTTCGTAGATGTGGAACGCGATCACGACGTTGCCGGTGACGCTGGCACGCAGCAATGACTCCACCCGGCTGTCGCCGCGCAACTCCGGCTCGATCTGGAGCATCTGCTCCGTCAGCTGTTCGGACAAGGCCAGCGCATGTCGACCGAGTCCTCCTGCGATCCTCGCAAGCAGTTGTGCGGCGTCGCTCTGCCTGTTCACGATCGGGCGAGCCCGGGGGGATTCGACCTCCGATTGCCTACGACCCGTAGCGCAAGGTCTGCGTAGTCACCGATGTCCTCCGGTGACCAGGAACGACCCTCGTGATACCAGCGCGCGATATCTATCCCCAGCGAAAGCAGGGCGGTTGCGGCCATGTGGGTATTCGGGTTCTCGAACACCCCGGTATCGACACATCGCTCGATCAAGCTCGGGACCTCGCCTTCGATCGCGCGCCGGGTTTCCTTGCTGACCCCGGCGATCGAAATGATGTCGCGGGTCGTCGAGCCGTGGAAGCCGTGCTCAGCGAAAGCAACCACCGCCGCGTCGAGCAGCCGCGCGCGGGTCTGGTCCGCGCGCGAGCGGTCCGCTGTATCGGTCACCTGGACAGTATGGCTCTACACAGCCAGCACGAGTTTGCCGGTGTTGGCACCGGTGAACAGCATGTTCAAGGTTCACCGAAACAGGCGACACCGCCGTCCTCGACATGTTCCCTGCTCTTGATCCTGGCCTCGGCCAGCCAATTGCAGATCTCCGAGACCGCCTCACCATAACGATCCGCATAGTCGAAATAGACGTCGATTCCGTCTGGAGCGACCTCCCGCAACCACTGCAGGACGTTCTCCTTCCGACAGTCGATAGCCGCGTCGAAGCCGAGTTCCTCGGTCAGCATCCGACATTTCTCTGTGCCGCCCGCGACCCCGAGCACGTTCGCGCCCTTGATCTTTGCGATCTCGGCGATGCTGCCGACAGCACCCGCAGCCGCGGAAACCACCACCGTTTCTCCGGCCTGCAACCCATCGACGTCGAGGAAACCGAAATAGGCTGTCATCCCTGGCATTCCGAGCGTACCCAACCAGGTCGGGCCGTCGCCGTACTCAAATCGACCTTCTGCACCCCCGGCCGTTATGGATCACGTATGCGGGCACGCCGAAATTACCGCTGACGGCGTCGCCGACGGCGAAGTCGCGTGTTGTCCCATGTGTTGACACTGGAGGCTAAGTAGATTAGCTTTTGAGCTATCAACATTAGCTTCAAGCTCTACGGGAGTTCGACATGACCGAGTACCTGACCATCGACGGTGGACAGATCGCCTACGACGTGACCGGCGACGGTCCGCTGGTTGTGCTGTCGCCTGGCATCGGCGACCGGCGGCAGGCATACCGGTTGCTTGCGCCGAAGCTGGTCGCCGCCGGCTACCGGGTCGCGGCGGCGGACCTGCGTGGACATGGGGAATCCAGCATGAACTGGAAGTCGCACGACGGCAGCGACGCCATCTCGCGCACCGACGTCGCCGGCGACCTGCTCGCCCTGATCCGCCACCTCGGTGGTCCCGCGGTCATCATCGGCCACTCCATCTCCGGCGGCGCCGCCACCGTCGCCGCCGCGCAGGAGCCCGAACTCGTCAACGGCATTATCGAACTCAACCCGTTCACCAAGACCCAGTCCTTCGCCGTGGGAGCGATGTTCACGGTTTCGCGTTACCGCAAGGGAATGACGCGGCTGATGGCCGCCATGATCTTCAAGAGCCTCGGGCTGTGGATGAGCTACCTGAACGTCGCCTACCCGATCAAGCCTGCCGACTACGACCAGTACATGGCCGAGCTGTCGGCGAAGCTGCGCGAACCCGGTCGGTTCGCGGAGTTCCTGAAGACCGGCAAGTCCACACCGGCCGATGCCGAAGCGCAGCTGCCCAACATCAGCAGCCCTGCCCTGATCATCATGGGTACCGAGGACCCCGACTTCCCGGACCCGAAGGCCGAGGGAGACGCCGTCGTGGCGCTCATGCCCGCGGGCCTCGGCACCGTCGAGCTGTCGGAAGGCTCCGGACACTACCCGCACGCGGATTCGCCCGACCGGGTGGCCGAACTTGCGCTGAAGTTCCTCGCGGAGCGGGCGCGTGCCTAGGGTCGGACTGACCAAAGCCGACGTCGTCCGTGCGGGTGCGCAGCTCGCCGACGACGTCGGCTACGGCAATCTGGCGATGGGGCCGCTAGCCGAAAAGCTCGGCGTCCGAACACCTTCCCTCTATAAGCACGTCGCCAACCTGGCCGACCTGCAGCACGGCATCGCCGCGCTGGCCATGACCGAACTCGACAGCGCGATCCGCGACGGGATGCACGGTCTGTCCGGCCGAGAGGCATTGGCGGCCTTCGCGCGCGCGTTCCGGGCATATGTGGTCGCGCACCCCGGCCGGTACGCCGCCACTGTCGGGGCCGAGTTCACCGGCCCCGACGATCCGCTGCTGAAATCCAGTACCCGCGTGCTCGATTCGATGGTCGCGGTGCTGCGCGGTTACGAGATTCCCGACGACGAGATGGATCACGCGCTGCGCACGCTGCGCAGCACGTTCCACGGTTTCGCGTCCCTGCAAGCGTCGCGCGGTTTCCAGTGGACCGGCGACCCGGAAGTCAGCTTCGACTGGATGATCCGCTTCATCGACCGTGGGCTGCGTACGGGCCGCGAATCGTAACCGTGGATCAGAGTCGCGCCCGTACTGCTCGGTGAGGATCCCAGCGATATCGCCAAGATATGGGACAAACTCATGTGGGCGGGCGCCTCGGTTGGTCGCAGCGGGCTGTCGGTGCAGGCGATCGCCGCTTTCGATGTCGCTCTGTGGGATCTCGAGGCCAAACGCGCCGGGTTGCCGCTGGCGAAACTGCTGGGTGCACACCGTGATTCGGTGCGCTGCTACAACACCTCGGGCGGATTCCTGCACGCACCCATCGAAGAAGTCCTCGACCGCGCGACCGCATCGCTGGAACACGGCATCGGCGGCATCAAAATCAAGGTCGGACACCCCGACCACGCGGTGGATCTCGCGAGGCTCACCGCAGTACGCGAGAAACTCGGGGACCGCGTGCCGTTGATGGTCGACGCCAACCAGCAGTGGGACCGTCAATCACCGCTACGCGACCGCCCCGTCTTCATCATGCAACTTAATATGCAATTGACAATTGAACGGCAAATTGAGTTGCACTAGTCTGAGTGCACCCGACCCGGGCCTGCGCGCGACACGAATCGACCGCAACAACCCCAGAGCGCAGGGTGATGACCAGGACGACGGCGTCGGCCACAGCGAGAAAGAGGCAGTCGGAACCGTGACCAGCGCCGAGGAAGTACCGTTCGCCGCTGTCGATGCACCCGATGAGACAGACGGCGCCGAGACGACGACAGAGACGACCACACCCCCAGACCGACGCGCGCCGTCGCGCAACGGCCGCCCACTGCTGTCGGTCCCATGGCATCCCGGCCAGCCAGGTCGCCCAGAACCCGGCCCACCGACCTCACCACCAGGCACTTCCCCCGCATCCGTCGGTCCATCAGCCACATCCCCCACACCGGGCACGACTGCGTCGCCACCGAGCGCGGCAGCGCCACCTACCATCGGTCACCCAGCCAGGACACCTGGCTCACCCGAAACCGCCGCCTCACCCACTCGCCCCGCATCACGAAACAGATCAGGGCAACATCACGAGGCGACAGCAGACCCTTCGCTTCCCACCAAAATGGTCGAGGCGATCCTCCCGACCCTCGCATCGGCATTGGCCGCACTGGCAGGCCCTAAAACCACCGCGGCACCGACCACCCCCGCCGGCAGTGCACCCACGACGGCTCCGAACACCCAGCAAGCGCTACAGACCCTGCGGCAACTGGCGGCGATGTACGGACCCGGGGACGATGGCGCTCCGCATACCCAACTCGCCGCCGATTCCAGCGGCCATGCCGGAGCCGGAGAAACTGCCAAAGCGTACCGACTCCGGCAGGTATACCACCGGCATCTCGCGCAGGCATTCAACACGATCGACAACGAACTAGCCGCATGTATCCACCAACTCGCCGGCCGGAACCACGTGGACCACAAAACCCTCCTCCGGATACTCCGGGAAGTCGATGTGGGGCTGGCCGAGCTGGGCCCGGCCGCATTCACGCGCGACGGTTATCACCGAGTCGAGAAGATCTTGGACACCGCCCTGCGCCGCTCCCGCGCCATCGTCCACGCCAGCGGAGCGCACTCCACTGTGACCGCCCAAACCATCCACCAACTCACCAATCAATACCTGCGCACCCTGGCCGGTATGCCAACACGACAAAGCGGCACGCGCGGCCAATCCTCGAGCATCGACAATGTCCTCAACCTTGCCCAGCAGGAACTCAGACTCGGCGTCCACGAAATCAACGGCAACAATCACGTGAACCGGCCCTACAACATCGACGGACCCTGGTGTGCAGCGTTCGCCACCTGGGTCTGGCAACAAGCCGGCATCCACGTCAACTGGACCGGCAAAAACTACGTCCCCACCGTCTGGTCCGACGCCCAACGCATGGGCCTCGCCGCGAACGCATCCACCGCCCGCCCCGGGGACCTCATCGTCTTCCCCGGCCAGAAACACATCGGACTCGTCATCGCACGCAACGGCAACACCATCACCACTATCGAAGGCAACTCGGGCGATGCGGTCCGCCGGCACACCTACAGCAGCCCCGCCGGCTTCGTCGGCGTCGTCCACCCGCCCCGATAATGCACCAAGGCAGTCAACGACTGAGGCGCCGTCCGTCAAAAGGGCGTCCAGGTCGGCAGTCGCACGTCAGACGCATGATCTCCCGCGACGGTAACCCCACCAGCGTGGGACAGGCCATCGCCCACTATGGGCGCGTCTTCAAGACACATCCTGCGCCTGGCCGACGACGAACCTGAATCCCCTGTAAGTGTTGGTGGTGGCTGGCCTGGGGCCGGCTGGCAGGGTGGTGCTGGTTCTTCAGACCGCGGTGTGACTCGTGAATCTCC
>NZ_JBVJLS010000054.1:0-13107 GCF_055584605.1 Nocardia sp. NPDC102475 | reverse complement strand
ACACCACGAAGCCATGGTCCACATCGCGATGATCATGACCATGTCACGACGACTGGCCCGCACCCGATAGCCGAGATCTCAGACACTCACTAAGGGATAACGCCGAAGTGATCAGGATGCCCTCCTGAGCATCGGCTGAGTTCAACAGCACCACAGTAGCTTTCACTACTACATGGGCGAGCCGGAATCGGCCCGTGCGCAAGCGACTCGATGGAGCGGTCGAGCAATTCGTCCACGCCAAGCAAACCGCATCCCCACCGACCCCGAACTTGCACGGGACGGCTCCCCCGACCTAGGGCCTGTGTCGAAGTAGGGGGCTCCGGTAGTAATCGCCGAAATCGGGCGGATATGGCGTAGCTGCTGTTGGGGGTGACTTCGTGGTTGTGCTGCGGGGCGAGGTGGTTGGTCGGCGTGCTGGAGGCTGGGGTTCGTGGCGACACGGGTCTGTCGTCGGAACCTGCGGCGAGTTAGCGATGAATTCCACGGCCCGCCGTCGTCTGATCGGGTAGGAAGCTCACTCTCGAAACCTGCGAAAGAGTCAATTATGTCTGTATCAGTGCTGGATATGTCGATGTCGCTCGACGGGTATATCGCAGATTCCGATGACTTCCTCGGCGGTGAGGACGGTGAGCGATTGCACCTGTGGGCCGACGAGACCGACGCGGCCGGGCCGCTCGTCCAGTTCCAGGAGGAGTGGAACGCCGCGGGTGCGGTGTTGTCGGGCCGGCGGACCGCGGAGCTGATGGACCACTGGGGTGGTGATCACAACGGCCAACCGATCTTCGTACCCAGCCATCGCCCGCCTGCACCGGCCGCTCGCTGGGGTTATCCGCTGGTGACCTATGTGCAAGACGGTATCGAAAGCGCGATGGCACAGGCGAAAGCTGCTGCTGGGGAGCGGAATGTGCAGATACGCGGCGGCGCTTACACTGTGCGCGAGGCGTTGACAGCGGGGGTGCTGGACGAACTGCAGGTCCATGTGATTCCGGTGTTGCTCGGTCGTGGACGTCGCTTGTTCGACATGTTGCCGTCGGAGATCGAACTCGACATCGTCGAGGTGATCAATACGCCTGCGGCTACGCATATTCGTTATCGCGTCCGACGCTGAATCCAACCCGCTTTCCTGCGGCGACCAGGACGGCCCAACGTCAATCGTAGTTGGCCCCGGTTATATTGCGGCTACGCCATATCCGCCCGATTTTCGGCGAATACTACGGCGACCCCAGTAGGTGAGGGCGGGCCACGGGCCCGCCCTCACCTACTGGGGTCGGAGCCATTGATTGTAAACGAACGCTCCTGGTCGCCGCCGCCAGTGATCGTGCGCTCAGAGCGCACGAACGCGGTGAAGCCGGCCAAGACACCGTCGACCCGGATCTCGTAGCGACATGAGCGCTGACGCCGGATTTCCGAGCTGATAGGCGCCCCTTCTTCGGCGTCCGATTCAGCGGATGCCGGGCGTGCGCGGATCCGGACCGAGGCAGACTTGAACGACGCAGCCCGGCGGGGTATCCGCTAATGGTGGTGCCAACGGGTAGTTCAGGCAGCTGAAGACATTGCAGCCCGGATATGCCGCGGGCCCGACACCGAAGACGGCGATCAGCAGATTCGTATCCACGTACTCGCCCGGATCCTCACGTGGCGGCGGTTCGACATACGGACCGGGATCGGGCACCGGATGGTCCTGGAATGCCGCGAACAGTCGGCGGAAGAATTCGTGCGGCAGCTCCGTGGTGTTCTGCAGGGCCCCCGCAATGCCTTGGTTGCTGGCATTTCCGAAGACTCCGGTCCACACCACCGTCAAATCCAGACTCGGCACGATGAAGACGTTCTGCATGCCGAGTCCGACCATGAAGTACATGTCGGCGGGCTGGAAGCCGGAGTTCTCAGAGCATCCGAGGCCGATCCAGAACAGGTAGCCGAAGCACTTGTTCGCTGGTGACGGCTGGCGTGCCATGCGCAGATAGGTCTCGGAGACGAGTTGCCGTGTGCCCCAGCGTCCGTTGTTGCTCACCAGCAGGCCGAGCTTCGCGAAATCGTTCGGCGGGATCAGCAGATGGGCGTATCCGTAGGTGTGACCGGCGCGATCGCGCGCCCAATAATAATCACCGAGTTCGATGCCGAGCGGATCGAAAAGCTTACGTTGCGCGAACTGCTGCAATGGCTCACCCATGGCCAGCTCGATGACATAGGCGAGCAGATCGACAGCGCGTTCGCTGTAACTGAATACCGCGCCCGGCGGATTCTCCAACGGCACTCCGAGCGCCTGCACGGCACTATTCGGATCGATCGGAATCACCCCGGTGATACCCTCGGAGAGTATACCCACCGCCAGGCCGGCCGATTCGGTCAGCAGATTCTCCACGGTGATCGACCGATGCTGCGCATCACCGAGTCCGGGCGGCAGATACCGATCGATCGGCGCTGCTATATCGAGTTTCCCCTGATCCCAGGCTATTCCGGCGAGCAACGACACAACGCTCTTCGTCGCACTCCAGATATTCCAGGCGACATTTCCGGTCGCGTCGTTCGCCGGCCCCTCACCGATCAGGCAGTTGTGCCGGAACACCTGCACATTCAACCGATTACGCGCGCTCGCGAATGCCATGGCGTCCGCGAGTAGTCCCGAATCCAGTCCAACCTGTTCCGGGGCCGCCCGTTCCGGCTCTCGCCCGGAGGACACTCCACACGACAGCTGCTCGGCGGGCGCGGCGTGCGCACCCCCGGCGACAACGCTCCCCGCGACCAGCGATACCGCCGCAGTTCCGGCCAGGAATCTGTAAATGCGACCCATAGCGAAAGGCTATCGTGCCCAATCGGGCCAGAGAGGACAACAGGCCGAATACGGTTCAGCCGAATATAAGCCGGGTATCCCGCTCGACTTCGAATATTCCAAGATTCCTCTTGCAGGACATCGCCAGCATGTCCATTCTGCGAACCATGCCCTTCACCCGCAAAATCGCGTAACACCGCGGCCGCGTAATCCCCAACACCGCTGCGGCTTCCCGCACAGCTGACCAAGTGGACCAACTCGTCACCGAACGGGACCACATCCTCCGAAAACGACTCGGTCGCCGCAACCCCTCACATCGAGAGCATTGCCACGACCACGTGAACCCGAGCCACGGGGTGAGGGGGCCTATTCGTCGTATCAGGACTCCTCCAGCAGGAGTGCCCACAGCACATCGACCAAGCTAGATTCAGGCTGGGTGTGATCCGCGGCGCTACGTAGCGGTGTTCTCGCGGCGTCAAGTGGCACCGAGGACGCGGTGGGTCACCTAACGTCAGGGCTCCCAAAGGCCTGGCCGCCCAGCAGGCGGCGGATCTCCTGTTCCGGATACGGGGTGCTCCGGCTCTCCTGCTGGAACGCACGCATGAACGCGGACATCGCCGCGGCGATCGGCGCGTGCCGGGTGAGGACCGCAGCGGCCTCCGCAGGGATGCCCTCCGGCGGCTTGCCCTCGGCGAAGGCGCGCACCATCGCGGCGCGCGCCTCCCGGTCCTCCCGCCGGAGCCCGTACAGGGCGGTGACCAGCCAGTTCACCAGGTAGGTGGCGGTGAAGCCGCGGTCGTAGCTCTGGTGCTGGTCGAAGAACGCGGCCTCGGTCGGTGAGAGGTCGAACCCGCACGAGAGCGCGAGTCCGTAGTCGCCGAAGTAGAGGCGCCGACCGTCGGTCAGGATGTTCTCGAAGTGCGCGTCGATGTGCAGCAGCCCACGGCTGTTCATGAACACGGTGCCGGCGGCCAGTTCCCGCTCCACCATGGCGCAGGCCCGGTCGGTGGCTTCGTCGCCCGCCTCGATCTGGGCGTTCAGCCACTGGTGCAGGGTCTGTGGGATGTACTCCAGGAACAGCGCGATGCTCGCCGAAGAGTCCCGCAGGGCCTCGATCCGGTGGCGTACCTGGGGTCGGTCGTCCCAGTAGGCGACGACGCGGTCGATGTCGGCGAGCTCGGTCGGCAGCGGCGTCGTGTCCGGCAGCACCCTCCAGTGGTACATCAGCGGGAAGCCCTCGTGTTCGGCGGCGAGCACCCAGTTCGTCGTCATGGTGTGCACGGCGAGCTCGCGCCAGGCCCCGAAGCCCGCCCCGCCGATGAGACCGACGCCGTAGTGGTAGAACAGCGGCAAGTCGAAAAGGTTCGCCGTGGACCGGACGTGCTCCGGCTGTCGTTCCAGGTCGGTGAGGGGTACTCGCTTCACAAAGACCGGGGTTCCGGCGACCTCCAACAGTGCTGACTTCCCACCGATACCGGCGCCGAGCGGTGCGGCCGCGTCCACGAGCTCGCGCAACGCGTGATCGCTGTGCAGCGCCAGGGCGGTGGAGACGGCGCTGTGGGCGTGCAGGCGCGCCGGGCGCGACATGTCACGGTTCGCCGCCGCGTCAGGTGAACAGGACGTCACTGCGACAGAGGAATTCGCTGCGGTCTCCACGTGGGCGCCGACCTCGATTCAGTCATGGCCACGCGGTCGTGCCGACAGCCTCCGGAGCGGGCAGGAGGTCGGTCCGGGGCCGCACCCGACGGCAGTCCCGGCTTGCCCCCCGCAACCGCACTCTACGTCACGACCTCCACGCGACGACTCCACGTAGTGAGAGACGAGGCGTCAGGCGTCGGCCTGAGGCTACGAGGCCGCTGGCTTTCGGCATGTCGCCGACCCGCAGAACGCGAAATGGCCGACCAGTCTTTACGAACGGGTTCACGGTTACCGATAAGCCATATTCACTCCAACTGACCATCGTTCGATCCAGTACACGCAAATGCCGCATACCGCGCTGATCGAACAGGCCGGTGCGGGGCAGGCGACCTTCAGGTGGCTGTATCGATTCGAGGCCGACCGAACACACCGCTGCATGACGATGGCCGTGCAGCGCCCCCTGTTCGGAGACCGACTCGGCTACTCTGCGGCTTTTTCGGTGCTCGATTACGTAATGAGCCATCACCCAGTCGTTTCGAGCTCGTCGGCAATCATCTCCTCGAGACAACCCCATCCAGGATCCCAGTCGCCGGCTGGCCCGCAACCTGTGGGTTCGTGCTCAAACCTGGGATCGGTAGGTGGCGCGCGCGGCATCTACTTACCCCATGACATCTTCTCAACCTCCCACCAACCAACCGCAGTCCGCCGGCTTGGACAAAAAGACCAGCGCGATCCTGTCCTACGCACTGGGGTGGCTCACCGGAATCATCTTCCTATTCGTGGGAAAGAACGATCCCGATGTGAAATTCCATGCCTCACAATCGATCGTCTTCTTCGGGGCGGTCTCGGTGGCCAATACTGTTCTGAGCATCGTCGGCTCGCTGCTCGGAGTCCTGGGGATCATCCTCAGCCTCGCCGGACTCGCAGTCGCGGTCTTCGCAGTCGTCGTCTGGATCATGGCCATGGTCCAGACCAACAACACCGGCGGTGTCCGCGCAGAGCTTCCCATCGTCGGAAAATTCACTGCCCCATATGCCGATCAGTTGGCCAACTCGGTCACGTAGCGGCATATTCGAACTCCCCAGCTAGTGCCGTGTCCAGATAGCTTCTGCCGCATCGCTGCCCGGGGTTCCGTCGAACGTAGTCGAATGATGGTCGCCCACCGCGAATTCGACCGCCATATCACTACGCTCGGCGAGCTGCCGGAGGCAGATAGCGCAGCAAGCAATCTGGACGCGGCACTAGATTGCGTAATCGCCGATGCTGTCGGCACCCTACCGGCGGCCAGATGCGACAGTCCGAAGATCAATGGCCCGAGGCTACGTGGGTCGTTGACGTCCGCGCGGAACGTCCGATAATGCCGATGAGCGGATGTCAAACGGCGAATTTTGCGACGGCTTGCGCGGTGACCGGGGTGAAGAGGTTGATCAGGTTGCCGTCGGGATCGCGGAAGAGCAGCGACCGGTTCCCCCACGGCATCGTCGTGGGTTCGTTGACGAAATCCTCGACCGTAGGCCGCAACCGCCGGTAATCGGCATCGACGTCGGCGACCAGGAATTCGATGATCGCGGTGTGATTGTCGGCTGGGCGCGCGCTGCCCGCCGCGAACAGCGCCACGGTACGGGTGCTGCCGATCGCGACTGTACCGGCCGACGTGACGATTTCGGCGAAATCCGGTGTACCCCAGGTT
This sequence comes from Nocardia sp. NPDC102475, assembly GCF_055584605.1. Lineage (NCBI taxonomy): Bacteria > Bacillati > Actinomycetota > Actinomycetes > Mycobacteriales > Nocardiaceae > Nocardia > Nocardia sp. NPDC102475. Next base: position 7,009 of record NZ_JBVJLS010000054.1, on the reverse strand, counting down.
GCTTCGACGCCGGTCACGTGCTGATAGAAGCTGACCAGCCGTTGGATGTCATCGGTGATCAGACGGATCGAGACGAGCTTCATTGTGTGCTCCTGCTGTCGGATGAGGCGGAGGTTCCGCCGCTGCGTTCCACGGTAGAGTCAATACCGGACAGTTTCCGCCCGGTATGGATGTGACAATTTCCCGATGACGCGCCCCACCGCCCGAGTGCTGGCCCTGCTCGAGTTCTTGCAGGCCGGCGGTACCCACACCGTCGGCGAACTCGCCGGACGGCTCAGTGTCGATGAGCGCACCGTCAGGCGATACATCACCCATCTCACCGACCTCGATATCCCGGTCCGATCGGTGCGAGGCCGCTATGGCGGCTACCGGCTCACCCCCGGTTACCGGATGCCGCCGCTGATGCTGACCGACGACGAGGCGGTGGCCGTGCTACTCGGGCTCCTGACCGGCCGCGGCGCCGACCGATCGACAGCCTCTGCCCGCGCAGCCGACAGCGCGATTGCCAAACTCCGCCGCGTCCTGCCCGCCCGCCTGACGGCCCGGCTGGACGCACTGATCAACACCGTCGAATTCACCGCCGCCGCTCGCCCGGAAGTCGCTGCCGAGACCGCCGTCCTGCTCCTGCTCGCCGAGGCCACCCGCGAGCACCGACCGGTCGCGATCGGTTACACCGACCGAAACGGGCGATCCAGCGAGCGGACCGTGCACCCCTACGGGCTCGTCGGCCACTCCGGCCGGTGGTACCTGACAGGACAGGACAGCAACAGTGACGAACTACGCCAGTTCCGGGTGGACCGCATCACCGCGGTGACCACACTGCTCGGAACGTTCGCTCCGCCCACCGGATTCGAGCCCGCCGCCCATCTAACGTCCGCACTTGCCACGGCGCCCTACCGGCACGAGGTATCGATCCGAGTGCAGGGCACGCTTACCCAGGTCCGCCCGTTGCTCCCCGCGACGATCGCGACCATGCGCGACATCGACTCACCGCCGTCCGACACCCGCCCGTGGGTGCGGGTCCGAATCCGGGCCGAACAACTCGACTGGATACCCCCAGTCCTCGCCGGCCTGAATCGCCCGTTCGTCATCGAACACCCCGACACCCTCAAAGAGGCCGTACGCGCCCTGGCCTACCACCTCACCGCGGCCGCCGACGGCCGATACCAAACCCATAGGTAGCCCCACCCCACCACACAGCCCGGACGCTCGGTAATGCCGCGACCCGCGCGGGACTGGCGGTCCATGGCGAACACCGTGACTGTCGAGGTTCTGGAGGGCATCGTTATGCATGAGTACTTCAGCAGACATCGATGTCGCCTTCGCTGGCAATGACCTCGTGTTGCGGCTGGCCTCAGCCGCGTACCTCGCCACGTTCTCCGGAACCTCCCGCGTCCACTGCAGCTCGGACCTGCGCCTGTACTTTGGCTGGTGCATCGACCGCCAGACCAGCCCGCTGGCCATGAATCGGGCCGAGGTCGAACGCTATGTCGGGTGGATGCGCGAAGTCCGCCGGTTCAAGCCCGCCACCGTCGCGCGCCGCATGGCAGTCGTGACCGGCTTCTACCGCACCTGCGTCATCGACGGCGTTCTCGAACACTCCCCGGCCGATTATGTTCGCCGGCCACGCGTTTCGAACGAGTCACCCACGCTAGGGCTTTCGCATCTGCAGTTCGAGGCGCTGCTGTCGGCGGCACGGGACTCGGCCAACCGGTTCGATTTCGCGCTCGTGGTCATGCTCGGAATGCTCGGGTTACGAATATTCGAAGCCTGTAGCACCGACATCGCCGATGTCGGTGAAGAACACGGCCACCGAGTGCTGCGGGTGGTGGGCAAGGGCTCCAAGATCGTGTTGATCCCGCTGCCGCCCGCGGTCGGACCAGGCATCGACCGTGCGATCGCTGACCGCGACCTCGGGCCGATCCTGCTCAATGCTCGTGGCCGGCGGATGGATCGCCACTGCGCCACGCGGCGCCTTCGTGCGCTGGCCAAGGTGTCGGTGGTCCGGCTTCCACATATGCATCCGCACATGCTGCGCCACACCTTCGTCACCACAATGCTCGACGCCGGTGTCGACCTACGCGATGTGCAGATCGCCGCCCGTCATGCCGACCCACGCACGACGATGCGGTATGACCGCGCACGCACCAACCTGGATCGGCACGCCAACTACGTCCTTGCCGCCTATATGGCCTCTGGGACATGACAACTCAACGCACCCACATGCCGACGAGCGGATGGATCACAGCCCCAGTTCGTCGCAGAGATCGATGTAGCGGTCGAGGTATTCGGGTGTCGATCGGTGGGCGGCCAGCCCGACGGGTCGAATTCGTCCAACCCTGGTGCGCCGGTGATGCCGAGCATGCGCAGCGCGGCGTTGACGTCGGAGGCCGAGCAGATGGTGCCACCAGCAGTACACGTGGCTGCCCACTGATCGCCGACGCCCGCGTGGTAGTCCGTATACACCACGGCGAAGCTAGGATCGGGCCGAGCCGAGAGGATCGGCTGCGATGACTCGCACGACACCTTCTGTTGGGAAGAGTGTGGGAATCTTGGGAGACGGTTCGATATGTTCGGTAATACCAAGTGCCGCTTGCCAATACCTGGTGTAGTAATGCGTCAGGTGGAGCAGACTCAGGTCGTGGTGTAGCGGGATCGGCACCAGGTCCCATCGGGTGGCCGCATCGGTATCGACCGATCCCGGAACGATGAGCGCAGTAATCAAATGTCCCACGGGCCCGAACCTTATCCTTCTCGTGACGCTTCGCGCCCCTCCGCTCGAGATGCCCAGTGCTGAGGGATATCCCGCAATGCGCGTGGCGCGCGTTGGCCGGAAGTCTAAACCTGCTGGCTGACAGCACTTCTCAACGCGCGCACATGCCGATTACACGATGTCTGGCAGCGGCTGTTCGATGTCGGGTCGAGCGGGCGTTGTTCGGCAACATGTTCGAGCGTTTCATCCACACCAACCAAGCCCTCGTCGACGCCGTGCGCGAAGGCACCTTCGGCCGGCTCGAACAGCTCACGCCGTGGAACCGCACCGCACCGCTGTGGCCCGGCGCTTCACTCGGATTGATCAACCCGCCGCTCAAGGCGATGCACAGCGACATGGACGTCTTCGGAGGTCTCCCGACACGGGTCCGGGATCGACACCTGAGCATTCCTCCACGCCCCCCAATCCCCTAACGACTCCCCAACTCTATTGAGTTACAGCCTGTTTCGTTCGTCGTCAATCCGGCTTGCGCCAACGGCGCCAGTAGCGTTTTCCATGTTCGCTGATCGCCGCCCACGGGGTTGGAGGTTTTGACGGTGGTTAATGAGCTTGTGGGGCTGGTTGGGACGGTAACTGCTGCGAGTGTGTCATTGGCCGCTCTCGGCAGCGCCGCGATTCTGAGATATCGAACGCACGGACTACATGGACTCGCTCGCCAACAGCAGAAGGATCTCACCCGCAGACTGTCACTACAGTTCGACCGGCGTATACCGAAACGCCGCAGGGGTGTTCGCCAATGGGCCGAGTCGATCGCGGCTTCGTTCGAGATTCGCGGCACGCGAGTCTCGTCGGCCCGCGGAACCGCGTTGCTGCCGCGCATCGAGGAGACGGTGGGTGCGCAGTCATTCGTCGTCAATGCCGCACCCGGCACGGGCAAGACCACTTTCGCGCTGGCGATAGCGCTGGCAGCGCCCCGTTCTCCGTTGGCTGCCGGCAGCAAGCCGAAGCAGCTGGTACCGCTGTACGCACATCTCGGGGAGACCGCGCCTGAGGAGGCGATGGAAAAGATCGATGCGGAGTTGAAACATTGCAAGGCGGCCGCGGGTCGGCTGGGTCTGGTCGGCAGGCCACTGCTGCTGCTTGATGCGGTCAACGAGAAGGTCGCCCCGGCAGATCTGCCGAATGCGCTTGCCGAACTCCTGCGTCCGGAGCGAGCGGCACGGCTGCGTGAACTCGAGACCGTCTTGATCTTCTTGACCAATTTTCGCGAATCGGCGACGGCTGCGGTGCTGCACGACGCACTGCGAAATGCGGACCTGCGTCCCTCCGAGATCGACCTCGATTTCGTTCCACAGCGCAGCGCGGATCTGCGGGCGTTCCCTCTCGTAATGGAACCGAAGCGCGATCTTGAGGAAGTCGCGGATTTCGTCTTCCGGTATGCGGCAAGGTTTCCTGATTGGACCTTTCGCAGATCCCACATCGTGGGTTTGGTTCGTTGGCTGAACGAGCGCGACGACTCTGGGTCCGCGCTTACTCCGGCGCGGGCAGAGGCGGCGCCTGCGCCGGTCGAGCTGATCTTCCGGCAGACCCTGGCTCCACAGCTTAGCTACAGCGCGACGCTACGGACCCTCGCGAGGATCGCGTTCGAGTTGTGCGGCCGCGAAGTCACCTCGGTACCGGTCAGCGCATTGGCACGCCCTCTGGCAGATCGAGGGCTGGAGCCAGTCCGACTGACCCGGGTCCTGCCTGCGGGCAGAGTGGTCGTGGACAACGGGATTTTGCGGATCCGCCGCGAGACAGACGTGTACAACTTGGCTGCGCTGTACGTGGCATTGTGCCTGGCCGACGAACCGCACAAGAGCCCACGAGAGCTCCGCGGCCGGTCCACCTACGATGTCGTGGCCCCCTATTTGATGCCCGCACTGCGCTGGATTCGCAAGCAGACCGGCGGCAGCCGGGTCGACAAGATTCAGGAAGCCGTCCTTCGGGAACTCGTCAACGAGGATGGACCGTACTCTTTCTATGCCTGTGTACTGAGTCATGACTTTCGCGACGAGTACTCCAGTTCCGTTGCCCTCGAGCTATTGCGTGCGATGATCGCCGCGATAAACAAGGACCGAGGTCGGTCCTGTCTGGTCGCCATTCGGGCGGACTGCGGTCCCAACGATGTGCCGCGTATCAATGCCGTGCTGGATCAGCTGTTCCAGGTGACCCGTACGTCGGCAAACCGCGCCGTACCACTCCTGGTGGACCTGTTGGTCGATGACGATCACGCCGTTCGAAGCCAGGCCGCGTACCTCCTCTTGGCATGGGTGGATACGCTCCGCCGCCGCCGCAATTCCGGTCGGGAGGGCGCAGTGCAACTGCGCAGCTGGGATCGCGAACGCCTGGGAAAACTCGCTGCGACGATCCCCCGGGAGAACAATCTCCATGTCCGGTTCCATGAGATCGAGATCATCGATACCTGCCGGATGATCCTCACGCACGAGCCCGCAGATGATCGAGTTCAGCGGGATCTCGTTCGGGCCTGCCGCAATCTACTCGAAGCCGAGGCCAGTGATCGCCAGCCGTATGACCTACTGCAACAAGCGCTTTCGGCGTATCTGGCCGAGGCCGAAAACTCCTACCCCGCCGTCAGCAGATGGGTGCGCCTGATCGATCGAGCGCTCGACGATCCGTTGTTCAACCTGCCCACCTCGGTGATGTTGGACGAGACAGACCTGGAATGCTGGGAGGTCGCGCTCGGGATGTGTGCGCGCGCTTACCGATTGCGTCCCACGAACAAGTTCGAGCAGTTCGTCTTCTCCGCGCTCGAACGGGACCAATGGATTCCGCGCTGGTGGGGCTTCTCCAATCTCGTTTCGCTGTTGCATGATGCCAACGGCCCAGTGCCGGAGGTCGCCGCCGCCCGTTTCGCCGGCCGAGTGGTCGATCGGCTGTACTCTCCCGGCGAACCGCTCGGCCTCAAGCTGCACCAGTGCACGCTCGTCGAGGACATCCTCCGTGAGGCGGCGTCCTCGCCGGCACGAGTCCGTATACGCGACCAGCTGGATCGGGAGACCTTCCATCGCGATCGATTCATCGACGCATACTCAGCGATACTGGGGCACAACGCCGAAGACTATCTACGGGAGTTCTTCTTGCGGCTGGAACGAATCTGGGGGCTGGCACGACATGACTAAACAGTTCTTGATCTACGGCGCGATCGATTCGGTCGTACGCGGCGCCTGCACCCCATCCGACCTGATCGAAGTCCCACTGGGCGGGTTCGGCGTCGGAGCCGGCGCATTCGGTTCCAACGTCTCGGACGCACTCGAAGTGGTCGGCGACGCGACGTTCTTGTTCGGGTCGGCATTTGTCTCCCAGCTGCCCGGCGCACCCCAACGTGTGCGAACCGCAGCGAGTTTGGCCTCGGGCGGGGTCAGGTACTTCGCGCCGATCATGGCGCGGTTCTCCGGAGGAACTCCTGATCTGCATCTCGGCGAGTTACCCTCGATGTCCCAGCAGACGCTTCTCGAGAACCACGTTCTGCGGGCCATTCCTGACACCGCCGCCGTTGGTTGCGTGGCCTTGGTCCACATCCATAGCACAGACGTAGCCGGCGCGTTGATCGCCGCGCCCATAGCCGCCGACAAGACTCACGTGCCCGTAGGCAAGCGGACGACCGATCCCGACCTGCGGCCGGAATTCTTCGATCTCGACCCGATGCGTCATGCCCCCACGTTCGAGGAGGGATTCGGCTGGCTTGTCTCGGCCTGCCTTCGGCGAACCTCGCCCAATTCGGTTGCACCGGACAGAGTGCGGAGATTCGGGGGCGATGGACGCCACGACGGTCGCCTCTGGCTCAAGCATTCACACATCGTCCTGACTCGCCAGGTGCCCGCATCCTGGATGCGGACAAACGGATCCTGGTCGTGGGAGACGGCGTACCGCGACGCGACCAGTGCCATCGCTTCGTCAGCAGCAGGATCTTTCGCGTTCCACTCCGATGACACGACGGTGATCCAGCCGATTTCGACGATCGCCTGGGGCTATGACGAGCAGGCAATCGGGATCCATCCAACTGCAGGGCAAACCGTCTGAACCACGTGCCACCCCGGTGTGTTCGCCAGCGCATCGCTAGATCTCATCGCCCCGAGCGGACGCCTGGCTTGCCAGGAGCTCTTCCATCAGCACCGCGAGACGTCGTGCGTCAACGGGATTAATACTGCAACTGCACTCAGGTGGTTCGGTGCTGGTAGACCTGTCGGGTGGTGTTGGATCATGTTGTGGCGGAGCTGGATTCGTTGATGGCGA
>NZ_JBVJLS010000053.1:0-14378 GCF_055584605.1 Nocardia sp. NPDC102475 | reverse complement strand
GCGGAGATGGAGGCCGCCTACTACGCTCAACACCCGGCCAGGCAAACGGCCGGGCTGTCACACCAATAAGTCTCCGGACTCACCGGGGCGATTCAGTACCGCTTGGATTGGAAGTATTGTGTGGCTTCGGGGGAGTCGTTGTAGTCGAGGAGGTTGCCTACTTTTTTCGCCAGTACTTGGCGTACTTGTTCTGGTGTGGCGAAGAAGAATTCGCGGCGTGTGTTGGCGTGGTTCAGTCGTGCCGCGCCGAACTCTTTGTGGAGTTGGTTTTCGAGTGTGACTGCGTCGTCGGAGAAGTAGACGGCGTGGACGTCGAAGGGGAAGGGGACGGTCGACGCCAGTGGAAGTGTTTCCATTCGTATCCATCTTCGCCGGCGGTGCCGGTCAACTGCGCTCCTGGGACTTTAGCGATTGCCTTGAGGCTGCGTATGTTGTCGGCCCTGATGCTGGCGTGGAAGGTTTCGGCGGGTGCCGCAGACGGATGTTGTGCGCCAGCGATCTTGGCGGCCGTTGCGTAGCCGTTGCCCCAGAGTTCGGGATCGACCAGGGTGGAAAACGACATCGCTGGCCTTGCCGAGTGGATGTAGGCGTCGGTAGGGCAGAAGTTTTCCGGTGGGTCCCATTGAGCGAGGAGCTCGGCCGCGAGGAAGGCGACCGGGCGTGTGTGGTCGTAGGCGACCCAACTGTGCACCGATCGCCGTCGATTGCCGTTGGGGGACACGGCGCCCGAGGTCCACAGCAGGGTTAGGCACAGCATCGACCGCGATGCATCTGCCGGTACTCGAGGGTGATCCGCCAACCGAGCACTCTGGATTGTGTTGCAGGGTCGCAGGAAGGCCAGTCCCGCAGATGTAGCAGCGAGTAGCACCCCATCTGACTATCGCATTCCGCGCCGACGCTGCTCTCTCCGTGGTCGAGCCTCGGTTGAGAATGGTCGTGCCCGACCGCGCGCTGCCGGTGTTGCTCCTGTGCGGCCGAACTGCGGATCAGCCTGCTGCCCAGTAGAACTCGGTGACCGTCGCCACTCAAGTGCGTCGCGTCCAGCTGACCCGCGATCATCGTGTCCGCCAGTGCAATCGGCGCGACGGTGCGCCTGGTTTGTCAGCTGCTGGGCTCGCCTTCGGCGCGCTGGCTGGGAGAGGACAACCATGACGCCTTGGCGCACCCGCCAAGTGCTATCCCTCATCCTCGCCCGTCAGCGTGCGGATGGTGGCGATTCACTTGGCCTTGGCTGGTCTGGGCGAGCCTAGCCGCCGCAACCACACAGTCGGCTTACATTCCCGCCGAACGACTCTCGAGACCCGGCGACGGCCGGATCAGGAGGATGCCGGCGTGGGGAACCCGCCTGTAGCCTGTTCGAAGGCGTGGGCACCTGTCGTGTACACGCGGAAACCCATGGTCTCCAGGCTAACTCGCCCGAATTGCAACGTCGGCGGAATGGCGGGTAACAGTCCGCCCTGCTGATCTGTTTCCGGCGCCCCGGAACGGGAAATCGTCGCTACGTCGCCCGGTCGCCGCGGATTCCTCGTCGCGCCGACGACTTCGAAGTGTCTTCGGCGCGGCGGCCCAGCAGGGGCCGGAAGGAGTCTCGAGCGGATGCAGACGGCGACATACCTGTCGATCGGCGGGCTCCTGGTGGCGAGCGGAGCGATCCTGGCATTCATCGCAGCGATCCGCGTGGCCCGGGAGCCCCGCCGGCTCTCGACGGGATGCGTCCTGCTGGCGGCGGTCACCCTGCTGGGCGTCGGCGGCGCAACCGCGGTCGTCGGACTCGGCCCCGACGCGCCTTCGTCGTTCAGGGTGGTCGTGGTACTCACGGCTCCGTTCGCCGTGGCCGGTATCGCGTTACTGGTCAACGGAATCGAGCTGATGTCACGGGAGGGGTTTGCGGCGACCACCGCGTTGCCGGTCGTACTCGGGGCCGGCCTGATCGGCGTGGTGGCCGCGGTCGTCACCGTCGCGTCCGGTCCGACCATGCCGAGCTGGGCCATCCAGTCCACCGTTCTGGTCGCCGCGGTCGCGGTCTATTTCGTGGCGCATCTGATCGCGTTCGGCGGCTACGCACTGATCTACGGCAGCCTGGCGGCTCGTCCCGAAGCCGACGCCGTCGTGATTCTCGGCTGCGGCCTGAATCGCAGATCCGTCACGCCCCTGCTGGCCGCCCGACTGGACCGCGGTATCGACGCCTACCGCACAGCGCTGCGGTCCGGAGGCCAACCGGTCCTGGTCACCTGTGGTGGACAGGGTCCCGACGAGGCGACGACCGAAGCCGACGCGATGGCGCGCTACCTCACCGCCCGCGGCGTCAGCGGACACGCCATCGTCCGAGAACGGCACTCGCGCAACACCGCCGAGAATCTGCGTAATTGCCTGCGCGAACTGAACCGGCGCGGTATCGATCCGGAGCAGCTCCGAATCACGGTGGTAACCAGCAACTTTCACGTTCTCCGGACGGCCGGGCTGACCCGCCGCCTCGGTATCGATGCCCAGGTCCTGGGATCTCGGACCTCCGCCTATTTCCTGCCCGCCGCCTTCCTGCGCGAATTCGTCGCGGTATTGGCGACCCATTACCGGCGCAGCCACATCACGGTCGCGGTCTTGCTTCTGGTCGTCCTGCTGGCCGTGATGGCCCTGCCCTGAACCTAGGGCCGTGCTTCACCCCAGACGGGTGATCCGATCACGCGGCCGGGGCGGCAGGATCTCGTGCGGTCGGGCTCCGGTTCCACTTTCCGCCGGAGGCGTTGGATGGATGCTTCGTCGCGCTCGATCGGTGCTCGGGTATTCGGTGTGGTCGTGATGTTGTGCGCTGTGGTCTGGCCGGGCGTGCTCGCGTTGCCCGGCCGCCGGCGCCCCCGATGACACGCCGCTGTGTGCGGGGCGATTCATGTCGAACAACACGGTTCTGAACGTCGCGTTCCCGGATGCCAACGCCACCTACTGGGGCCTGCCCTATGCTCTGGGCCCCGGCGATTCGATCGAGCTAGACGCCAGGCGTACGAATCTCAGGTTCGAGACCGTGGGCAGGGCGTAGGAGTCGCACATCGCGAGACCGGCCTTTCGGTGGTTTCTTCATCGCCAGTGATTCCGCGACGTCGTGGTGAGGTTCGCGGTCGGGAGCCGATCGGCACAGTGCGTGCACGCCGAGTCGGCAACAACGACAAGCGGGCCGTTCGCCGTTCTATCGCGCTGATCGAGAGGAGTGGTCGTCACTGTGGTGGAGGCGGTACGGGCTGAACGCCAATGGGGCCGTTGGCGGCGGGTGGCCATCGATATCGACTTTTCCAGTGTGCCGAGAGTGTGCCGAGACGCGCACGGACGAGCTGGACATAGCAAGACCAGCCGGATGCGAAATGGCGCCTGACCTGGACTCACCGGACTCGCGGACCCTCATGGGACGAATTGCTCATATCCTTTGGGCATGCGCAAGCAGTCACCGAAGCTCTCGGGTCACGTGGACGCGTGGCTGGTGGCGCCCAGTGCGCAGGTGCGGCCGACCCCCGCTGATCGGGTCCTGCGGACGTTGAGCATGAGCGCCGACCGCAGTCGCCTGTGGCTGGTCGTGGCGGCGCTGATGTCGATGGGCGGCCGTGCGCCGCGACGGGCGGCCGTGCGCGGGCTCCTCTCGGTCGCGCTGGCCAGTTCGGTGGCAAACGGCATTGCGAAGCCGCTGTTTCCGCGCCGCCGACCGCCGGACGAGTCGGTGCCCTTCGTGCGACGGCTGGTGAGACCGCCGGTGTCCTCCTCATTCCCCTCCGGCCACTCAGCCTCCGCTGCGGCCTTCGCAACCGGCGTCGCCCTCGAATCTCCGGCCGCCGCGGTCGTTGTCGCGCCGATAGCGGCGGCCGTCGGCTATTCACGCGTGCACATCGGCGTGCATTGGCCCTCCGATGTGATCGCGGGCGCGGCACTGGGCAGTGCGATAGCCCTCGGTACCCGGCGTTGGTGGGCGCAGCGCGACGATGAGCCCGCCGAATTGGGTCCGCATGAACGAATCACCGCTATACACAACGGATTCGGGCTGCTGCTCGTGGTCAATACGGATTCGGGCGATGGCGCCGGCTCGGAGCAACTGCAGTTACTACACGAAAACCTGCCAGCCGCTGAGGTTTTAGCGGTGACCGAAGACCTGACCGCCCAGCTCGACGAACGCGCCCGCCGCCACGATATCGTCGCACTCGGCGTATTCGGCGGCGACGGAACAGTTTCGGCCGTCGCGGCCGCGGCGGTCGAACATCGGCTGCCACTGGCGGTTTTCGCCGGTGGCACCCTCAACCATTTCGCCCGCGATACCGGGGTGGAACACCCCGAGCACACTCTGGCCGCACTGGAATCCGGCGACGCGGTCCGCACCGATACCGCCGAGGTGCGATCCGGCGGACTCGCTGCGCGCACCTTCGTCAATACCGCAAGCCTGGGCGGCTATCCTGACTTCGTCCGCTTCCGCGAACACTGGGAGCCACGCCTGGGCAAATGGCCTGCCGCGGGAATCGCCATGGTGCGTGTGCTGTTTCGGGCCCAGCCGCTACCGACGACGATCGATGGCACCCGCACCGCCATCTGGATGCTGTTCGTCGGCAACGGCCACTACCGCCCCGCCCACCAGATCCCGATGTCGCGTCCCGCACTGCGCCACGGCACCCTCGATATTCGATATCTTCGCGCGGACGTGCCGTTTTCCCGTACCCGCCTGATCTGGGCCACCCTCACCGGCACTCTCGACCGCTCCGCGACCTACGTCAACCGCCGTGCCGACCGGCTGACCGTGCACGTCGATGGTGACCCGGTCGCCCTGGCCACCGACGGCGAGGTCGAGCACCGCGGCAACGACTTCACCTTCACCAGCCGCCCCGCGACGCTCACACTGTTCCGCCGGCCCGAGCCGAGTTGATTCGGCGCGTCAGTCCGCGACCACGCGGACCGTCCGCATCGAACTGTCGGCGGCATCGGGCACCATCATTCCGGCGCGAACCCCGGTGACCAGGTAGTCGATCACGGCCTCGTTCAGCCGCTCCCCGGGCACCGCGACCGGTATGCCGGGCGGATATGGCGTGAGCTGCTCGGCGACAATCCTCCCGGCAGCCGACTTCATCTCGACCGTATCGACGGCGCCGAAGAACGCATCGCGAGGGAGCATCGTGGTTTCGAGTTCGAGATCTTGCGAATCGGGAAGCCGAATCGGTTCCGGCGCAGGAATTTCCGGGGCCGCCGCGCTCAGCGATAGCAGTGCATCGAGCAGCCGCCTGGTGGTGGACTCGTCATCGGCCATCGACAGTGTCGTCATGATCCGGCGGTGATCGCTGAGTCCGACGTCGATGCGCGCGTTCTCCCGCAGCCAGTCGGCACACTGATAGCCGGACAGCCCGAGCTCGTCGCCATCGATGAGGACCTTGCATCCGGTCCAGGTCGTGCGAGGCCTCGGCGCCGAGCAACTCGTCCTCCAGTACGTGCAATCCCGGGATATCCTCGATATCGGCGCGTAGTTGTCCGGCCAATTTCAGTGCGGCGCAGAGCAATTCGTTACCGCGCTCGACCATCTGGCGTCGCCACCCGTCCAATGCCGCGTACACCATGACATTCGGGCTGGTGGTCATCAACAGATCGGCACATGCCGATAGACGTTCGCGTTCGATCAGGTCGCCCTGCAGATGGAAGACCGAACCCTGCTCGAATCCACAGCCCATCTTGTGCACGCTGACCACACAGACATCCGCGCCCGCATCCATTGCCCACGTAGGCAATTCGTCGTGGAACGGCAGATGCGCGCCCCACGCCTCATCCACGATGAGCGGCTTACCGCGCTCATGGCACACCTCGGCGATACCCCGGATATCGGCTCAGGTTCCGTACGGACTCGGGCTCACGATCAAGGCCCCTGCCGCTTCCGGATAGCGCTCCCAGGTTTCCCGGTTCTGCTCGGGCGACGGCGGATGGGACAGGTGCCGCTCGGCATCCCAGCGCGGGGAGATCCAGCGCGGCTGCACACCGGAGAAGATCAAACCGGCGACGATCGACTTGTGGCTGTCGCGCGCCACCAGCAGCCCCGGTGAACCGCCCGCGACCGCCATCATCGCCGCCTTGACCGACAGTGAACTACCGCAGGTCGAGAAGAACGCGTAGTCGGCGCCGACCGCGTCGGCCATCAACTCCTCGGCACGCGCCAGGTAGCCACCGCTTGCCCGGCGGTCGTCGAGTCCGCTGTTGCCGAGGACATCCGAACCGAATGTCTCGGCGCCGAGGATGCGCCGCACACGTTCGTCGGCGCCGCGGCCCTGTTGGTGGCCCGGCGGGGTGAAACCGTATCGGCCCAGCTCACGGTATTCGACCAGGGCGTCGAGTAAAGGGGCTCCGGCATGGTCCATATTGCCGACCTCCCCAGGGACACAGGTAGCAAACGGCTCGGTGGCGAGTTTGCCCGTGGCGCGCTGGTCAGCCTTCGGAGGAAGATGTGTAGTACTCCGCCGCAGAAATGAGGTGCACGATGGGAAAGCTGGATCAGAATGTGATCGATCTGCTGACCGACCAGCACGAGCAGATCCGGCGCCTGCTCGAGAAGCTGAAAGCGGGCCAGGACGATAAGCGGGAACTGTTCACCGAGCTGGTGCGCCTGCTCGCGGTACACGAAACCGCCGAGGAGGAGGTCGTGCATGCGGTGGCGCGGCGCGCGGCTTTCGGTGCCGACGACATCATCGGCCCCAGATTGGCCGAGGAAAACGCGGTGAAGCACGCACTGGCCGAACTGTACGACATGGGCGTCGACCATCCCGATTTCGATGCGAAGCTCGCCGCATTCGCCGAGAAGGTCTCCGCACATGCCGCGCACGAGGAGACCGAAGAATTCCCCTTCCTGCTCAAACAGTTCTCGGTCAACCAGCTCGAACGCTGGGCAGGCATGGTGCGCGCAGCCGAGAGACTCGCCCCGACCCGGCCACACCCCCATGCGGGCGAGACCGGCCTGGCGAACCTTGTGATGAGCCCGCCACTGGCCGTATTCGACCGAGCACGGGACATCCTTCGCGACATGCGCTCGCACTGAAACTATTACTGGAAGCACTTGGATGCCACTAGCGGGATCCGGGATGATCGCTGTTCGACAGCATCGCGCTTTGCACGAACACGACTGAAAACAGCCAAAACGGCGAGAACCGATAAGACCATTCGCCCAGCTCAGTGAGACGGTTCAGGTGGTGCCCGGCATGGCGGCAGCGCGAGTCCGGTCTGCGGCTTCTGCATCCGCGTAGCACGTGATGTCTGTATCCGGCATGGTTCCCACGCTGAAGTATGTGTTGATCGCGTTGTTCACGCAGTTGCTCAGTTCGGGCCGGAATGTCATGTGGATACGGACATCCTGCAGCGTAACCATCCGTGACTCGGACATGTCCTGATGCAATCGGACGCCGTGGGCATAAGGAGTTCGGGGATCTCCTGTCGCCTGCAAGATGAGCGCGGGCACAGAATTCCGGACGACAGTCGCAGGCTCGACCGGCCGAGGCCAGAAGGCGCACGGCTGGATGTTGTTCGCCAGCGCGCCGAACACCGGCTGCGTGGCGCGGGTCTCTTCGATGTTGCGCCAGTACCAGGTCGGATCAATCGGTGCCCCGACATCGCCGCAGGCGATCTGCGCGAGCACCGAGTTCTCGTTGTCGCGCAGCGCCTCCACGATGGCGCGAAGCCGGGGTGTGCGCGATGTAGTGGGCGGACCGCCCGCGGCGTCGGCGATCTCCCGCACGGTGGCGGCCATCGCTTCGTTCAGCCGGAAGTTCATCAGCAAGCCGTGCAGGATGAACGGAAGCCAGTGATCGTCAATGGCAAACCCATCGATGACAATGGGTTGGCGTGCGGCGATACGAACGAGCTCCTCGACCTTGGCTCGCACCTGCTGCGGAGTCGCACCGAGCCGGAACTCGTCATCCCGACCGGAAACCCAGCCGGCCCAGTCGTCCAGCGCGATCTCGTCTGCTGGGCCCCAATCCTGAACCAAGCCCTCCCAATACCGGTCCGGGTCGATCGCGCTATCGAGCACGACGCGGTCACTCCTCTCGGGGAACATCTGCGTGAACACGGCACCGAGGTAGGTGCCGTAGGACACTCCGTAGAAGTTGACCTTCTCCTCACCGAGGGCGCCTCGCACAATGTCCATGTCACGCGCGGTGTTGCGAGTGGTGAACTGCCTCAGCTTGTTCGGATCACGAATCAGGCAGGTCGCGGCCATCCCCGCGGACTGAACGGTGTCGTGCACGAATCCCAGCGGATCCAGACCCGCCGACCGAATCATCTCGCCTACCGGCCACCCGCACCGCGGACTCCGACCGGATTCGCCGACCCCGCGCGGATCCATGCCGATCAGGTCGTAACTCGCCAAGACCTCCGGCGAGAGCACATCACCGAGCAGATCCAGACTGTCCAGGCCCTCCGCACCGGGGCCGCCCGGATTGGACAGCAGAATTCCCCGCCGCTGCACCGGATCGCCGGCCTTCACCCGCGAAATCGCCACGGTCATCGTTCGATCGGGAGTCTCGTAGTCGAGCGGCACCAGTACATCCGCGCACTCGCCACCGGCCTTGTCGACATTCTCGACGCCGCAAGGCTTCCACTCGAGCCGCTGGTGATAGAACCGGTCCAACCCGATCGGGTGCGCGTCGTCCACCGGGCCCGCCTGGCTGTATGCCGGCACAGCCATCAGCAGGGACACCGCCACTACAGACATCGAACGCCAGAACAGGTTCACCGACAACAGACTTCACCTCTCGACATGAGGGATCACGCAGGTTGGTGCGACGTGAACCGTAGCCGATACGGCAGTTCGGTTGTGGTAGCCCACACCCACTCAGGAAGAGCCAAGCATTTCGGCGCGCATCCAGTCCATCCAGTACGCGGTCCAACCGGTGGTTGAACGACCGGCTGGCGGATGGTCTGCACTGGTCGACAGCATGGCGCGCTGATCGCTGCCAGGTTCGGTATGGGCGCGTTCGCCGCGCCCCTGATCACGGGGCTCGCCATCGGCGATGAACCAGCTCGATGTCGGTGCCGGGGACCGGGTTACAGCAAATCGGCGTACATACTGCCCGCGAGGGTGCCGAACTCGATCTGGGTTGGAAACATCGAGGGATTGCCCGCGCTGCGGTGTTGGTGGTTGGTGTCGATCAGGGTTGTCGCCCACTCGTATAGCGGGTCCGGGACCCGGTACCGGCTGCCGTCGGTGCAGCGAATGTAGACCGGTGCAGCGGGGTCATCGACGCTGAGTGTGTCGACGTCGAGAATGAGGCCGGTTTGGCGGCGGGAGGAGACTACCGGCGGTCGCAGTTCGATCTCGTCCATGCTGCTGGAGGGTAGCGCGGATGCCTGCTCGATAGGCGTGAAGACACCGGATTCGCCTGCCTTTGCGCGGATAAACTGGTGGCAAAGCAGGACCTGTTGAGCTGTTGCTGACTCGGTGCCCACAGTCCATGGGTACCTGCGGGCGGGTTCACATGCTGGAGGGCAGGCGCGTCGCGACTCGCGTCAGGTGTGCCGCGGCGATGAACTTCTGGACTACACGCGCCGACTCGATCACTGGTCGGCTGTCAGCGGTGGATGTCGAGTTCGCTGAGAAGGTCCCGCACGCGTTGTTCGGTCTGGTCGCGGATGGCTCGGACGGTGTCGAGGTCCTGTCCTGGGGGGTCGTCGAGTTTCCAGTCGCGGTAGGTGACGCCGGGGAAGTAGGGGCAGGTGTCGCCGCAGCCCATGGTGATGACGATGGTGGAGGTTTCGACAGTGTCGGGGTGAGGATTTCGGGTGTCCGGCCGGTGATGTCGATGCCGAGTTCGGCCATCGCTTCGACGGCGAGGGGTTGATGGTGTCGGCGGGTGCGGTTCCGGCGGAGCGGACTTCGACGGCGTCACTGGCGAGGTGGGTGAGGCCGTGTCGGCGGCGTGCCAGCCAGTCAACCATGGAGACAACAGGATTGAAGTGCGCGCCGGAGACGGGCCCGAATACCGCGGTCAGCACCGCCAGCCCGAAGACAGTCGCGGTCGAGTTCTCCAGCAGCTGCAATCCGACATCGTTGGGCGAGAGCTGAGCGGCGGCGATCCCGGAGCCGACCACGACACGGATCTACCGGGAGGAGACCTCGAGGCCGCCTACGGGTCAGCGCCACTGCGGCCGGATTGTCGGTTTGTCGACATACCAGCCCCGCGGGTGTCAGGGGTGTCCACCGATGCTTGCCAACGGGATCCGTGGCCTCGGCCCCGTGGAGGTTGTCAGTGGGTCAAGATGAGGGATGCGGACTCGCTTCCACGAGGACCTCGACCGGCTGGCCGCTCAGTTGCAGGCGATGTGCCAGCGTGACCGGACCGCCGTCGCGACCGGTACCAATGCGCTGCTGCGCGCCGATCTCGAGCTCGCCGAGCAAGCCATCGATATCTGCCGTGACCTCGATACCCAGCGCGATAATTGTGAGCACGCCGCAGTGACGCTGCTGGCGTTGCAGGCCCCGGTCGCGGGCGAGTTGCGGCAGGTGGTCACCGCGATCCAGCTCGTCGGTGACCTCGACCGGATGGGCGTGTTGTCCGAACACATTGCCAATATCGCGCGCCGCAGGCATCCCGCCTGCGCGGTCCCGGTGTCGGTGCAACCGATCGTGGCCCGCATGGGGGCGGCCGCTGTCGCGATGGCGACCAGCGCCGCCGCGGTGCTGGGGTCGGGTGACCCGGGCGACGCCGCTGCGCTCGATGGTCAGGACGACACGATGGACCGGCTGCATCACGACCTGCTGGCAGCGGTGCTCGGCGATGACTGGGCTGGCGGGACGGCCGCCGCGGTCGATCTGACGCTGCTTGGCCGTTATTACGAACGGTTCGCCGACCATACTGTGCAGGTCGGCCGTCGCACGATCTTCATGTCGACCGGTGAGTCATTCGGCGACTGGTCTTCATCCGGCGGCGAATGACGCAGTCTCGGTGCGGGGGTAGGACGCCGCCGTTATCGGAACTCGAACAGTCGGCGGCCACTCAGCCGCGGTGTGATCGGTGTACGACCGCGCGTTTCTGCGTGAAAGCCGTTGCGCGGCAAGGCGACGTGCCGGTTGGCCGATACAGAGCCGGGTAGTGCGAACCTGTGGGCCGACAGCGCCCGCCGCCCGTTTGCGCAAGACCGCACCGCGATGGCCCGCCCGGCCTTCAGCAGTGAAGAAGGTGCTCGATTCGGTGATAGCGCGACGGCGCCCAACCTTTGAGCTCCACCGTGCACGCACTCAGGCGATGACCACGGGGCCGGCCCGCGGCGAACTCGACTGGTTTCAATACAATTCATTTGCGGACAGGCGGTTTGTCAGCCGGAAGGATTCGACGAGTTCTTTCAGCCCGAGCCTCGCCACGATTCGCTGTCGTACGGCACCGGTTCCATGGTGTTCCAGCGCGGTCAGTAATCGTCTCGCCACGGCGCTGTCACCGACTTCTTCGAGTTCGTCGGCGATCCAATCGATCAGATTGCCCAGCATTTTCAAAGCGGGCACCTGCACTTCCTCGACCGTATCGATCGCGGGTCCGGTGAGACCGTGCCGGGCAGCCGACCATACCGCGGCCGCCCCGACCTGTTGGTCGATATGCGGGCCCTCGATTCCGGCTTCCAGTTTGCCGATGGCGGTTTGCACCAGCCCACGTGTCAGTACCGCCTGCAGGACGGATCTACCTTCGTCGCGAATATCCCGCCACGCCGACATACCCGCGAAATATTGTGGCAAACACCTGGCAGCCATGACCTGTGGGCACCTCGCAGCAGGCTCGCCGCACGTTTCGGGCGTTGATTCAACCGGCCGGAGCCGGGTAAGCGGGCGGTGTCAGCCGATTAGGCGAATATGGGAGGTATACACCATGGCCGAGCACAAGAGCGGTCCCCGCGAAGCCGCCGAGGGCGTCGTCGAGGACGCCAAGGGAAGGATCAAGGAAGCCACCGGAGCCGTCACCGGCCACGATGATCTGCGGAATGAGGGCCGCGCGCAGCAGGACAAAGCCGAATCCCAGCGCGACGCCGCACGTAAGGAAGCCGAGGCCGAGAAAGCGCGGGGCGAAGCAGCCGCGCACGAGGCGCGGGAGCGTGCTCGTCAACACAACCGGTAGCGCCCGCAGCTGCTGCGCTACGGGTTGCCGAGGACCGAGTCCGTCGGACACAGCGAAATGCACCTGTCGGGCCGACCGCGTAAAAGGTGATCATCCGTCGGACTGGTAGGTATTGCCAAATGCCTTTGACACCACCTCCGGTACTGGCGTTTGGGAGCGGCGGGCCGGTTTGCCGGGGGTGGATCCACTTGCCGCGCAGCCAGATCATTCGCCGAGTAACAGAGTGGGGTATCGTTCCTGGTTGACGTCTCGACAACTGACTCGCCACCGCCCGAGTTGATGTCAGTCTGTGAGACGGCGGCTCGGGGCTGGATCTGATCGAATCCGTGGATTGTCGATCCACGGTGCAAGGGCGGCGGCGCTGTCGGTGTTGGTGGGCCGCGTCGCTGTGCGGCTACGTGAGCAGGAGCCCTGGATCCCAATAGCCTTGGGGCACTGTCGATTACAGTCCAGCGTGGGAGAACAGTCCGGGCGAGCCGATGGCCTGTTGCGCAACCGGCGCGGCCGATTCGGTGCGACGTCCGGAATCTCGTACGATCCGCTCGAACAGAGCCAGATAGGCATCGATCATCCGATCAGCGGTGAAACGTTCGAAGACATCGTCCCGACACGCGGAACGATCGAGTCCCCCGACTTTCGATACCGCCGCGACCGCACCCGCGACATCGGCGACGAGGAATCCGGTCCGGTCGTGGCGGATGATCTGGGCCATCGAACCCAATGGTGTTGCGATGACCGGTGTCCCGGTTGCCATGGCTTCGACGACCGACAGGCCGAACGGCTCGGCGAAACCGATCAAATGCAGTAGTGCGCGGGCGCCACCGAGTAGCGCGTCTCGCTCTGCCGGGCCGACCGGACCGAGATAGGTCACATCGGTGCCGGTGAGGTGCGGTTCGACCGCTGAATGGAAGTATTCCTCGTCTTGAATCACTCCCGCGATGATCAATGGCAGTCCGGCCTGGCGCGCCACTTCGATCGCCAGGTGCGTGCCTTTGTCCGGATGAATTCTGCCCAGAAAGAGCAGATATTCGCCGTGCTCCTGCCGGAATGTGAACTGGGCGAGATCGATACCGTGATGAATCGTCGCGGCGTAGCGCAGATCCGGGTCGCGATCGGCATCGGTGACCGCCACATAGTGGGCAATATCACCGAATTCCCGATAAACCGGAATGATTTTCGGCGAGGAGAAGCCATGAATCGTCGTCACCATCGGCGTCGTCACCAGTCGGCTGTAGGTCAGCGGCATGAAGTCGAAGTGGTTGGCGAGTATGTCGAATTCACCGGCTCGCGCGAATGCCATCGAATTATGCAGCGCTTCAAAGACTTTCGCATCAGCACCGGCGGTCTCCTCATACCCCGACGGCGCGGCGGACACCAGCCGCGCCGAGGTCTCGGAGTCCGCCGTCGCGAACAGTGTGACATTGTGCCCGCGCGCTACGAATCCCTCGGCCAGCGTCGAAGCGATTTGCTCCCGCGGGCCATAATTTTTCGGAGGTGAACGGTGGGCGACCGACGCGATAACGCCGATTCTCATAATATTCCTCGATTACTGGCGGCAATGCCGCCGAAAGCCGCCCCAGATGTGGGCGAACATGATGCAGCGATCATAACACACCAATTTCCCGTCGATCCGAGTGTTATAATCGAGGCCTGGTTGCCGATCCCTCCGCACCTTTTGCCCGGAGCGGGATTCTCAAGCGCTTCAGCGCAACACGATCAGCCAATTGAGTGGCTGCAGACAGCGGCACCGTCGGCGCTGCCTCGAAGCAGAAAGGCTGACGTAGTGTCAGTTCGGTCCTACGGCGTTCTGAGCACCTGTTCACCGACCCAGTGCGCGACCTTCACCGGCGCACTGGTCGAGGCATTGACCGCGGCCGGCGAAATCGGTTTTGTGCCGGTCGGTTTCGGGCGCCGCCAGACGGTCGGCGTCGCCGCCGTGGTCGACAGTTGGGATCCGACACCGCAGCCTGAGGTGGCACATCAGGTTCCGGCCGGACAGTACCGGGTGGTGGGACAGACACGTCCGAGAGTGCTCGCGCGTCACGGTGCGTCCTGCCGCACCGGCCACGTCGACCGCGCCGCGCGCCGCGGTGTCGCCAACGCGGTGCACTTCGACGCCCGCTACCTGTCCGATGTCGAGCTGTACCTGATCCGGCAGGCCGATGTCGTTCTGCCGCTCTACGATTCGCGCGAGCAGGTGACATCCGGCGTGCTGATCGAGGCAGTCGCGGCGGGCAAACCGGTGATATCGACCGACTTCCCGCATGCCGAAGAACTGCTGTCGAG
>NZ_JBVJLS010000052.1:0-15111 GCF_055584605.1 Nocardia sp. NPDC102475 | reverse complement strand
GATACGACAAACTCGCCGTCCGCTACCTGGCCACTGTCCACATCGCAGCCATCAACATCTGGCTTGGCACCGGCTACTTCTTAAACACGGCCTAGGCGCACTCCCTCGGTATGTTCCTCGCCGTGGATCGTTAAGAGCGTGTCTCATGTCGCTGATTTCGCTTCGGCGAGTTTGCACTTCACTAGCAGTATCCAGGTGCCACCGATACCAGCATCAGCGAGGCACCAAACGATCCCACCCACGATAGAACCTCACCTTGGGGACCGGTGCGCATGGTTTGTGGACACTGCACGTGTGCCGGATACGGTGTTGGCCAGTGCGATGGCGATGCGGCGTTCGGACTCATCGGCGAACCGGCCGGTGAGGGTGACGCGGCCTTCGTCGACGGTGGCCCACCAGCGTCGGTTGCCGGTGTAGTCGTCCAGGCGCTTCTGGACTTCTACCGCTGTCCTTTCGTCCGGCTCGAGCATCAGTCGCAGTAGGTCACTACGGCTGAGGATGCCGACCACCAGTCCGTCGTCGTCAACGATGGGCACGCTGCGCAGGCCATGTCGCGGCAAGATCTGACCGACCTCGGCCAAGGTCTTGTTCTCGGGCACCGCGACGGCCGGCGCTGTCATCACGCTGCGCACCGTCTGTGTGCGGGCTTGGTCGGCGCGCAACACGTCGCCGCTTGTCAACACTCCCACCAGCCGGTCCTGGTCATCGACCACCGGTATCGCGGCAAATCCGTGGTCTGCCAGGGGTATTGCTGCTGCTCGAACGCTATCGCTGTGCCGCACAGTCACCACCGGTCGTTGCATCACGTCTCCGGCTGTCATGGTCATCGTCGGTTCCGGTGCGGCAGTCTGCGCATACTCTGAGCAGGCTGGCTCGGCGAGGTCTGCATCTGGTTCTCGAACGCGCTGGCTCCCGGCTACCAGAGCGACGGGATCGGTGGCTCGTTGCGCGAACATTGCCTCGATTCGTGTTTTTATCTCAGCGGTGCTCATCGCTCGACTCGATGTGCCCTCCCGGGACCAAGTTGTTGTCATCGATATCTCCTTTTATGCGCTTTGTGCGCGATCTGCGCAGCAGGCATGCGCCTGCTGAATCGCGTGATTATTTTGCCGCCATTGTCACTCCATTCGAATTGGCAACGACAACTGATTGCGGCCATCAGCGATCGTGTTTAAGTCGGCGCTCCTCGTGTCGGCGAAGACTGCGGTGGCGCGCAGTTCACGTCGCCGAACGAGGCACGTCCTCTCGTTATCTCCATATCCGTCTATCCGGCTGACACCATCAATGATGGTATGAATTGCGGTTCCGGGGTTGCCCGAATCCGACACCGGCGATAGCCGGATTTGTCGCTTCTCGACAACGCGGACCGTCACTCGCTTTCGGTGGCCGCGAGTTCGATGAGCATCGCGACCCGCTTGCGGGGGTCCTGCAAATCCAGATTGGTCACATCGTCCATTTTCCGCAGCCGGTTGCGCACGGTGTTCTCGTGTACGCCGAGGCGCTCGGCTGCCTCGACCGGGTCGCCTTGCGCCTCCAGCCACGCCTGCAGCGTCGCCACGTACTGGGTGGAGAACGTGTGGTCGTGGCGGCGCAGTTCGGCAACTGGACCGCGTGCGGGGACGCGCCCCGATCGGGCGGCGGTGCGCAGGCGTTGGAGCAGAATGGCGTGCCACGATTCGTCATAAGCGGGCGGCTCACTGCTGGGTTGGACAGTCTCGTGCAGTACAAGGCACTCGTCGGCCTCCTGGCGCGCCTCCGCCAGCTCCACCGCCCCAGCTCCTGCGCTGATGCCGGCTGACACACTCATCCGCTTGGGCAGGGCGGCGCGCAACTCGGTGATCCAGCGCCGCGCCGTCATCGCCTGGTCACCCGGCAGCACCGTGTAGACGGTGTTGCCCGCCAGGGCGCTACGGCCCGGCCGTGACCATCCGAACCCGGTGGTGGCTTGCTCGAAGACCAGCAGCAGTGCAGCGTGCCGCTCGTTCGCGATGTGAGCATGCAGCGCAATCACCTGTAGCGGCGTCTGCGGTAACCCGAGCCTGCTGGCCACCGTCGCCGCGTCTGCCGTGCCTTCCAGCAACCGGATCACCAGTTCGGATTCGACCTGGCGTTCCAGGTCCGCGCTCGCTCGTGATCGCAGTAGGTGCAGGGCAACCGTGCGTGCGCCGTCGGTCAGGGCCGTCAGCGCGGCCCCGGCCAATGGCGTCGAGCACGTCACCCACACCGATCCCAACAGTTCCTGCCCTGCCCGCGCGGCCACGACCATCCGCCCGCTCATCCCATGTTCGGTGTCCGCGCCGACGAACACCGGCTCATCCGAGGCCGCTAAGTGTGCGAACACCCCCCGTGTCTCGAACACCGCGCACAGCCACTCCGGCGCCTGCTGGCCCAGGATCGTCTCCACCCTCGCCCGATCAGCGTCCTGCTGCAATGTCGAGTAGGCCAGCACCCGGGACAGCCGGTCCTCGATCGTGACCGCGGCTCCGACCGCATCCGCCAGAGCATCGGCCAACGCGAACAAATCGGTTGGGCCGCGACCGGACTCGGTCTCACGTCCCTCCAGCACCACGCCGTAGACGACCGCCGCCAACTCACTCCACGACACAGCCGGATCGACCACCATCACCGCGACGGCCGGGGCGGGGTCTGCGAACGTGATCTGCTCACCATCGCCGCGCACCAACACCACAACAGCTCGCGCCGCCATCGCCCAATCCACAGCCTCTGTGACCGACCCGGCACCGATCGCCAGCAGCACCTCGCCCACCACCGGGCCGTCCGTCGCCGACTCGTGCAGCACCACGCTGCGCAACTCCGCCGACCGCGAAACAGCGGAAAAACGCAGCCGAACCCCGTAGCCACCCAGTACATTCACCAGCCGATCCAAGGTGACCATGATCACCTCCCAATGCCGAATCGATCACCCGGCCGCCCAGCCTGCACCGACTCGATGCGATCGACCATGACTTATCGTGTTCGGCTCGACCAGTTGGCGAAATCGCACAATTGCTACCCGCCAACTGTCATGCCCGGCACGGTGAACGCCGACAATCCACGGTACAACGACACCGGTCCGCTGCCGGTCCATTCTCGGTGCGTGGTCTTCGACTTCTCCGCCTTCCCGATCCTCGAGATCGAGCGACTGGTACTGCATGAATGGCACCCCGCCGACGCGAGCGACATGTTCATCTTCCGGAGCGATCCCATCGCGCAGCGCTACAACTCCGAAGCCCATCGCGACGTATCCGACGCCGAGGCCCTGATCGCCGCGCTACGCACCGCCTACGCCGCCGAGGAACAAATCCAGTGGGCCCTGACCAGGCGCGATGACCGACCCATCGGTCTGTTCGGCATCAACTCCTGGCACCGCTTCCACCCCCCGCCGAGATCGGCTGCGACCTCGCACGGACACACTGGGGACAACGCATCGCCACCGAAGCCCTCACCGCCATCAAGAGATTCGGCTTCGATCAAATGCGCCCGCACCGCATCCAGGCCCACACCATCCGCACCAACCAACCCTCGATCCGACTCCTGACACGCCCGGGCTTCCCCCGCGACGCCGTACTGCGCGACGACTCCCTCGAAGACGACGGCCACTTCCACGACAGCACCATCTGGTCACTCCTCGAAGCGGAATAAACCGTCTGCTGCACAGACCGTCGGTAAGGCACCGCCCGCGAACGGTTGTCGGCGGATCCAGCCATCGCAGCCGCTCGTGGTCGAACGCACCCGAGCGTGCTGAGGCTGTCCGGCGACCACGGAGGGTACACAGTGTGCTGGCACGACGACGGTCTGTTACCGGGGCGTTCGCCGACCTGATTGTCGCGAGGGATGGTCGGCCGACAAGACCGAATGGGCGCGGCAGCCTTTACTTGCGGTGCCGTCCGGGGCGAGAAGGTAGAGACGAAGCGAGGGGTGGTAGCTGGGTTGTATCGGCCAGCGGGTCAACGCGTAGCGTCGCGATGAAATGGTCCACGGAGGTGAAGCCCGCGGCGTGGATATGTGAGAGGAGTTCGACTGCGGGGAGTGTTGCGTCGGTTCGCTTCATACTGGCTCCCTCGGAACCTGTCAAACCCGATGAGACCGTTCAGGCTACGAATTCGGTGTTGATGTTCTCCTTGGCGGGTTCGTTGATCCAGGCGACTGCTGGCAGCTTGGGTGGAGTCGGTGGCCGCCCGAATCGTGCGGGTTTGGCGGCGTAGGCCGCGGCCAGCACTTTGCCGCGTTCGGTGCGGATCTCGGTGGCGGTGCCGTCGTGAACCGTTGCGGGAGTGTGTAATCCGATCCCGGAGTGCCGGTGGACGGTGTTGTAGTAGGTGAAGAACGCCTGACAGAATCGCCTGGCCTCGGCGATGGAGGCGAACCGTTGCGGGAATGCCGGACAGTATTTCAGCGTCTTGAAATTCGCCTCGCTGTAGGGGTTGTCGTTGGACACGTGAGGGCGCGAGTGCGAGCGGGTGATGTTCAGGTCGATCAGCAGCTCGGCGACCGGTTTGCTGGTCATCGGCCCGCCGTTATCAGCGTGGACGAAGTCCGGCACGACGCCGTCGTTGGCGGCGATGGAGTCGAGCTGGAATTGCTTTGCGATCCACCGGGATTCGCCCGGCACGACTGTCCAATGGATGGCCTTGCGGGAGAAGATGTCCAGCATCACCAGCAACGTGTAGTAGATGCCCTTGAACGGGCCGGGCAGCTTCGTCGCATCCCATGACCACACCCGGTTCGGCCCGGTAGCCACCAGTTCGGGCTTCACCCGAGGCGGATGGGTGGCTTGGCGGCGGCGTTCACGCACTTCACCGTGCGCGCGCAGCAGCCGGTACATCGTCGAGATCGAACACAGGTAGGTGCCCTCATCCAGCAGAGTTGCCCACACCTGCGCCGGCGATTTGTCGATGAATCGGTCGCTGCGCAGCTGTGCGAGCACGGCCGCCTGCTCGGCCGCCGACAGGGCGGCGGGGTGTTCGGTCGGCCGCCGTGGCCCCTGGACCGGTGGTTTCGGGTTGCGGTGCCGGTGCAGGGTCGCCCGCGACTTCCCGGTCAGCGCGCAGGCGGCCCTGATCCCGCACACGGGCTCGAGTTCGGTGACCGCAGCGTCGATCACTTGGGTCGTTTCGGCTCGAAATCCGCGCCCCCGGAGAGCATTTCCAAGAGCTCGTGCGCTTTTCCCATGATCTGCAACGCCTTACGGGTCTTCGCCAGCTCGGCCTCAGTGGCGGCGAGCTTCGCAGCTAGAGCCTCGTTGTCCCGCTCCGCCGCCGTCTTCGCCGGTTTCGGCCCGGTTTGCCTGGCCGCCAACCCATTCAACGCACCCGCATCCCGGGCGCGGGTCCAGTCGATCACATGCGAGTGATACAAGCCCTCCCTGCGCAGCAACGCACCCTTGGCGCCGGGCTCGGTCAACTGCTCGTACTCAGCCACGATCGCAGCCTTGTACTCCGCAGTGAACCGGCGCCGCTTCGACCGGCCACCGGCCGAACCCTTCTTCCTCGCTGCCACCGCACCATCCTCGGCGGGCAGATCAGCCGCGCTCAACGTCACCTGCTCGATATCCCTGATCTCGCCCTACTCGACTCTACAAAATCAACCTACCGATTGGTCTCATTCGAGACTGACAGAGAGGGCCTTGCCAGGCTGATGGTGTTGGCACAGCGACAGGGACTCGATCTCCAGCCAGAGCCCTGTCCGGTATACAGCGAACGGCGGCTGGGTGCGCCTGCCGCCTATGGCCTTCCGATTCACCGGAGCAAGCAGAATCGTAGCGAAGGCATGGCTATCACGGAGCGGTTTACAGACTGGCTTCATGTCGGCGAATCATGACCACAGGCAAACTGGTGCAAGCGCTCGGCCGCGCCTGATCGGATACGGACACAGCGGCTGAGCTCGCCGAACAAGTCAAGCGCGGGGCTGAGGTGCGTGCCCGTCGCTCAGTCACTGCCCGCAGGCCACATCGTGGTTTCCCTTGGTACGGAGGCGGATTCGGCGGTGTGGTTTTCGCAGTGGCATGGTTGCGTACTCGAAACGCCGGGTACTCGGATTCGTGATGCCCCTGCGGTGTCCGAAGCCGCGGCTGTGGCGATGGCCGGGGGTGTGCACATAGTGCGGATCACCGCCGCAGATGGAGTCCGATCCGGAGGAATTCGTATACCCGGACACCTACGGACAAACGAAGGCGCACCATGCCGTCGGTGTCGAGGCGATCCGACCACTGTTTCCAGGACCGGCCTGTGGGTAGGTCGACATGCAAAGGTCGAGAAAGAGCGGCGGTTGCCGATGAAACCGGTCCAAGTCGAAACGGTCACCCTGGTGCATACGAACAGCGCAGCGCTGCGAACGGATTCGAGTCCCGCCCGCACGAGGGAGATGACCCGGAGCTACCCGGGTGCGGGGCGCCTGTGCACGTGGATGTCGATGCCATGAATGAAGACACCGCCCCTGAGGAGCGCCGAACCCCTGACGGGACGGAGCAGGGCCACAGGGATCTGGTCGCGCAACCCCACGCCTCCGACGAAGGCGGGCCGATCATTTCCGCGGAAGCGGCGGCGGCGCGGGCCAGCACGGCGCAGAACCCGCTGGGCAAGCCGGGGCGACGATTCGATCCGCGATCGCCGTTCATGGTGGGGATGACAGGCGCGGCCGGAGTGGCGGTGACCTACGGCGCGATCCAAGCAGTGATGGCCGTGAGTCAAGTGCTGGTCTTGATCACCATCGCGTTGTTCCTGGCAATAGGGTTGGAACCTGTCGTGTCGTGGTTGGTTCGGCCGTGGTTTCCACGATGGGCCGCCGTGACCGCCGTGTTCCTGGTCGCGATCGGCTTGCTGGCCGGGTTCCTTGCGGCCGCGATACCTCCGTTGGTCACCCAAGGTAGCGCGCTGGCCCACAACGCTCCGGATTACGTCAACCATCTTGCGCACCGATATCCACTCATCGACACGCTCAACACTCGCTTCCATCTGCAGGACCGACTCCAGCAAGGGCTCGGGTCCGATCCCTCGAAGCTGGCCGGTGGTGTCCTGGGCGCGGGCCGCCTCGTATTCAGCATCGTCAGCGGCACGGTGGTCGTCGCAGTGCTCACCGGCTACTTCATGGCCAATTTCGCACAGGTTCGAACTTCGATCTACCGGCTGTTTCCGCACTCGCGCCGAGCTCGAGCGATCCTGATCGGCGACGAGATCTTCGTGAAGGTCGGCGGCTATATCCTGGGCAATCTGGTCATTTCGGTGATAACCGCGGTGTTGACATTCATCTGGCTGCTGATCTTCGACGTCCCCTATCCACTATTGCTGGCCGTCCTGGTTGCCGTCCTGGACTTGATCCCGGTAGTCGGCTCCACGCTGGCCGGAATCATCGTGGCCCTGGTCGCACTCACCGTGTCCCTGCCCGTCTCGGTGGCCACCATCGTCTTCTTCATCATCCTGCGGTTGTTCGAGGACTACGTACTGGTGCCCAGAATCATCGGCAGAACGGTGCGGGTGCCGGCGGTCGTAACGGTGGTGTCGGTTCTGCTCGGTGGAGCCTTGCTCGGGATCGTCGGTGCCCTGCTCGCCATCCCGGTCGCTGCCGCCGTGCTGCTGATCATCAGTGAAACGGTGTTACCGTCTCTGGACGAGCGCTAACCACCTGCCTTCGGCTGAATTTAGGGCGGTCGCCGCGCCGAACTTCTCCTCAGCCTTACCGAAGAGTTCCCCGGCCGTATTCCTTGCTTGTCTACAGTGCCCATGATCGCGGCGGCCCCATCGTTCGAAGGGGTGCCCGGCCTACTGGCTCGAGCCGGTCTTCTGGCGATAACCCGCATCCGGACAGCCGAACAACGCCGCCGGGAGACATCGCGGGTCGAGGGCTAGTTTGTCCAGGATTCGCCCGCTTGTGCACGGTCGTTGTCGACGACGCGAGCGACGCCCCGCACCGAGTTGGCCTGGATCATCGAATCAGGGGTTGTGGGACGGCGCTCCGGGATCAGCCCCCTGCTGCTTCTCACCTGGCTTCGAGTTCGGATCGAGCTTATCCGCGCGCTCCCACTCCTTGTCCAACTCGGTTCGCGAATCCGCCGCCTCACTGCGATGCACATGCGCCTGCTGGGCAAGCTGCTCGGCCTGCGCCGCCTTGACCTGGCCTTCTGCCTCTGCCGCCCGGCTCCTGGCGGCAGTCTCCGCCGCCCGCGCTTCCCGCTGACCGACCTCGAATTCCCGTTCCGCGGCACGGTCACGGATGCGCTCAGCTTCGACCCGCTGCTGTTCGCGCCGTTTGCGCATCAACACCCATGCACTGGCCACAAGCAAAATGACCAAAACAACGACGACAACGATCACGATCACGACGGTGGTGCTCATCTTTCGACTCCTCGCACTCACCCCCCTTTTTCTCCTAACGCCACTCGACTACCCCGGAACTGCATAAATATGTGATCGGACATGAGGCCGATCCGCCCCGTAGGTATCATCCCCACCGCAGCGCACGCGACGCCTCCCGCTACCCAGCAGCGTGGTATTGCTCGCGACGCTCGATCCACGGACGTTGGCGCTGGTCCTCACTCATCGCCAACAACTCACGCAACTTCACCCACGCCACCTCATCAACCGGGGGTATGGACCTGCATCCACGCATGCGGCAACGCAGGCAGCGTCATGCTCATTAAGAACATCTCCAACTCCCCCACCGCCAAATTACGACCTACCACCTGTCATGGCCCGTGTCGTCAATGCCGCGTGTCGAATGCCACCTCCGCGGAGTTGGAGTCCCAGACCAGCGCCTCTCCTGCTTTCGGCGGTGCAGCGCCGATCCTCAGCACTGGTTGCGTCAGCTTGATTCGACGCGTTGTGCCAACGCGGGTTCCAAAGCTGGTCGTCGCCAAGCAAAGCCGGTCCAGGAACCACAACCTTGTCTGTGGTGACCGAAGTGCGCGAGATCCGAACACGATTGTATAGCAACGGCTTTCGCGCCTTCAGAGCAGAATCCCGCCTCGAACTCCATGGAAAGTCGACCTAGCCGCAGTACGAACCGACCCCTGCTGGTCACGGGCCCGCAACGCCACCGCGGCCGCGAGCTTCCGTCGTCGCCGTGTCCGCCGACCGCAATCGCGCACGGGTCGACACCGAGTTCAGCGGCGTGCTCGGCCGTCCAGCTCAGACTTTCGCGGGGCCGGGGCGGCGGCGTGGGTGGTCATGCGTTTGCGGTTCGGTTTCTCTCTCGAAGCGAGCCGGGTGCGGACCACCGGTGCCGCGCGGGCCGCGGGCTACTTCGCGCCGATGCCGTCGCGGAGGAAGTCGCTGAGCTGCTCGCCGAACGGCTTGGCGATCTGGGTGTTGTAGTCGTTCCAGCCCTCTTGCTGTGCCTGCTGCAGGTAGTCGGGCAGTGGTCGGTGCAGTTCTTCGCTGACGGCTTGGTCGTGCAGACGGCTCATCGCGTCGCGCAGGCTCCCGCTCGCCGCGGCGGTGTTGTCGAGTTCGAGTTCACCGTCGCGGGTCGAGTAGTCGTAGAGCTCGTATTCCTCTTCGAGCGTCGGGTCGATTTCCGCGGAGCCCTGCATCCAGTGCGAGTAGCGGACGAACTTCGCGTCGGCGGTCCGGACGGCCACCACATGGCCGGGTGCGTCGCGGTCGAACAGCACCGCGGCTTCCTCGATGGAGTGTTCGTCGGTGGTGTGCACGATCCAGGGCCGCCCCGGCGCGCCCGAGTCGCGGCAGACGGCGGCGATGTCGTGTCTGCTTGCCAGATGGGCGTAGCGCCCGTCGCCGCGCCAGCCGTTGCCGCCCGCGCCGATGGTCAGGAGCAGTGGAGCCAGGTCGATGCTGGAGGTCAGCTGGGTGCGGGTGCCGGCTACCGGAGTGAGGTCACCGCGCGGGTCGTAGACGAACAGCGGCACCCGGATGGCCTCGTCGTAGGCCGCGCCCCCCTTGCCGTGCAAGCCGTGGGAGCCGGCGTAGTCACCGTGATCGGAGGTGAACACCACCACGGTATTGGCCGCCACCTCCGGACGGGTCGCCAGTTCCGTCAGTACCCGGCCGATCTGGATGTCGACCTGCTGCTGGAACCACAGGTAGAGATTGAGCAGGTCGATCCACTCCTGGTCGGCGTCGGGCGTGTCGTACGGCGCGACGCCGAAGGTCGCCGCCGATACCTGCACCAAGGCCAGCTGCAGACGAGGCTTGCGCGAGAGTTGTTCGAGGGTCTCGTGATTGGCGGGCAGGGTGTCGATCCAGCGCGGAATGTTGTTGAACGCCAAGGTGCGCCGGGTCCAGCGCGGCCACCACTGGACGTCGTGCGGGTTGACCAGAGACACCGTCGTACACCAGGGGCCTTGGCCCGCATCGGTATTGAACCAGTCGACGAACTGGTCGACGATCCGGCCGTCCATCTGCAAGCCCTGCTCGGGTGTGCCGTTGGGCGAAGGGTAGGTGCCGCCGTCGAAGCCGTGACGCTCCAACCCGCCCGGCGTCGTGTCGGCGTCGTGGCCCAAATGCCATTTGCCCCACCACGAGGTGCGGTAGCCCTGTTCGCGCAGCATAGAGCCCCAGGTCGGGAAGCTCGGCGACAGCTGCGAGGTCGAGGTCGACAAACAGCCGGTCTGATGTGAGTACAGGCCGGTCACCATCGCGCCGCGGGAGGGCGTGCAGTCGTTGGCGGCGGTGTAGTGCTGTTCGAACGAGACCGACTCGGACCGCAACCCGGCGATGTTCGGAAGGATGGTGTCGAGCACGGGCTGGTCCGGAAACCACATCGGGGCTCGCATCTCGTCGACGATGACGACGAGAATATTCGGCTTGTCGGGGTGAATGTCCATGCGCTCCCGGGCGGACGCGCTCGGGCTCACGGTGGTCATGGCAGCGGTCGCCATGGCAGCGGTCGCCGCCGCTCCGCTACCGAAGAACCCACGCCTGCTGATCGACACTGTGTCCTACTGCCTTTCGGTCGGGTGCTGAGAACAAGCGTCCATGAAGTGGTTCACCACCGACGCGAGCCGAGGACTGTTGTCTTCCTGCAGAAAATGTCCCGCGCCCTCGATCACCGCGTGCGGTTGACCGGACGCCCCGGGAATCTTGCGCTGGAAGATCTTCTCGCCGCCGGCTGTGATCGGGTCGCCATCGGAGAAGGCGGTGAGAAACGGT
Organism: Nocardia sp. NPDC102475; assembly: GCF_055584605.1. Lineage (NCBI taxonomy): Bacteria > Bacillati > Actinomycetota > Actinomycetes > Mycobacteriales > Nocardiaceae > Nocardia > Nocardia sp. NPDC102475. The sequence goes on along the minus strand of NZ_JBVJLS010000052.1, from coordinate 4,006 downwards.
TTGTCGAAGCGGGCCAGCTGCTCCCAGGCCCGACGGTTCGCGGCGGCGGCCGGGTCGTCGGGCCGGGTCGGGACCAGGAGGGGGAAGGCGCGGGCACCGGCCTTGTAGCTCTCATCGGGAAACGGGGCGTCGTAGGCGGCCACCGTCTCGGGGGAAAGCTTTGCCCGGCAACCATTTTCGATAATGGCCCCGACCGGGAACCGCGGCGTCTCCTGTGAGAACCGCTGCCAGGTGAGAAAGGCGTCGCTCAGCGTTGCCGTTCCGTCGGGAAGTCCGGTGTTGGCCGCGACCACCCGGGCGATGCGATCGGGATGTTCGGCGACGAGCCGCATCCCGATCAGACCGCCCCAGTCCTGGCAGACCAGCGTGATGGACGCGAGATCCAGGTGGTCGAAGAGCGCTTCTCGCAGCCATTCGACATGGCGGGCATACGTGTAGTCAGCTCGGTCGACGGGCTTGTCGCTGCGGCCGAAGCCGATCAGATCCGGCGCGACACACCGCCGGCCCGCCGCGACGAGCACCGGAATCATGTTGCGGTACAGGAAACTCCAGGACGGCTCGCCGTGCAGCAGTACGACGACTTCGCCATCTCGCGGGCCTTCGTCGAGGTAATGCACGCGCAGGCGGGTGTCGCCGCCGTCACCGGCCGCAACTTCGACATAGTGCGGCGGGAACGGGAAGCCGGGCAGGGCCGAGAACCGTTCCTCAGGCGTGCGCAGTGCGTGCATAGCCCTGACACTAAATGTTCTTGCATTATGAGTGCAAGTATCGCCGCGGCTTGTTAGGATGAACCGCAATGGATGGACGCACCGCTCGGGCGGCAAGGAACCGTCAGGCGGTACTCGATGCCGTGCTGGCGCTCACGGAAGAAGGCGATCTGCGACCGACCGCACGGGCCGTGGCCGAGCGAGCCGGGGTCGCGACCAGGTCGGTGTTCCATCACTTCACCGATCTCGAGTCGATGTATGCCGCCGCGGCCCAGACGCAAATGGAGCGACACTGGTTCCCCCTGCTCCGTCCGGTGATCGGCGATCCGGGTCGTCGTATCGAGACCCTGGTCGAGCTGCGAGCCGAACTGTACGAGCGCATTTCGGGCACCCGCCGCGCCGCCGTGCTGCGCGAGCACGAATCCGCCGTGCTCGCCGAGCGTTTACACGAAAGCCGCGCCGCCCTGCGCGCCCACCTGCGCGCCAACCTCCCCGAACTCGAGCGCCTCGACCGCCCGGCCCGCGAGGCCGCCTACGCCGCCGCTTCATGGGAGACCTGGGACGTATTCCGCCGCCATCAAGGCCTCTCCGCGGATGCCGCCCGAGCCGCCGTCAGCGCCACCCTTACCGCCCTGCTCACACCCGCACCGACCGTCATCGACGGAACGCCGCCGGGGTCATCGGCTGACCGTGGTGCGGACTCTTCGGCACCAGAACCGCACGCGCAGAACGGGATCCGGGTCGCTGGATGAGCAGATAAGCCTGAATTGTCCGCGCGACATCGCAATCGAGCGGCACCGCCCGCTCTTTGCCGCCTCTGCCCCAGACCGGTAGCCAGCCGCGGCCGATGTCGACATCGGCGACCTCGAGGGCGAGCACCTCGCACGACCGCGGTCCGAGATACCCTGCGTCCTTGTGTTTCAGGTCATCGGCCTGGGCCCGGTTCACCAGATATGTCGCGGCTCCTTCGATCCATGACGCCAGACTTCACCGGCCTCGCTGCGACACAATCCTTACTCCACCTCGCCTGTGTCTTGCCGATGATGTGGGCTTCGGGACTGCCGCAGGCTTGGTTGACATCTGATCAGGGATGCCTTGGTTTCCAGTGTCTACGACTGGCTAAAAGGCATCGCCGCCAAGTGCTCGCCGAACCCGAACGGCTCGCCGTGCTCGACGCCGCGTTGCGACGGGTGCCCGGCGACGGCGCCGCCGCCGTTCGCCGCAACTACCTGTGGATGCTCATCGGCAACAACGATCTCATCAAGCCCGACCGCACGATTCTGCGCTGGCTGCACCACGACGGTGCTCCCGTCGACGTTGCCACCGCGACCACCCTCATCACCGAGATCGTCGAGCTGCTCAACCGCCGCCAGCATTTGGACACCGAGCGCCGGTACATCGCATGGGAACTCGATCACGCCATCTGGCAGGCGGGGCGCCGCCTCCCTCCGAGCTGACCACACACTCGGTGATCGCAAATCTTCCCATTCGATCACAACCCGCATGCCCACCTCAATCGCCCGCGCAGACGTCATAGCGGCGTCCTTCCCGCAGGTATGTCCCTCTCCGGGTCGGCTAGCCGGGATTCCTCCGACACAATTCGGAGCGACCTCGTCCGCTTCCTCCGCGGCGGGTAACGCCTGAATCTGTACCCGGGCAACGCGCGATCTGCGACTATTACAGGGGGCATTCGATCCACCAGCACCCTTACATCCTCACCTTGAACTGTGAGGATGCTGCACATCTCAACTTTGACCTAACACCATCCGTTTAAGGAGTTTCACGACAGCGGAAGGAACTAGACCGATGTTGCTGCTTACCCCCACTGCGATCGAGGCAGTTCGCACTATTACGTCCGCGCAGGGCACGCCGACGGATGCCGGGCTGCGAATCTCCACGACCCAGGGCGCCGAGACGCTGCAGATGGCAGTCGCCGCTGGACCAGACGAGCAAGACCAAGTCTTGACCGCCGAAGGAGCACGAGTCTTCCTGGACGAGCAGGCCGCCGCTTTCCTGGACGACAAGATCCTCGACACCGGGCTGGACCCGAACGGCGAAGGCGGCTTCGTCCTCACCCAGCAGGACGAGGGCACCACGGGCCGATGAACCGGCTCTGATGACATCGGTCCGGCCCGACGGCGGCAGCGTCCGAACGACGGGGCCGGGCCGACTCGGCTGCATCGAAGTGGTGGAGCCCGGGAACATCTCCCGGGCTCCACCCACCACTGGCTATCCCCGCCTGGCGTTTGGTCAGTTTGTGGCCATGCTCGCTGGCGCAAATCAACGTCGACGGGTGCCCGCGTTCGGACCGGCTGGGCGCTCGACCACCGACTGTCTGCGCGCTCGGATCGGCAGTTGGCATCAGATAAGTCACCCGGCCCTCAGGGTGGCGCTGGGGTCGGTTGGCTCACATTTTGTGTTCCTGCCGTATATCCATGGGATGCTTATCCGGTGAGATCAGGCTTATCGACGTGATCCGCTTGGCTCATCTACAGAAAAGAATGAATTAAGCAATGACTCAAGGCAGTGTGAAGTGGTTCAACGCCGAAAAGGGCTTCGGTTTTATCGCGCAGGACGGTGGCGGCCCTGACGTCTTCGTGCACTACTCCGCCGTATCCGGCTCGGGATTCAAGTCCCTCGAAGAAGGACAGCGCGTGGAGTTCGAGGTCGGACAAGGACAGAAGGGCCCGCAGGCCCAGGACGTCCGCGCTATCTGATCGACGCAGCACGGTACAGCCCCGCACCCTCAGGGTGCGGGGCTGTTGTGTGTCCCGGACAGTGACCGTGCCACGCCATACACAGGCGCTGACCACGCTGATGCTCTCCTGGTCCCACCGCGAGAGCATCAGGTAGAGCGGTTGTCGACGCGTCTCGGAAACAGTGCCATCGATGCCGGACGATCGGCGGGAAAGGTCACGGTGTAGTTGCCCGCCGCAGACGCGCCGACCCGGAAGGGCGACGGTTCGTCGAAGCGCAGCGAATCGTGTTGTGCGAGTAGGCCAGTCGGAATTAGATGCTGGACAGATGCCCTTCGCCGCAGGCGCGCACTACGGTGTCCGCGTGAGTCGGCGCGCCTGCTGTTGGGTGGAGATCAGCGCGAGTGTCGACTCGGCGCCCTGGTTCTCGTTGCGGCCGGTGTGCTCGAGTCCGTCGAAGCAGCCGCCGCTGACCGGGTCGATCAGGGGAGTGTCGACATCGTTCGTCCCGCGGAACCACGCTTCACACAGCAGTACCGCATCCTTCCAGTGCTGGTCGCCGGTGTCGTCATAGGCGCGGGCACAAGCGTCCGCCAGGGTCGC
>NZ_JBVJLS010000051.1:0-16662 GCF_055584605.1 Nocardia sp. NPDC102475 | reverse complement strand
CAGGAGATTCACGAGTCACACCGCGGTCTGAAGAACCAGCACCACCCTGCCAGCCGGCCCCAGGCCAGCCACCACCAACACTTACAGGGGATTCAGGATGCGTGGCAGATCGTTCGCGACAATGCATTGGCTGACGGACGGACGGAGGGGTCGAACGTCCGCTGTTCCTCGATGCTGTCACACATTTGGCGATGATCGACTCGGAGGGATACCCGTACGTCGCCCCCAATCGGGGTTTTGGGGTCTTCGGGTTGGTCGGCGACGCCGTGCGCGGGTCCCCCGGGGCCGAGCTCGCCGATCGCGCGCTGTTACAGCGCGGGCAGGACTGCAGCCGCCGAGGAACCGGCCCGGTCGGCCGCGAGTGCCCCGGCCAGCGACCAGGTGCGGTGCTGATCGTCCGGACCGGCCAGCTCCGTGGTGGTCAGCACGACCTCGGTGGCGCCTGCGTCGTAGTAGCGCTGGATTCCGGCGGCGACGGTCTGCTCGTCGCCGATGAGCGCCAGTTCCCCTGCCCGCGAGGCGCCTTCGAGTTCGATGACCCGGCGGTAGGACGGCACCTGCTCGTAGAACGCCAGCTGTTGCACCGCCGTCGCACGGGTGCCCTCGACATCGGAGGTGACGACTGCCGGGACGAAGGCGACGATGCGTGGTGTGGTTTCCGAGGTCTGCGTGATCACCGGCACGATGTGCTCGCTCAAGGTCTTCGGGCCCGCCAGATACGGCAGGGTGCCGTCGGCGAGTTCTCCGGTGACGCGTAGTGCTTGCGGCCCCATCGCGGCCACCAACACTGGTACGCGTGGTTCTGCCCCGGGTACCGCGGTCGGCAGCGGCGGTGTGACCGTCAGCAGTTCGCCGTGGAAGTCGGCGGTGCCCGTGTCGAGCAATTCCCGCAGCGCGGTGAGGAACTCGCGCAAGCGGGTAATGGGCCGATCGAAGGCCGCGCCGAACGCACCGGCGGCCAGCGTCGAACCGACGGCCAGGCCCAGATGATAACGCCCGTGCGTCGCGGCTTGGGCGGTCTGCGCCTGCGAGGACACCAGCAGCGGATGGCGGCCGACCACAGGGATGGCCGAGGTGCCGACCTGTAGGTCCGGCACTTCCCGGCCCACGATGGCGGCAAGGGCGGGGGAGTCGTAGTCCATCCGCTGTCCGAACCACACCGACCCGATACCCAGCTCGGCGACCGAGCGGGCTTGCGCCACGATCTGGTCGACATAGTTGCCCGAATTCGAGGCAGTGAGCGCAATTCCGAGAGTCATGCCAGGGGCAACCCGCGTGCGTGAGCGCCTGTTCCCGAATGTCGAGATGAAATCAGTTTGATCGCAAGGATTTTCGTCATCCGGGTGTCTGTGGACCGATCCTCTGAGGAGGGGGGACGGTGCGCAAGACCCCAGCAGGTCCGACCGCCAGGCGGCGCGCGTCCGGACCTGCTGGAGCGGTTGTTGACGGCTCGGCATCGGTTCAACCTCTGACGGGAACCTCATAGATACCTTGCACTGCACTATGTTCGGGTGTCATTCGCCGGTCTGATCAGTGGTGAAGCGGGCGGCGATCTCGGCGGCGGTCACCTTGGCCAGCTCGACGAGGAAAGGGACGCGCTCGGGGATCATGAGGGTGGTGGGGCCGCGCAGGCCGAGGGCGAAGCGGGCGTCGCCGGTCGGGGTGAGGATGGGCAGGCCGATGGTGCGGAAGCCGGGGTCGAGTTCTTCGTCGTTGTAGGCGTAGCCGCGGGATCGGCTGCGGGTGAGTTCTTCTCGCAGTTCGGCGGGGGTGGAGACCGAACGGGTGGTGCCTTCGTCGTAGGGCAGGGTGGCCAGGAAGTCGTCGGAGGTGTCTGACCAGGCGAGCAAGGCTTTGCCCAGGGCGCTGGCGTGCAGGGGAAGTCGAACGCCCATGAGGCGGTGGCCGTCGCTGTCGCGCCAGCGGCTGGTGCCGAGCAGCACGGCGTGGATGCTGTGGCGGATGGCGACCGAGACGCTGGCGCCGGTGGTGGCGGCGAGCTGTTCGAGGCTGGGCTCGGCGAGATAGATGCGGTGCTGGCGGTAGGCGATCTGGCCGTATTCGGCCAGGGCGCCGCCCATTCGGTAGCGGCTCGAGGTTTCGTCCTTGTCGAGGAATCCGGCCTGCACGAGGGCGCTCAGTAACCGGTGGGTAGTGCTGACCGCCAGGCCCTGCCGGCGGGCGATCTCGGACACGCCGCGCTCTTCGCCGCCGCGGAAGCAGTCCAGCACAGACAGGGCACGGGCGACGGTCTGCACTCCGGAAGCTTCCACGCCGGGGACGGTAACACGGTGCGGCGGTGCCGCAGGGCGACAGCCCTTTCCGATATATGGAAAGCCTGGCGTGATCGAGGTTCTGCTCACGGTGAGCGAAAAGCGGCTCGGCAGCTCAACGTTCGTCCCGCCAGCCGAAATCGGGTGTCCAATAGCGCTTCTAGTGTGCACGTGTCAATCCTTCCGATCCTTGGAAAGCATTACCTCGCAACGCAGCGGTTGCGCCCCTACTGTCGCTGCTCATTGATCGACTTCGATCCCTGATTCGGAAGAGGTGCTCCACGATGTTCCGCACGCGCAGGCCAAGCCGTTGGCGTCTCGCGCTCGCGCTCGCCCCCGTCGTTGCTCTGGTGGCGGCGTGTGGCTCGGGAACCGCCACCGAGGCGGGCCCGCAGGCGGAGCTGGTGCTGAAGGTGGCCGACCCCGGTAACTCCGGTCCGCTGGCGGTGGCCAAGCGCGACGGCACCTTCGACAAAGCGCTCGCGCCGCTGGGCGCGAAGGTCGAATGGGTCACCACCACACCGGGATTCAGCTCCATGCTGAAACTGTTCAACACCAAGGAACTCGACGTCTCCGGTGCCGCGTTCAGCCCGGTGGTCGGTGCGCTGTCCAAGGACGTGGCCGTGCGCATCGTCGCGGTGCAGGACCCGGCGGGCAAGGATCAGAGCGGAATCATCGCAGGCAAGGATTCCGGCGTCCACTCCGTTGCGGATCTGGTCGGCAAGCGGGTTGCGGTCAATCCGGCAGGCAAGGGCGAATACATTCTGCTCAAGGCGCTGGCGCGGGCCGGTATCCCGGCCGACAAGGTGACGCGAGTGCCGTTGCAGCAGAAGGACGCAGCCTCGGCGTTCGCGACCGGCAAGGTCGATGCGTGGGCGTCATTCCTGGTGCCGTATCAGGAGGCCAAGGCCAACGGCGGCGTGGAGATCGCCACCGAACAAAGCATTGGCTCCAGGGACAACTCGGTGGTGGTGTTCCGCACCGAGATCCTCGACAAGCGGCCCGAAGTCGCGGCCAAGTACCTCGAAGTGCTGCAGAGCCTGACCGCTCAGCAGCACGACAATCCCGCCGGGTTCGAGAATGTCTTCGAGCAGACCGGTCCGCGCGCGCTCAGTGGTGCGCGCCTTTCCGACGCCCTGCGGGTCGGGGCGGAAGCGACCGTGCCGCGGCTGCCGGCCGATTCCGACGCCGCCGATCTGGCCGATGTGGTGAACCTGTTCGCCGACAACGGCGTGATCACCCGCAAGATCACTGCCTCCGACATCTTCTACGACCTGAAGGCCAAACTCACTCCCGAGCAGCTGGCCGCCCTCGAGACGGGTCACTGACATGGCTGTGCTCGCAGTCCCCGCCGCCGAGGGAGCCGTCGGCGCGCTGGCTCCGCCGCGGACTCGGGTCGAGAAAGCACGCCCGACTTGGCTGTCGGTGCCGCTGCGTGTGCTGCTGCCCGCGTTGATCGTCGCCGCCTGGTGGATCGGCTCGGTCACCGGTGCGCTATCGCCGCAGGTGCTGGCCGGACCGCCCAAGGTCTGGTCGGCGTTCACTGAACTGCTGGGCAGTGGCCAGTTGCTCGACTTCGCGGTGGCCTCCTTCACCCGCGCCGCGTTCGGTGTCGGGCTGGGCGTCGGTGTCGGGCTGCTGGTCGGCCTGATCGCCGGATTGTCCAGCCTCGGTGAGGAATTGGTGGACTCCACCATGCAGATCGTGCGAGCGGTGCCGTTCCTGGCGCTGGTGCCCTTGTTCATCGCCTGGTTCGGCATCGACGAGCTGTACAAGGTGGCACTCATCGCTGTGGCCACCGTCGCTCCCATGTACGCGTACACCTATCTGGGAGTGCGCAATGTGGACCGCAAAGTGGTCGAGGCTGCGCGCGGATTCGGTTTGAGCGGGGCGCGGCTGGTGCTCGAGGTGATCCTGCCCTCGGCGCTGCCGGGGATACTCATGGCGCTGCGGGTGTGCTTGTCCATCAGCATCACCGGCCTCATCGCCGCCGAACAGGTCGGTACCACCGAGGGAGTGGGCTATCTGGTCACGTTGGCACAGGAGTACAACCGCACCGACTACATGGTGCTGTGCGTGGTGCTGTATGCGGTGCTGGGCTTGATCTTCGATGCCGTGGTGCGGTTGGCCGAACGGTATGCGATGCCCTGGCGGCGGCAGGTGGCTATCCGATGACCGCCGTCGAACAGTCTCCGCGTGCCACCGCGCCGGTCGCCGTGCGGATCACCGGACTACGCAAGGCCTTCGGTGACAAGATCATCCTCGACGGCGTCGATCTGACCATTCGCCGCGGCGAGTTCGTGGTCCTGCTCGGTCCCAGCGGCACCGGCAAGACCACCCTGCTGCGTCTGCTCACCGGCCTGGAAACCCCTGATGCCGGGCAGGTGCTGGTGCCGGCGGTGCGCACCACCGTCTATCAGGAGCCGCGGCTGATCCCGTCCAAGCGGGTGCTGGCCAATGTGACGGTCGGGCAACGCCGTTCGAAGCAGACCCGGGAGGGGGGCCTGCGGGCGCTGGCCGAGGTGTTTCTGGACGGTAAGGCCCGGCAGTGGCCTGCGACCCTGTCCGGTGGTGAAGCCCAGCGTGCGGCGCTGGCGCGGGCGCTGGTGCGCGAACCCGAACTGCTGTTGCTGGACGAGCCGTTCGCCGCGCTGGACGCGCTGACCCGGTTGCAGATGCAGGACCTGGTGGGGGAGTTGGTGACCCGCCATCACCCGGCGGTGCTCATGGTGACCCATGACGTGGACGAGGCGGTGCGCCTGGCCGACCGGGTGCTCATTCTCGATCGCGGCCGCTTCGCGGTGGACACCGAGATCGACCTGGACCATCCGCGCGACGGCAACGACCCTGCCGCACTGCGCTATCGCGCGGCCTTCCTCGCCGAACTCGGCGTCGGCACCGCGCCCTCGAAGAACTCAGGAGCATAGATGACCACCACAGCACAGCCTGATCCGGCCAGTACCCTCTGGTACACCCGCTGCCCGGTGCCGACCGCGAGCGGGCTGGCCCACAGTCTGGGTTGGCTGGGCGAGACGGCCCGTACCCACGGCCTGGCCTTCGGGGTCCTGCAGGACGCCGGCCCGGAGCTGGCCGCCCGCCACTTCGACCACACTCTCGAGGGTTTGGTGCGCGAAGGCGGCAACGTGCCCGCGCTGGCCGCGCGCGCTCAGGGCTCACCGACCCGGCTGATCGGGCTGACCTGGATCGACGAAGCGCAGGCCATTCTGGTCGGCCCGCAGTCGCCGGTGAGTTCACCGGCGGAACTGGCGGGGCTGCGGATCGGCATCCCGGCATGGGCGCAGGATCAGGCGCGCAGCTTCCCGCGAGCGATGGCCCTGCACGGGTTCATCAGCGCGCTGCGCCTGGGTGGGCTCACCCTCGGCGATGTGCAGGTCGTGGAACTGGGTGTGGAGCGGGATCCGCAGGTGCGCACCGAGGTTCAGCGGCGTGCCCGGTCCATCACCTGGGGCGCCGACGAGTTGCTGCGCGGTGAGGTGGACGCCATCTACGTCAAGGGTGCCCGCGCTCAGGAAGTCGCCGCGCAGCATGGGCTGCGGGTGGCGGTGGACCTGGATGCCACCGACACCAAACGCCTGCGCGTCAACAACGGCACCCCGCGCCCGATTACGGTGCATCAGGATCTGCTCGACACCAACCCGGACGCGGTGATCGGGTTCCTGGCTCAGAGCCTGCGGGCCGCGGACTGGGCGACCGACAATCTGGACGGTGTGCGGGAGGTGCTGCAACGCGAAACCCTGTCCGGGCCTGAGGGAGTCGCGGCCGCCTACGGCACCGAGTTCCATCGTGGTCTGCATCCGTCGCTGGATCCCGAACGCCTGGAGCTGCTCGGGGTGCAGAAGCAGTTCCTCTATGCCCACGGTTTCCTGGCCGCTGATTTCGATCTCGACTCCTGGGTCGCCCATGAGCCGCTGGCGCGGGCGCGGGCGCTGGTCTCCGCCGGGCAGGTCGCGGCATGACCGAATATCTGTGGCGGCTGCCCAGCCGTGGTGACGGTCGCCGGGCTCGCCCGCAGTTGCGTCACCGCGGTGGATTCGGTGACCCGGTTCCGACACCGGCGGGCGGGCGCTTCGGTACGCGCCGCCCGGACGACCGAGAGCCGACCGATGTACGCCGCGGGCGCTTCGGGCCTTTCGACGATCTGCACCAGGTGATCGATGCCGCTGAGCTGGCGGGCCTCGACGGTGTGCTCGCGCCGTACGACCCGCTGGGCGAGGAATCGTGGATCGTGGCCGGCGGTGCGTTGCGCGCCACCCGCCACGCGCGCGTGATCGTCGAATTCCAGGCTGCTTTCGGCACTCCGGTGTATGCGGCGAAGGTCTCGGCCACCCTGCAACGGCTGTCCGCGGGACGGCTGGGCTGGCGGCTGGCCGTCGACACCGACGCCGAGGATGCGCATACCCGCGGCGACCGGGTCAGCGGGGACGACCGGTACGCGCGGGCAGCAGAGTTCCTGACCGTGGCGCGCGGGGTGTGGAATGCCGACCCGGTGCCCGGTGCCGGATTTCAAGGCACCGGGTTCGATTTCGCTGGCGAACACTACGACGTGATCGACGGTGGCTTCCGCGGCATCCTGTCCGGGTTGCCGTTCCCGACGGTGTACCTGTCGGGCACTTCGGAGCCGGCACTGGATCTTTCGGCCCGCCACGGTGATGTGCACTTGTTCACCGAATCCAGCGACGGTCCCGACGGTCCGGCCGCGGCGCTGGCGCAGCTGCGAGAGCGCACCGCCGAGACCGGTCGCGGTGTGCGTGCGGGGCTGGAGTTGCCGGTGATCGCTCGTGAAACCGAGGACGAGGCGTGGGCGCGTGCGGAACGCCAATGGCGCGAAGTACATCCTGACGGTCCCGGCGCGCGGTCGCTGAGTCTCGACGGTGCCCGCTGGGGCGGGTTCGCCGAGCTCGGCTATCTGCAGCCGGTTGGCCTGGTCGGCAGCTACGAGCGTGTCGCCCATCAGTTGCAGGTCTACGAGGCCGCCGGTTTCGACAGCATTGTGTTGTCCGGGCACCCGCACATCGAGGAAGTGCACCGTGCCGGTGAGCACTTGCTGTTCCTGGCCGATCCGGCCGGCCGGACCCTGCAGGAGACCACGGCATGAGCATCGACATCTATTGGCGCATCGGCATGGAAGGCGACCATGCCTCCTTGCGTACCCCGCGCCGCTATAACCGCGGCCACGCCAACGGCTACGGTCCAGGCAATATCGCCCCGGCCGTGCGCGGCGGCGCACTCGACGGCTACAGCTACATCGACCATGTCGCCGCCGTCGCCAAAGCCAGTGAATCGGCTGGGTTCCTGGGCGGTCTGCTGCCCTCGTTCCCAGTGACCGAGGACCCGTGGGCCTTCGCCGCGGCGCTGGCCCGCGAGACCACCACCTATCGGTTCATGGTCGCCTTCCAGCCCGGGTTCCTGCATCCGGTGCAGGCCGCGCGCATGTCGGCCAGCCTGCAACGCGCCACCGGCGGGCGGCTGGTCTACAACATCATCAGCGGAGGTGGCGGCCCGGCCCAATTGTGGTGGGGCGACAAGGTATCTCACGACGACCGCTACGCGCGCACCAGCGAATTCCTCGACGTGCTGCGCGGGGTGTGGGACGGACAGCCCTTCACCCACGACGGCCGGTTCTTCCGCACCGACGCCGCCGCCCTGCCGCCGGGGCTGGCAAGGCAACCGTTCCCGGAGGTCTATTTCTCCGGGTCTTCGGGTGCCGCAGTGCAGGCTGCGGGCCGTCACGCCGACTATTACCTGTCCTGGCTCGAGCCCTACGCCGATCTGCGCGCCAAGTTCGACGGGGTGCGCACGCACGCCGAAACGGTCGGGCGCACCCCGAAATTCGCGGTCCGCATCGACATCGTGGCCCGTCACACCGAGGAAGCGGCCTGGGCCGAGATCCGCAAAGGCTGGGCCTTCGTCGACAGCGACGCCGCCAATCGCGCCGCTCGAGGTGATTCGGTCGGTGCGGCCCGCATCAAAGGCTGGGTGCCCGAAACCGTCACCGGCTACCGCGATCTGGAAGTGCAGCCCAACGTCTGGTGCGGGTTCAGCCTGATTCGCGGCGGGCCCGCGTTCGGTCTGGTCGGCAGCTACGAACAGGTCGCCCAACGCCTCGACGAGTTGATCGATCTCGGTGTGGACGCCTTCATCCTGGCCGGTAACCCGCATCTGGAAGAGGCCTACCGGATCGGTGAGGAAGTTCTGCCGCTGCTGGGTCGCACCCGTATGACCACCCCGACCACTCCCGTGCTCACCCACGCCTGACTAGGAGAAGCCATGACCACTACCGAGATTCGGCTCGACGAGACCGTGCAGGCATTCGTCTCCGCCGTGACCCGCGACGCGGAGCAGGCCTTCCGAGTGCTGCGTGAGACCGGCACCGTCACCGGCAATGGCACCGTCAATTTCGTCGAACGCGTACCTGGTACCGAGATTGCCGTCGCCTTCAACGAACCGGGCCCGTGGTCCGACGACCGTACTGTCGTGCCGGTCGTGGCCGGTTTCGACGGAGACGTGCTCTCGGGCACCGGATCCGCCGGGTTCGTCACCGGTTACGCCAATGTGTTCCGCGCGCACCCGGAGATCACCTCCGTGGTGCACGTGCACAGCCCGTGGCTGGGCGGCTGGGCCCAGACCCACCGCGTATTCCCCATCCGCTACGCCGCGGTGCAGCGGCTGACCCTGTCGCGGCAGATCCCGCCGCATATCGACCGCAGTATCGGCGCCGGGGATTTCGTCCTCGACCAGCTCACGCGGGACCCCGACCTGATCGCCATCTTCGAAGCAAACGGCGGCGCCAACGTCATCGGCCGCGCCGGACTGCTGGAGTTGGCCAAGCTGGTGGTGCTGCTCGAGGAAGGCGCCCAGTATCAGGCCATCGCCGAAACACTCGGCGGCTCGGTCGATTTCGACAAATCCAACCTGGCCGTCCAGTGGGGTCGAACCGGCCTCGCCGACGAAGCCCGCCGCCGCGGCCTGATCTGACCACCACCTCCGAGCATCCTCAGGAGCCTTTCCATGACCGTTCGTGTCGGCTACTTCCCGCACAACAACTCCCTGTTCGTCCTGCGCCACCGCGGCATCCTCGAGCGCACCCTGCCCGAGGTGGAATGGGTGGACCTGCGCGGCCTGCCGCAACCGGAGCGCGTGGATGTGAAAACCGCACTGCCGTCGCTGCATTCGGACTTCTTGTTCACCGATCCCGGCTACGACTTCATCGGCACCGGCTTCACCCCGCCGGTCACCGCCTTGGCCCATGGCCGCGACGTTGTTTACGTCGGCATCTCCGGTCCGCGTATAGAGAACGGGCGCCTGGTCACAAAGGCTGACAGCGGCATCGAATCGGTCGCCGATTTGAAGGGTAAGCGCGTCGGCATCGCCCACGGCTCCTGGCAGACCACCCTGCTGCTGTTCGCGCTGGAGAAGGCCGGATTGGGCTGGGCCGACATCGAACCGGTCGACACCGACGTGCATGACGGTGGTGCCGCGCTGCTGGCCGGCGACCTCGATGCCTGGGTCGGCGCCTACCCGGGGTTGACTGCCGTGGAGGTCGTAACCGAACTGCGGACGTTGATCGACACCGAGTCGCTGTTCAGCCATCCTTCGCTGTGGTTCACCCGCCGCGACTTCGCCGAGAACAATCGCGAGGCCCTCCGGGCGATCATTGCCGCGCTGCAGGAATCCGATGCGTGGATCGTGCAGAACCCGCGGGCGGCCGCCCAGTACTTCGTCGACGACATCGTCGCCCGGGGTGGCAGCGCCGATCTGGATGCATGGGAGGCGGCGCTGCGCGGGCGGCCGTTCGGCATCGGACCGGTGACCGAGGAATTTCTCGACGAACAGCAGCACGCTGCGGACTTGCTCGCCGCGAACGGGCTGCTGCCCCAGACGATTCGCGTGCGCGAAGCGGTCGACGCCTCGACCGGCGAGTTCGTCGTCGCGAGCCGCGAACCGGCGACCGCCAACTGACAAACGCTGTCCGGCCGCTCGAGTGAGCGGCCGGACAGCATCGGCGCGACCACGGGCAGGACATGGCCGAGGCCAGCGCGATCCTCACCAGCCTGCGCGAAAAGACGAGCGGCGCAGGATCGCCGCCGCCGAGGCTCACGGGGACAAACCTCTGGACGCGGCGGAGCGAGCCGAGTTGCTGCGGTTGCGAAAGCAAGTCGCCGAGCAGGATAAAGATATCGCGTTTTTGAAAAAGGTGTGCCAGTTCCCAGGCTAGTTCTCGATGGCTCGGCCGCGGATGCGCTGGCCGAGGAACAGCGCTGCGCGGTCCAGGGCCTCGTCTGCTTCGTCGAGGACGCCTGTGAAGGACTGGAACACGTGAGGTACGTCTGCGGTGATGTCCAGGATGACGTCCACGTTGGCCGCTCGCGCGCGGGCGGCCAGGCGGGTGGAATCATCCAGGATCATTTCGTTGGTGCCTGCCTGCAGCAGCATCGGGGGAAAGCCGCTGAGGTCGGCGAGGGTTGCCGGGCTGAGTAGGGGTTGGTGCGGGTCCTGACCCGCGAGGTACATGGCACCGGTGTGTTCCAGGCTCTCGCGGGTGAACAACGGGTCAATCCCCGCTTTGGTATCCATGCTTTGGCCCGTGCGGGTCATATCGAGACCGGGTGAGAACGCCACGATCGCGGCGGGCAGGGGCAAGCTCGCGTCGCGGGCTGCGAGGCAGGTGGTGACGGTCAGACCGCCGCCGGCGGAGTCGCCCGCGAACGCGATGGCCGAGGGCTGTTCACCGCTGTCGAGCAACGCTCGGTAGGCACCCAGCGCGTCGTCGATCGCGGCCGGGAACGGGTGTTCAGGCGCCAGCCGATAGTCCAGCGAGAAGGCGCGGAATCTGGTTCGGGTCACCAGGTTTGCGGTCAGCGACATGGCCGTGTCGGGTGAACCGTAGACGAAGCCGCCACCGTGGAAATAGAGGATCGTCCCGGCTCGCGCAGTGTTCACCGGTTCGACGAGCACGGCGGGCCGGTCGCCGAGTGTCATGGTTCGGGTGCGTGTCCCGGTCGGCACGCTCATCTGGGCCATCAGCGCTCGGAATGCCGCGCGGATCTCCGCGACCGATCCGAGCCCGGTAGGCCGCGGCTGCCGCAGCAGCGCATCGATCTTCGCGCGTTGTTCCCTGCTCATATATGCCTTCCTGAGAAGTATCTTCCTCTACAATATATGCTGTGGAATATAAATCAGGTGGCGATACCGTCGACCTGCCGGGCTTGTTCGCCGATCTCGTCCGGTGTGAGACGCGGTTGTACAACGCGCTCAACGATCGCCTGCGCGAGCGGCACGGGATCGTCACCTCGCAGTTCGAATCCCTGCGCTTCCTGCGTGATCACCCTGGCGCCCGGGTGGCCGACCTCGCGAGCGAGTTCGCCGCGGGCGTCGGGGCGATCAGCAAAGGTGTCGACCGCTTGGAGAAACAGGGATGGGTTGTGCGGCAACCGAATCCGTCGGATCGCCGGTCGTCGCTTCTGGCCCTGACCGATGACGGTGTGCGTGTGGTCGAGGCAGCGGAGGAAACCTTCTCCGAGCGGCTGATCCAGTTGCTCGGCACCACCCTCACCGGGTCTTCCTTATCGGCTGTCGCGCAATCCCTTTCGCAGCTGCGTGGCGTGCTCGAGCGTAACCAAATCGGCCTGCCCGCAGGCTGATCGGCATAGTCACGGGCCTGTAACTCGACAGCCGGTTCCTTCCGGGGCGCGCGAGCGGGCAGGCCGCAGCCAGCGGCAGTGCCGCGACCAGCGTGACGTCCGCAATCGATGCACTCAATTCGGCAGATCAGTGCGTTCGGCTGGCCGCGGTTTGGCCGGTTCTCTCAGCGCGCAACGCGGCAATACAGGATGTTCGATGGGTACTATCCGCAAAGCCTTCGCCGACATCCCGGCCGGCCACCTACCCAACCTTCTACTGTGGTCGCTCGGCAGAAGCATGAAGCATCAGGCAGACCAGGATGGTCATATGCACGACCCACTCACCGGCACGGCTGGACAAGCATTGCTTTCATGACTCCGGACCATTGGAGCACAGCAAGTTACGAATTCAGCAGCCCGCCGTATCCGGATCCTTGTAGCCTAGGGGCACGCGATCCGGAAGGGGTAGGCATGGATCCGTTGTCGATCATCCTGACGGCTTTGGTCGCCGGTGCGGCCGCAGGCGGTTCCGATGCCGCTTCGGCCGCTGTCCGTGACGGCTACGCCGCGCTACGCCGCCGCCTTACCCAGGTGGCGGGCGATCCAGAAACCCGGACGGCGCTCGAAGCCAATGACGCGGCGCCCGGTGGCAACGTCGCGGAGATGCGAGCAACGCTGTCGCGAGCGCAGGCGGCCGATGACGAGGAGTTGCGCACGACCGCAGCCGAATTGCTCACGCGCTTACCCTCGGATCGGATCGAACAGGCCCGAGTTCGGATCACGGTGACCGACGCGCAGGGCGTGCAGATCGGCGATCACAACGTCCAGAGCAACACCTTCGGTTGATTCGCGAGGCACCCCGGGGGCCGGTGTGGAGGACGAGCCGAACAGCATCGATGCCCGCGTAGTCCAGGGCCTGCAAATCGGTAGCCACAACATCCAGTACATCAACAACTACCTGGCGGCGGAATCCACAGGGGTCGCGCCGCCGCCACTGATCACCTTCTCCGGGCGGGTCGAATCCCCGTATCGCGGCCTGCGCTGGTTCACCGAACACGACGCGCCCTTCTTCTTCGGCCGCGACAGCATGGTGGACGACGTGCTACACCGGCTCACACGCTGCCTGGACGAGCGGGAAATACTGCTGGTGTCAGGTGTTTCGGGCGCGGGCAAGTCCTCGCTGCTACACGCGGGAGTCCTCCCCCGCATCCGAGGCGGCGGCCTGCCGGGCGCGCCAGAGGTGCACCACCGTCCGTGCGTGGTGCTCCAGCCCGGCCATCAGCCGCTCGACGAACTCGCTTGGTGCGCAGCACGATTGGGTCTGGACGCAGCGACAGTGCGCCGAGAGTTGCGGGCCGACCCCACCGGGTTCGCTCTCGTCGCCGCCCAGGCCGTCGCCGGGTCGGACGGATCGTCGTCCGATCGCGGACTGCTGCTCGTCGTCGACCAGTTCGAGCAACTCTTCACCCAGTGCCGCGACCACGCTCAGCGACAAGCCTTCGTCGAAGCTCTGCATGCCGCAGCGACGTCCGGCCCCGGCACACACGGCCCCGCGGCGCTGGTGGTGCTGGTCGTGAGGGCCGATTTCGAAGCTCGCTGCGCCGACTTCGAACAGCTGACCCGCGCGGTTCAAGACCGCTACCTGGTGACCGCGATGACCGAACGTCAACTGCGCCTGGCGATCACCGAGCCCGCCAAGGCAGCTGGCTCCCGGGTCGATGACGAACTCACCGAGCAACTGCTGCGCGAGATGCAACCCCGGCACGACCTCTCCGGCGCCGGAGTGCTGCCGCTGCTCTCCGACGCGCTGGATCGAGCCTGGCGCAACCGAGCCGGAACGGAACTGACCCTCGCGGACTACGAACGCACCGGCGGTATCGAAAGCGCCGTAGCCGACAGCGCGCAACGAACCTTCGACACCCTCACCCCGCGCCAGAAAGAGCTGGCACAACGAATCTTCACCCGGTTGACCGTCACCGGCGCCGACGGCACCGACACCGCCGACCGCGTCGAACGCGGCACCCTCGCTCGCACCGAGGACGAGATCGACCACATCGACGCCGTACTGGAAGCGTTCGTCGCCGAACGCCTGCTGCTCGTGGGCAACACCACCGTCGAGATCAGCCACGAGATCCTGCTCACCACCTGGCCGCTACTGGTCGAATGGCTGGCCGGTACCCACGAGGTCCGCGCCGTCTGCTCCCGGCTGCGCGCCGCCGCGGCGGAATGGCACCGCTCAGGCGACTCGGCCTATCTCTACACCGGAAGCATCCTGGAAACCGCCATCGCCACCAGGGAGCGGATTGCGGCCGACCCGTCGCGATATCCCGCATTGGACGGCCAGATGACCGAATTCCTCACCGCGAGCATCCGAGCGCAGCGGCGCCGCAGCCGCACGCGCGGAGCGTTCACCGCGCTGCTGCTGGTGCTGGTCGTCGGATTGAGTATCGCCACCGTCACCGCCTTCCGGGCATCCAATGCGTCGGCGCGGGAGCGCGACATCGCGGTGGCGCGCCAGTTGATCAGCCAGAGCGAACGTCTCAGCACGACAGACCCTTTCGGCTCTCGGCTCACCGCGCTCGCCGCGTGGCGCATCGACCCGGGCACCGACTCCCGCTACGCCATGCTCACCGCCGCCCGCAACCCGAGGACCGGCGCTCTGCCAGGGCATGGGGGTCGGGTGTTGTCGATCGGGTTCGACCCGACCGGGACGACCATGGTCACCTCGGACGAGGGCGGCGAGGTACGCCTGTGGGACGTCGCAGGTCGCCGCCTCCGCGGCGCTCCGCTCGATGACGTCAACAAGCGCGCGCTCTACCTTGCCGCGTTCAGCCCGGACGGAAAGACGCTGGCCACCACCGATGACCTCTCGGAGCTGCAGTTCTGGGACGTGGAAAGCCGAAAGCCCGTCAGCGATACCATTTTTGCGCACAACGGTCCGGTGACGGCCCTGATGTTCAGCCCGGACGGAAAGACCGTCCTCACAAGCAATGACACGACAGTGAAGTTGTGGGATGTCGCCAGTCGCACATTGATCGGCGCGCTGCCCGACGTCATAGGCCTTAAGACCTACGCGGTGGCGTTCAGCCCGGACGGGCGGCTGCTCGCGACCGGAAGCGCCGACACCACGGTGCGACTGTGGGACGTCGCGAGCCGACAGCTCGTGGGCGCGCCACTCGCGGGCCACACCGGTAAGGTGCGGTCGCTGGCGTTCAGCCCGGATGGCAGGACCCTGGCCACTGGCGGCGATGACGCCACGGTCCGGCTGTGGGAGGTCGCGGCCGGTCGTCCGCTCGGCGACCCCTTCATCGGCCACACCGGTGAGGTGCGGTCGCTGGCGTTCAGCCCAGATGGCACGACCCTGGCCAGCACAGGCAACGACGCCTCGATCCGGCTGTGGGACATCCCGGCCCACCAAATCCTCAGCGCTCCACTCACCGACCCCACCGGCCCTGTGGACCTGGTGGTCTTCCATCCGGACGGGAACACTCTCGCCTCCGCCGGCCGCGACGGCAAGGTGTGGCTGTGGGATACCCGCGGGCGCCGCCCACTCGGCGGCTCTCTCATCGATTCGAGCACTCCGGTGCGGTCGGTAGTGTTCAACCCGGCCGCCACGAGCGCCGCCGCCATCGATGCCCGCGGCGCCGTGCAGCTGTGGGATGTCGTCCATCGCCGCCCACTCGGCGCTCCGCTCGTGGACCCGGCGGGTAATCCCATCCTGACGGTGGCCTTCAGCCCAGAGGGAACCATGCTCGCCACTACGGATGGCGGGACGAGAATCCTGCTGTGGGACGCCGCGGGAAACCCGATCGGCGTCCTGACGAGCCGAACCACTACTCAGCGGGTTGTGTTCAGTCCGGACGGCAAAACCCTCGTGAGCGTCGACTACATCGGCGGTTTGCAACTGTGGGATATCAAGAGCCGGCGGCCGATCGGCAAGGCGCTCGCCGTCCAGATGGACGGCCCAGTGTTCAGTCCCGACGGGAAGAAACTCGCCGCCCTCGGGAACGGCGAGATCCGGCTATGGGATGTCGCCAGTCGCAAGCTCCTCGGAGAACCCATGGGCGAACCCGATGTCGGCGGGATCCTGCGGATCATCTTCAACTCGGACGGCACCAGAATCGCGGCCGTCACCGGAACGGGGGCGGTACGTCTGTGGGATGTCGCAGCCCGTAAACCCATCGGCGAGTTCTTCTTCGATCTCGGCACCTCCCTCCAGGAGGCGCTATTCACTTCAGACGACACAATGCTCGTCACCGCTGACGCGAAACACATTGTGCGCCTGTGGGATATCGGTACCCGGCGACCAATCGGTGATCCCGTCACATTCCACGATTCCTTCCAGGCACCCCTGTCGTTGAGTCCGGATGGCAGAACACTCGCGGCCGGAGATCTGAACGGCAAGCTCTGGGATATCGGCGCGGTCATCGATGTCGAAGCGTCCCTGTGCGCCTGGGCCGCAGGCACATTCGACCGCGACAGCTGGACGCGCTATATCCCTGCCGACACCGCCTATCGGCCGCTGTGCCCGTAGGCGGAACGGCTACGTTGCACGCGCGCATCCGCAAATCGGCAGTTGCGGACATTCCGCGGCGCTGAAAGAACGACGAGCGAATCGCTGCCCTGCGCCGATCAGGTCGGCCCCTATCCGCCCTTAATACTGCAACTGCACTCAGGTGAGTGGGTGGCCGCGGCGACGGTAGTGCGATAACCGGGCTTGGTGCTGGCGGCGTCGCCGCCAGCGTGAC
>NZ_JBVJLS010000050.1:0-18270 GCF_055584605.1 Nocardia sp. NPDC102475 | reverse complement strand
CGACCCTACCCACCTACAACGGGTATTCGGCCTCGATCACCAACCGCCCACACGAAAACCGCAGTTCATCCCCGTTCCCATGTTCGATGTGCCCTACCGGGTGCACGGACCTGCGACAACAACGTCCGTTCCTTTGTGTCGATGCTGCTCAGTTTGTGCGCGTGATCGTCCGTGGGCGTCACGTGTAGGAATGCCGCGCTGGCGGAGTTTGGTCAGCACGGTGGTGGGGTCGACTCCCAGATGTTGACCGACTCTGGCGAGGGACCAGCCCCGGTTGTACAAGTGGATAGCGTCGTCGATCTGCTCGGGAGACAAGCCACGGCGGCGCATCGGCACGTCGTGACGATGCAGGATGGCGCTGATGGTGCGGCGGTCGACGCCGAATCGGTTGCCCAGTTCGTAGGTCGTTGCGCCAGCGACATAGTCTTGTATCAGCATCTGGATGTGGTCCCTGATCGAGTTGTCGTGCCGGCCTCGGCGTGGACCGGTGGGGCGGCAGCGGTGAACTCTCGCCACCGATCGCGGTGCGATCGTCACGACGACTTGGCTTGTCGGCCAACTGTTCTCGCGCGAGTTCAACGAGCACCTTCGCGATCTTGTCGGCATCGGGGCGATCACGACGAACGCCGCGAATCTCAAGTTTGCCCCGCCGGGTAGCGGTAGCGGTGTTGGTCGGTATTGTCATGCGTCCACTGTCCTGCCTGGAGGTAAGTCCGGGTCAAGATACCGGTCAGGTCGTACCGTTAGAGCTCGCGCCCCGCGCGGCTGACCACGGATATGGTCACCCACCTGGCACGACTGACGCAGCTGGCGGCACATGATGGTCGGAACGGCCACGTCCCCGAATGTGTCCAGGGCGGCAACGAACGATACCGAACCCCTTTGATAGTGGCGGCGTGAGATGAGCTGCTATGCAGCACTTTTCGGGCTGCCAAAGAACCGATATGCGGCTATTGGACGTTCGCCAGTCCAGCCCGCGTGGCTACGAATCCTTCTAGGACTGCAACGACACCTACGTGAGTTGGTGCTGGTAGATCTGATGTGTGGTGTTGGATTGTGTTGTGGCCGAGTTGGATTCGTTGATGTCGCGTATCGGGGGTCGGTTCGCGCGGTCGGAGCCGCGCGGGCTCGGGTGCGTGAGTATGTGTCGGGGCTGTTGGCGGGGCTGGAACGTAAGAACGGGTGGACGCTGGCCGAGCGTGCGGGTGTGGCGGGCCCAGAGGGGATGCAGCGGCTTTTGCGTAAGGCGGACTGGGACGTCGACGGTGTCCGCGACGACGTGCGCGCCTATGTGATCGAGCACCTCGGCGACCCCGAGGCGGTGGTGGCGGTCGATGAGACTGGTTTCCTGAAGAAGGGCGTGAGATCGGCCGGGGCGCAACGCCAGTATTCGGGTACCGCTGGGCCCTGACTCCCGCAGCGGTAGTCAGAATTTTTTTCGCGAACCAGAAATCCGCTGGCCCCGAGCTACACGCGCACCGGCCTAGTGACCTGACCCCGTGATTTCGGTCCGGCTGGTGTGAGAGTCTTGTGGCCCACGTTGTGGGCGGGAAGGCTCGAAGACGATGACGACGAGGAAGCGGCACACCCCCGAGCAGGTCGTGCGCAAGCTGACCGAGGCCGATCGACTGCTGGGCGAGGGCAAAGACGTCGCCGACGTGTGCCGGACATTGCAGATCACCGAGGCTACCTACTACCGATGGCGTAACCAGTTCGGCGGGTTGAAGGCCGATGATGCCAAACGGCTGAAGGACCTCGAACGCGAAAACACGACCCTGAAGCGGCTTTTGGCCGAAGCTGAGCTGGAGAAGGCTGCACTGAAGGAGATCGCCAAGGGAAACTTCTGAGCCCGGAACGCCGGCGCGCAGCCGTGGCGCACCTGATGCGCGTACTGGAGGTCAGCGAGCGGTTCGCCTGCCGTATCACCGGGCAACATCGAAGTACCCAACGACGAAACCCGGCCTCCCAGACCAGCGCTGATCCAGATGCGGCACTGCGGGATCGGCTGCGCCGATGGGCTCGCACGCATCCGCGTCAGGGATTCCGCCGCGCCTATCATGACGCCCGCGGCGAGGGGTGGACGGTCAACTACAAGAAGATCCAACGACTCTGGCGTGAGGAGGGCCTGCGGATCCCGCACCGGCGAAGACGCAAACGCGTCGGCGTTTCCACCGCCACCACGGTGACCGCGGACGCGCCGAACCGGGTGTGGGCGACCGACTTCCAGTTCGACGCCACCGAGGACGGCCGACCGGTGAAGATCGTCTCGATCGTCGACGAGCACACCCGCGAATGCCTTGGCGGGCTGGTGGAACGCTCCATCACCGCCGACCGGCTCATCGACGAACTCGACCGGATCGCCGCCGAACGCGGCTATCCGGCGGTGCTGCGCTGCGACAACGGCCCCGAGTTGGCCTGCGAGGCCATGCGGGACTGGGCCGGTGAACGCGTCGGGTTGGCGTTCATCCCGCCCGGCCAGCCCTGGCGCAACGGCTACGTCGAATCGTTCAACGGCCGCTTGCGCGACGAATGCCTCAACATCAACGGCTTCTGGTCACTGACCCAGGCGAGGGTCGTGATCAGCGACTGGAAGGACGAATACAACCACCGCCGAAGACATTCCGCGCTGGGCTACCGAACCCCGGCCGGATACGCTGCAACTTGCATCCACCGATAACCAACTCTCACAGCCGGTGGACCGACTCACGGGGTCCCGTCACTAGGAGCTCGGCGCGCTCTGTGTGAATCCAAAGGCGCAGTCTCGCATCCAGGAGCTCCGCCCGGCAGCTTTCGAGACGGAGATGGCCTCCCGGTATCCGGAGATTCTTCGCTACCCGATATTGGCTCGAGCAGTGAATGTGACATAGCCATGTCCGGCGTCGAGGGGGGCGATGGGCGGTGCCGGACGTGCTCCCGCAGCAGGTGTGCATCGAGGTGCGCTCGTGATCCGGCGAGATGTGTGCGGGCCACCGAGCAGTGCACCATCGACGCCGGATCGGTCCTGCCGCAGGAGCTGCGAACAGCCGTTTACCGCCGCGACAGATGAGGGGCTGAACGCGCTGCGGAAACTGGGCTGCAAGGTCTGACCGACACGGGTCACTACCTGTTGTGAGTGGTGCGGCATCACCTCGCAGTTCATCGGTCCCGGGGTGGTGCCGCGCCGGTGTTAGTGGGTAAGTGGCCTGCCGCGCCAGGGTCCCGGCCAGACCGGGACCCTGGATCACTCCTACTGGAACGAACTCACGTTGTTCACCTGGTTCCCCGGGGAGCCGTGACTCCCTCTTTGGCAGCGGCCCGCACGATGACGAGCCGCGGTTCTAAACCGTGGCTGGGCCCGGGGCATCAGTTCATGTCGGCAGTGGGGGCGATCTCGGCGGTGACGAGGTCCACGAGTTTCGCGGCCTCGCGGCTGTCGGGGTCGGTGGGCAGCTCCACGGACTGTCCGTTGATCGGGGCGGTTAGCGGCCGACGATTCGCCGGTGCCTTTCCAGTACCGTCGCCGAGCGGTACACCGGCCAAGGCCGCGATGCGGCCTATCCCGGTGTCGCCGACGTCCGCCGGGATGGCTACCGGCCAGGTCACGCCTGGGATTTCGAAGAACTGTCGGTAGCCGCCTATGTGCTGGTATCCGACCTGTTTCAGGTAGTCGGTCGCCTTGGGGTTGAACGTGCCTTGGAATACGCCGTTGGTGGAGTCGAGGTGTGCATACTGGCCCGAGCTGGACGCCTGTTTGATCTGGTCGAACAGTCCGGGCCAAGGAGCGGGCAGGTTGTTGTCGGAGTAGAAGGTCTTGGCGCGGTCGATGTCGTCGGGGTTCCAGACGTTCGGGATGAGGTCGAGGCTGTTGGCGTAGCGCCGCACCCGCTGCAGGCGTTGGGTGGTGTAGGCGACGAATTCGGGATTGCCGAAACTCGGTCCGGCGGTGGACAGCACGCTGACCCTGGCTTTCTCGGATGTGTCCCACAGCTGCTGGGTGTCGCGCAGCAACAGGGCCAGTGTGGGTGACAGGGCACCAGCGAGGCTGTGGCCGGTGACGGTCAGGTCGATATCGGTGTGATCGAGCGCGCCCAGAAACGCGTGTAGGGTGCGACCGGCGCCGGGGCGGTCGCCGGAGGGGGTGATCTTCGTGAGGATGTTCACCCCGATGGCCGCGCCGGTCGTGTAGCGGGCGGCGGGATGCGCGAGCCACGGGATCTGGCCGATCAGGAAGTTCTCGACGAGCCAGTCGAACGGTCCGTTTGTGCTGCCGGCCACGGCGATCACGTACCGGGAGGGGTCGTCGGTGCTTCGCACCATGTACAGGACGTTGAGCGCGTACAGGTCGGTGGGGAACACCTCGATCCCTGGACCCCAGACAATCTCCCACCCCCCGATGACCCCTCGGTTGATGTCGAGATTGTCCTGGATCCGCTGCTGGAGCAGGTGCTCCAGGTTGCCGTCGTTTTCCTCGCCGTTGATCAAGTTCGCGTACAGCGACAGCTGGAATGTGACCTTGTCTTGCAGGGTCGCCTCGTTGCTCGTCGTGGATTGTGCAGTCATGTGCCGCTCCTTGTCGAATAGAAGTTTCATCCGAACAGAGACAGGGGTGAAGCGGTGACGCGGATTCACGGGCTGCGTCCGCAGCGGGGACAGATCATCCCGGACCGGTAGCCGTGGAGGCGAGTCCAGACCTCGGTCCACCGGACATGCGGGCTCAGCGTTCAGCTTCGCCGAATTGGGCGGTTGACCATGGATCTGATGGGCCGGATCCGGTCGAACCGCTGGCCGCCCGATTCGCTCGGCTGGTGGGCCCGCCCTGGGCAGTCACAGCCTTCGTCGCCTGCCTGATCCGTGTCGGCGCGAGCCGTCTGCTATCTCGCCCGAAGCAGTGCCGGGAGACTCGCTCATTTCGGAAGCGCGGTGACGCATTCGTAGTGATGGCCGGCTTCAGAACCAAATGGCGCGATGCTCCACAACATCTCGCACTCCTCCTGCACAGAAGATACCATTCCGCCGTTTGTGTTGTAGTAAACAAATGCGGTTCCACCAAGCGCGTCACCAGACGTATTCAAACTGCCAAACATCTTTTCTACGAACGCGGAGAAACGCGTCGAGTCGCTTGTTGCCTGGTCTGCTGTCCAACCAGCAGACTGGGACCAGTCATTGTATTGATTGATAAGCGAATCGGCGGGTTTAGGTGCATCGGACGGTAGGGCGATCGCGTCGTAGGTACGCGGCCTGTCGCTGAACTTCTGCATCACCCAATAGATCGAAGACGTATCTCCATGGTCAACACTCGAGGGCTGGCCCGCTATATTGTAGACGCCACAGCTGTGCACATTCAATTTCAAGCCCCATTGACTCACACAGGTCGGCAACTGGCTACTGAATATGTCGAAACATTTCACGTCGTCTCCTGAGCCTTTTTCCTCCGCCTCGACAGCAGCCTGCATTACCGCTAATGCGAATAGACCGGATGTGTCATCGCGGCCTCCGTCAGAGGCTGGGATGTACTTCTTCACAGCCTCTGACGGATTTTGCAGCTCGTCACGGGAAGGCATCTCAGATATGCAGAGCTTGTGCATTTGTCATCCTCCTCAGTTCTCGAGCGCTTGGCGCACGGCTCCATCGAATCGTTCAACGGCCGCCTGCGCGACGAAATACCTCAACATCAGCAACTTCGGGTCACTCAGACTCGCGTCGTGATCAGCGACTGGAATAACGAATACAACCACCGGCGAGAACATTCCGCGCTGAGCTACCAGACCCCGGCCGGATACGATAATGGCTTGATCAGCAGTGGTGATGGCGTTGCTGCGGCCGGGACTGATTCAACGACACCAGGTTTCGCGTGCCGTTCAGACGATGGAGACGGTCGGGGAGTCGGGATCGGCTCGACGATACCGAGCACTCGAATGCGAGGGTCTCGCCGATCCCGCATCCCTATCACTCAACCGGTGAAGTCACTCACTCTGTTCCGCCGGCCCCCGCCACTCCTCCACTCCAGCTGAACCAGTAAGTGAACTCGGACCGGTCGTCCGGCCACCACAGGATTTGCTGCTGGTGGCCCGAACCTACGTCCATGATGGCCGCGTAGGTTCCGCGATCGAAGGAGCTGCTGGTTTCGCCGGGGGCCAGCGTGAGGATGCTTACCGGGTTGCCCGCGTCCCCATCTTGCAGGAAGACCGAGACGTGGCGATCGGTGTCGTTGTACACCGTGTACGGGGCGACCGAGCTTCGCTCGGCAGGCTTCTGCATCGCCGATAAAGGCACGGTCACTTGCTTGAGCTGCACGTCGGTTACGGTCATCGCTTCCTCCTGTAGCTCGTTGCGCTGGCCACGCGGAATCGGTGACGCGGACCGGGGCCAGACCGCTTGGAGCCCGCGCCTTTCCAATGGAAGCCGGACGGACAGGTCGCCCGCGAGCAGCGACCCGCGCCTCGACACACAGAAGCACTCCTGTTCGCATGGTGCAGAGTGTGAGCAGCAGCCCGAGGAGGCGTGATTCACCACTCAGGAGGAATCACGTCTCGTCGGGCAGTCTCATCCACAACGGTTCGGATTGGGGTGCGGGGCTTCAGCGCGGAACCGCCGCCGGGCGGCGTGGTGACGATCGGATACGTGCCATCGAATTCAGCCATGGGTGCGTCCTCACCGTGTGAACAGGGCGCCACCGGATGTCCACCACCGGTCACGCCCCACTGATCTCGTAGTCGGTCTTCCAAGGCGAATCTCCAGATCAATTGAATCAGGATCGCGTCGAGACCGGTTCTGATTCCGCACATTCGCCGACCGTATCGACAGCCCCGCCCGTCGCCCCCGGGTCGTGCGCGGCGAACACACCGGTCCCGTCGCTGCCGACGGCAGCGGCACATGACGGGCGAGGGCCAGAGATCGCGAGAACAGTGGTCAGCACGCGGGCAACCACCGTCGCGCCAGGTCACTGGGTGACGGTTACCGGATCCTTCAACGCGTGTGGCAAACCGCCAGGTCATCCACTGACATCCCGATGGCAAGTCACACCCAGGCAAGCTGAGCTGCCAAAACGACTGCTTGTAAGTCTGAATCCTGACCACCGATAAGTAGGTCAACTCGGCGGCTGAGGCAGTCGGCGAGGCCAGAGTAAGAACGGGCGAATCGTATCCGCGCGGAGGTGTGAACAGGGCAAACTGTTTGGTGGACTCTCGCGGTCTCACGGTAGGGCTGACCATCGGCAGTATTCCGAGCTAGGAGGACGCGATGACTACTTTTGCAAGCCAGCAGTGCATCTCCCAGATGTCGGAGACGAACCCGCGGGCGCAGCTGTTCGTTGATGGCGGCGCCGCATACGCCTACTTGATGTACCGGGATATCCAAGGCGGCCGATACGACCGCATCCCAACACCACCGGGCAAAGAGGATCTGGTGTTGCACGTCGAGAAGGGGCTACGGGTGACGATGTTCTCCGAGCCCGTGTTCACCGGAGCCAAGACGGTAGTGGCAGCGGATCAGGGCAGGCGCGTCTGGCAGTTGGTGGACCGCGCGGTGGTGAAGTCAGCGATCGTCGAATCGGTCTGACGCAGACCACCATCGCCGCAGCCGCTCGAAGTCATTTCATGGACTGTCGAGGAATTGATGAGTTTGCGGGAGCCACTGTATGGGTCGGATACAGCGACCCGTCGACCGGCTCAGCCCGACACGGCTCGGCGAGTCTCGCGTGATCCAGCCGGGTTCGTGTCGTCGATTGCAAGACCCAGTGCACGATCTTGTAGGAGGGGCAATGACCAGAACCGATCAGAACTTCACCACCCTGCTCGACACCATCGCCCAGCGCCACAGCGCCGGCGACGGCACAGGTTCGGCGGAGTCCGCTACTCACATCCCCGCCCCCGAAGTCAGAGTGGCGAATATTCCGCAGGAGCTCAAAGACGCCCTTCAACCCACCGAGACCGGCATGCTGGACCAGCTCAACCACACCGAGACGACTACTGGCGCGGATGCTCAGCGCTTCCTCACCGGTGACATCTCCGCCGAAGAGTTCGACGACCTGATCAATCAACTGATGGATCGCGCCGTAACCCAGTGCCAGCAGCTGCAGGACTCGACCAAGGAAACACTCAAAAACCTCGGCCACCAGCACCCCGACTGGCAGCAGACGATCCTTAACGTATTCGGGGCGGTCAGTGACCTTCTGTTCAATGTGCTGAGCAAGGAAATCGGCTTCCTCACATCGCTGTCGAACACGCCCCAGCAGGCAGCTCAGGTGTACGGACCCTTCGGCGACATGAAGCACGACTTCATCACCACATGGAATCAGATCCTGGGGTGATCAACGCCGCCGAGCCCACACCCAGCCGCGCCCTAGCAGCTGCGTAGAACCCCCGGGCGGCGGGAGCCCAGCACCTAGGACGGCCCCGGAACACTTCTTCCGGGGCCGTCCAACCGGGCTGGCGCAGGCTGTGTGCTGATAATCGCAGCCCTGCAGGCGTCGAGAATCGATGGTTTTGAGACAACCAGGCCAACCAAGAGAGCGAGTGACACGAGGAACCGACTGTCCGCCGGATGGCCGCCTAGCCAGCCGCCCCCTCACCTGAGTGCAGGCGCAGGTGTTAGACGATCGAACCGTCCACGAAGCACCAGCGCCAGCTCTCGCCCGGCTCGAAGGTCCGCATCACCGGGTGCCCCGTGTCCTTGAAGTGGGCCGTCGCATGTCGGTAGGGCGACGAGTCGCAGCAGCCGACATGTCCGCAGTCCAGGCAGAGCCGCAGTTGGACGGGGTGGCTGCCGACGGCGAGACACTCCACGCAGGTTTCGCTCAGCGGCGTGGGCTCGGGGCGCGGCAGTTCGGCGATGTGAGGGCACTCATTCATGATTGCTATGTTCCCGGATAAGAGCCTGGAGGCCGGGAAGGACCTGGGAAGCGTGTCGATGACGCAGAGGGGAGGATACAACCCACTGTCCGCCGACTCGGTTCACTTATCGGTGTCGAGAATCGTTCGTTTGTTGAACACCGACCCGAATGGGCCGAATCCTCAGGATGACCGGACTGGATCGGTGTTCAACAAACGTGTCGAAAACGATTGGTGTTCAACAAGTCCTGTCAGACCTTTCTCGTACAGTCCCGGGACATGTCCAGCCAAACCCGCACTCTCGCCGTCTCCGAACCGCTTGCCTCGATGGTGACGCGCTCGATCCGATAGGCGGTGGCGGTGCTCTCGTCGGATGGGCGGGTGTCGACCAAGGGCCAGCTGCTCGACCGTCAGGTCGCCGCGCTCACCGCGGCCGGATGCCAGCGGATCTTCACCGACAAGAAGTCCGGCAAGAACGCCGAACGCGAGGAGCTGGGGGCGTGCCTGGACTACCTGCGGCCAGGCGACACTCTGGTGGTGCCGTCGCTGGATCGGCTCGGTCGCAGTCTGCAGGACCTGATCTCGATCGTGGCCGGACTTCGTAAGCGCGGCATCGGATTCCGATCACTGCACGAAGCCATCGACACCACCACACCCGGCGGACGTCTGGTGTTCCACGTCTTCGCCGCGCTGGCGGAGTTCATCCGCGAGCTGATCGTCGACGGCACCAACGAGGGCCTGGCCGCCGCCCGCGCACGCGGGCAACGCCTCGGCCGGCCACCAGCCATGACCGCCGAGCAGATCCGCCAACCCCGCGCCATCCTCACCCAGCCGGAAGAAACGGTGTCCTCGGTGGCGCGGCTGCTCGGGGTCTCGCGCGGCACCCTCACAAGTACCTCCCCGAACTCCGCAGCGGTGGCCAGGTGGCTATCAGGAGCAGGACGTCCAGTCTCGGTTAATCGGTAGCAAATCGGAGATATTGCATTCTCAGTCTCGCCACGCGCCCACAGTATTGTCACACGTGCCCCCGAAAAATCCCCTCTGGTCAATAGTTTGGGGGAGCTCGCCGAAAACGAGTGCTGCCCCGTCTGTTGCAGCAGACGAGGCAGCCGACCACGAAATGCCCACAAAAGAACATCGAGGTACTGATGAGCGTATCCAAGCCGCCGGTCCACCACCCCCTCAGACCACCAGGTGGCATGTCACTGAACCGGATTCACCGCATCATCGACGCGGTGCGCCACGAGCGCTACCGGTTCAGCCCCGCGCGGCGGGTCTGGATTCCCAAACGCAACGGGAAACTGCGCCCTCTGGGACTGCCGACCTGGTCGGACAAACTACTCGGTGAGGTGATCCGCCTGTTGTTGGAGGCGTATTACGAGCCGCGGTTCTCCGGCCGGTCCCACGGGTTCCGGCCCGGTCGGGGCTGCCACACCGCCCTGAGGGAGGTGGCTGACACCTGGACCGGGACAACCTGGTTCGTCGAGGGCGACGTCGCCGATTGCTTCGGCAGTCTCGATCACGACGTCATGATCGAGACCCTGGCCGACAAGATCCACGACAACCGGTTTCTGCGGCTGATGCGCAACATGCTCGAGGCCGGATACCTGGAGGATTGGACCTGGAACGCCACCGTGTCGGGTGCCCCGCAAGGTGGTGTCGTGTCGCCGATCCTGTGCAACATTTACCTGCACCGGTTGGACGAATTCGTCGAGAACACACTCATCCCCGAATATACAAGGGGGACAAGGCGAATCCGTAACGCCGAATACGAGCGGATCCGTCACCGGCTGGCGCGAGCGCGCAGGCATGGTGACCGGGACATGGTGCGGCAGTGGCGCGCACAGCTGGCTCTGCTGCCCAGCGTCGATTGCCGCGATCCCGGCTACCGTCGCTTGCGCTACATCCGCTACGCCGACGATGTTTTGCTCGGATTCGCCGGACCGAAAACCGAGGCCGAGGCAATCAAACAGCGACTGACCGAGTTCCTGCGCACCGACCTGCGCCTGGACCTGTCGCAGGAGAAAACGCTGATCACGCACGCGCGCACCCGCGCAGCGAAGTTCCTCGGATACGAGATCACTACCCAGACCGGCGCTGGTGGCCGCAGAACCGCCGAGGGCGGCATTCGGCTGCGGGTGCCGATTCCGGTGATCAAATCCTCGTGCGCACCATATCTGCGTCGCGGCAAACCCGCCGCGCAGCGCGCCCTGCAGAACTTCGACGACTACGGCATCGTCGCAGCATTCGGGGGCATCTACTGGGGCCTGGTCAACTATTACCTGCTCGCCGGAGACATCCACCGTCTCGAACGGCTGCACTGGGTGATGCAGACCTCGCTGTTGAAAACACTTGCGGGCAAGCACAAATCGTCGGTAACCAAGATGGCGGCCCGTCACCGGAGCACTATCGACACACCGCATGGTCTGCGCACTTGCATGGAAGCAACCCGCTACCGCCCCAACGGCAAGCCCCTGGTCGCACGGTTCGGAGGCATCCCCCTCACCCGGCGCAAGACCGCAATCCTGA
The DNA here is from genome assembly GCF_055584605.1 of Nocardia sp. NPDC102475. Taxonomy (NCBI): domain Bacteria; kingdom Bacillati; phylum Actinomycetota; class Actinomycetes; order Mycobacteriales; family Nocardiaceae; genus Nocardia; species Nocardia sp. NPDC102475. Next base: position 6,934 of record NZ_JBVJLS010000050.1, on the reverse strand, counting down.
CCGATCGCGTCCTTACCCGGAACCCCTTGTCCCGCAAGGAGATCATCACCCGGCTCCAACCGGCATGGCACATTATCGTGGCACGAAAGCGACGCAAAACCCTCGTGGTCTGCTCGCCCTGCCACGACCTGATCCACACCGGCCAACCCGGAGCCACCACGGAATAGTCGCTGGAGAGCCGGATGCCGGGAAACTGTCACGTCCGGTTCGGCGGGAGGCCGCCCGGAAAAGGACCCGCACATCGCGGGCACCTCGCTGGACGGCCTACCCAACTGTTCGCCGCTGTCGGCGTTGCGATTCCTGCCCGATTCGAGGTAGGTGCCGAGACTGAATAGCGTCGATCTATCGTGGATCCGTGAGTACTACCTCTCTGAACCAGGAACCCCACCGTGGTATGGCCCGGGACCGACGTCGGGAGGAATTGCGGGAGTTTCTGCGTAGTCGACGCGAGCGGTTGGCTCCCTCGGCAGTGGGGCTGCCCGAAGCCGGACGACGACGCACACCGGGGTTGCGGCGCGAGGAAGTCGCGGTATTGGCGGGGGTGGGCGTGTCTTGGTACACGTGGCTCGAGCAAGGCCGCGATATCAAGGTGTCCGACGACGTGCTCGACGCGGTCGCGCGTGCGTTGCTACTGGACGACATCGAACGCGCTCACCTGTACCGGTTGGCGGGCCTGAATCCGCCGCAACAGCAGGCAGCGCCGTCGATTCCGGCATCACCGCAGATGCAGCGTCTGCTCGACACCTGGGCTCCGCGGCCGGGCTACATCCGGGACCGGCACTGGAACTTCACTGCGGTCAACGACGCGGCACGGGCGGTGTTCGGCTACGGCGATACCGACCACAACTGCCTGACTTCGTTTTTCACCAACACGCGGTTGCGGGTGTCGCACCAGCAGTGGGACGAGGTCGCCCCGGCGGTGGCCGCCGGGTTCCGCGCCGACGCCGCCCGCTATCCCGACGATCCCGAGTTCGACCGCATCGCAGGGGATCTGGCACAGGTCAGCCCGGAATTCGCCGAGCTGTGGGCGCGTCACGACGCGGCCGAGCATTCAACCGCGGTCAAGGCCGTCGACCACCCCGACGTCGGGGTGATGGTGTTCGAAGCGACCCTGTTCCCGTTGCCCGACCATCCCGGACATCACCTCATCCTGCACAACCCGGTCCCCGGCACCGAGACCAGTGAACGGTTGGAGCGATTGCTGCGCTCCTAGCCTGGTGGTGGCACACCCCCCATCAACTGACACTGCCTATCGGTGTGTAGGGACCGCAGGATTGGTGCCATGAGCAACACCATGCAGATGAAGGCAGTCACCATCCCCGAGTTCGGCCCCGCCGAGGTGCTGCGGGAGGCCGCCGTGAACATCCCCGAGCCCGGACCGGGGCAGGTCGCCATCGATGTGGCCTTCGCCGGTGCGAACTTCGCCGAGATCCTCTACCGGCAAGGCGTGGTCGACGTCCCGCTGCCGTTCGTGCCTGGCATCGAGATCTCCGGCCATGTCCGCGCTGTGGGAGCCGAGGTGGTGGGACTGACTGTGGGTCAGCCGGTGGCCGCGTTGACCATCGTCGACAGCGGTGGGTACGCCGAGGTGGCGGTCACCGCCGCGGACCTGGTCGCTCCGCTCGATGGGCAGTCCCTGAGCCTGGCCGCGGCCGCGGCGTTGCCGTCCAACAGCACCACCGCGTTCCTGGTCCTCGACCGCGTCGCCCGGATCGAACCCGGCGAGAGCGTACTGGTGCACGCCGCCGCCGGTGGTGTCGGCAGCCAGCTCGGCCAAGCGGCCCGACTGTTGGGCGCGGGTCGCGTGGTCGGCACCGTGGGCACCCCTGAGAAGATCGCGACCGCCACGGCGTTCGGCTACGACGAGGTGATCCTGCGCGACCAGCTCGCCGACGCGGGCGAGTTCGACATCGTGGTCGACATGGTCGGCGGCCCAACGCGCCGCGCCAGCCTGGACCGGCTCGCTCCGATGGGGCGCATGGTGGTGATGGGCAACGCTTCCGGCGCCGCGGACGTCGGGATGTCAGCCAACGAACTATGGTTCAGCAACAAGACGGTCTCCGGGTTCAACCTGGCTGCCTTCTCCGCCGCCTATCCCGCCGATGCGGGAACCGCATTGCGTCGCGCGGTCGCCGCCGCCACCAACGGAGACCTCCGGATCCAGGTCGAGACTCTGCCCCTGCATCAAGCGATCGAAGCGCACCGTCGCATCGAGTCCGGCTCCACCACAGGCAAATTGGTGCTTGAAGTCACGCCTGCTTGATCCGGACACACCGGTCGTCAGATCCCGCAGACGCAACCCTGTGGCCGACAGCAGAAGCGAGACATAGCACCCTCTCGACAGAAGCACGCGTCCACTCGATGCGCGCTTCTCGGCATTACGGTTCGTTCGGCCGGCGAGGTGTGGTGGGGCTCGGTGGTGTGGCCGCGGTGGTCATCGGCTACGTCGTGGGCCTGGAGGCGATCATTCTGATGTGGTGAGAACACCGTTGCCCACGGAGTCGGTGGAGCCATCGCATCACCTTCGCGGAACGGGGCCGAGTGGTTCCGGGTGTAACGGGTCGGTTCGCCAGTTCGACAGTTCGCTGTGGTTTGTCCATTGTCCGCAGGCAGGGCGGTCGGGCAGAGCGCGGGACGGCACTGCGCAGGGAGCACAGGCCCGACCTCACTTCGATCCTGAACGGGATAGACACAGTGCATGACGTGGAAAATGGCAGGGGCGGGGACGAGACCGTCAGCCGCCGAAGCGAACGCTCTGCCCGCGCCGTGGAGGTGGTGGGGTTGTGCGGTCGGATCCGCGAAGAGTCATGCTAAGCCCTTCGGGGAGCGCGTCTTGCGGCCGGTGACGCGTTCTTTAGTCGCGGGTCGCTTGGCGAGTTCAGCGACGCGCCGGGCGGCATAGCATCCGCAGAAAGTCCAACTGAGGTTCCCCTGAAGTAGTGGACATCCGAGATAGCGGGACTGTTGGTCCCTGGAAGGATGTTCCTCATGCCTCGTCCCGCGTCGATCGTATTCTCCTGAGTATCGGGTGGAGGCGGCGCATCGGGTGATCGACTCCGGCCGTCCGGTGCGGGATGTCGCCCGCGAGTTGGACTTGCACGAGAACCTGCTGCACAAGTGGGTGCGTGACGAGCGGCGGCGGATGGCCGCGGCGGGGCAGGCCGGTCACGGTGGACGGGAGCCGAATACTGAAGGTGCTCAATCACTTTCCGACGATGAGCGCGCCGAACTGGCCCGGTTGCGGGCCACGGTGACCGAGCAAGCGGCGAAGATGGCCGAGCAGGCGAAGGACATCGCGTTCCTGGAAAAAGCCTCGGCGTACTTTGCGGCACGGCATCCAAAGTGAGCAGGTTCGAGCTCGTGGCGGCAGAGTGCGCCGACCATGATGTGTGCCGGATGGCCGGACTGCTCGGTGTCTCGACCTCGGACTTCTACCGGTTCCTGCAGGTCCGTGCCGATCCGGAACCCTCGCCACGACTGCAGCGGCGCCGGGACCTGGAGGTGAAAATCTTTGCCCACCACCGTGCCTCGCGGGGCACCTACGGCTCCCCGCGCATCACCGCCGACCTACATGCCGAGGGTGAGCGGGTCTCGAAGAACACCGTCGCAGCCATCATGGCCGATCTCGGGATCGAGGGCATCAGCCCGCGCTCGTTCAAGACCACCACCGTGGTCGACCCGGTTGCCGAGTTCCCGCCCGACTTGGTCGGCCGCCGGTTCGATCGAGGCCGTCCCGATCTCGTCTGGTCCTCAGATATCACGTATCTGACCTGCGGCGAAGGCGACATGTACTTATGCGCCATCCGTGATGAGCATTCCCGACGGGCGCTGGGTTGGGCCGTGGCCGACCACATGCGGGCCGGGCTGGTCATCACCGCAGTCGACCGGGCGGTGTTCGTGCGCGGCGGCCGCTGCCGGTCGACGATTCTGCACAGCGACAGAGGCAGCCAATACACCGCTATGGCGACCGCCGCAGCATGCGCCCGCCACGGCTTGCTCCGATCCGCCGGCGCAACGGGCATATGTTGGGACAACGCTGGCGCGGAGAGCCTATGGTCGAGTTTCAAGCACGAGTTCTACTACCGGCACACCTTCGCCACTAAAACTGAACTTGTTGCCGCAGTTGACAATTGGATGCACTTCTATAATCATCAGCGGCGCCACTCAGTGATCGGGATGCGCTCGCCAATCGACTACGAGCAGTCCCTCAACGCCGCCCCCGAAGCAAGCTAACCCTGTCCACTTTTTCGGGGGAACCTCACACGGATATCGACGCGGCCCAACAGCGGTGCAGGTCAGGCGAACTTCGTTGTTTTTCGCGCGGGTGCTACTTCTGGGACAGCCCCTTGATCTTCTAGCTCGGTCATGAAGTGTTCTCTGGCGTGGATTTTGGCCGTCTTCGAGATCGCATGGGAAACCGGCAGTGCCCATCCCGGTTTCCTCATGATCGACAGTCCACAGAAGAACCTCGGCCAAGGCGGCGACCGCGATGCCGAGTTCGCCGACAGCGTCGCTGTTGACGACTTCTACAAGCATCTCCACGATTGGCTGTCAGGGCCCGGCGAAGGCGCTCAGATCTTCGTGGTCGACAATGCCCCACCGACCTCCGCCGACAACGACATCGTCGTCCGCTACTCGCGAAGAGCAGACCAGCCACCATACGGACTGATCGAAGACGAAGTCGCCTAAATCCCTGGCGGTACCCGATCACTTCCTCCCGACTCCACAGCTCGGCCCTGCCATCACCGCGAGGCGCAATCCATTGACAAACAGTCCGGAAGGTCTCACCGAAGCCGTAACACGATCAACAGCCAGAAGTCATTTATCGCCGCGGCCGGTATGAAAGACGCTCAGCCGCAGCCGATTACGGCAGAAACACGCCATCCCAACATTGCAACCACCACAGCAATTACCTATATTAGATGTCATCGAACACATGGTGCAGGCAAATCTGCCGCACTGAGGGGTTCAAGTCCCCTCTCGCGCACGCAAGGTCGACAGCACGTCTGCGCCATAAACCTGAGTGGTGGCGCGTGTTCGAGCGCGCCCGACGACCTATCACCCAGCATGCTCCGGGACGGTTTGGCCGGGAATGGCGCGATGCCTAGGACTGTGTCCTACCAAGAAGCGGCCAAGGTCTGCAGTGTGCCGGTCAGTGCCGTCCACTCCCGCATCACACGAACCAGGCAGAATCTCCTCACCGCCGAGGAAGAGGCCCGTGAGGAATCGACGACGGTCGGCCCGGCCCCTGCCCCGGCCGATTCCGATGATCGCCTGTGGGGAGACGCTGCTCGCGCCATGCCCGCGGACATATGTATTCAGCGCGGAATGCGCCCAGCGTGGACAGTCTCTACACCGATCAGCACACCGCCGCGATCGTGGCTCTGATCATCGGCGAGATAGCGTTGCCGATCGCGATTTGCGCCACGCACAATCCGGTGCCGGTCTGGTGAGCGGCAGAAACCGACGCAGCTGCCGCGAAGACAAGCTAATCCGGCTTCGGATGGACGAAACCCGCTCCAACCGTTAACGTCCCAGTGAAAACCACTGTTCACGACCGGTCCCATCCTTAGGTTCTGACGCAGATAATGTGATCATGCTGGTCGGCGTGTCACCGCACGATCCCTCACGACATGGGTGAAGGTGGCAGGCGTGCGTTGATCGTGTTCGAATTTTGTTGCCGCACTTGAGCAATCTGCTGATCAAGGATGTCCGAGCCGAGGCCGAAACCGTGGTCGTAGACGCTGCTGTTGCCACCTCGATGGCCCGGTGCATCGGATGCGGAACCACTTCCGGCCGTGTGCATTCCCGTTATCGCCGCCGGCTCGCCGACGCCGCTATCGCCGGCCGGAAGATGCTCCTGCAGCTGGTCGTGCGACGGTTCTACTGCGTGAATACCGACTGTCGGGCAAAGACTTTCGCTGAACAGGTCGACGGGCTCACGGTGAAACGGGCACGGCGCACCGATCAGCTGACCGACAAGTACCTGCGGCTGCGGGCCCGCACCCGCGAACGGTTCGACGCTATCCACCGGCTGCGTGAGCAGGGAATGGGGTTGAGAACGATCGCCACCGAACTCGGTCTCGATCGGAAAACAGTGCGGTGCTTCGTAACTGCCGCCTCACCGGATGAGGTGATCGCCGCTGCCACCTCGCGGGTGGCGGTGCTGGATGAGTTCGTGCCACATTTGCTCGAGCGGTGGAACGCCGGGATCACCGACATCACCGCGCTCACCGCCGAACTACACCAGCTCGGCTACCGCGGCAGCCGGCGCACCGTCTACCGCTACCTGCAAACCCACCGCTGTGGACGCAAGCCGGTCCGACCCGCCGCGATCCCACCGTCGGTACCGAAGATCCGCACCGTGACGGCCTGGACCATGCGCGACCCCGACACCCTCGCCAGCGGCGACAGCGAACAACTGAACCAGATCCTGGCCCACTGCCCGGAACTCGCGGCCACATCGCCACGTTCGCGGTCATGATGCGCGACCGGCCCGGTGACCGGCTACCCGAATGGATCGACCAAGCCCGCGCCGACAACCTTCCCGCGCTGCACTCGTTTGCGACCGGCCTCGAACACGACCTCGCCGCCGTCACCGCCGGACTCACCCTGCCCTGGAGCAATGGCCCAACCGAGGGCACCGTGAACAAGGTCAAGGCCCACGAGAGGCAATGCTTTGGGAGATCGAACCCGGACCTGCTCAGAAAGCGAATACTACTCAGCCACAAAGAATCCGGCTCGATTACGGAAATCCGGCGCCCCCTGGAGTAATCACGCTATCTGCGTGAGAACCATCCTTATGGCGCCGCGCCGAGCGCACGAACATGCGACGCTTCGGACTTAATACTGCAACTGCACTCAGGTGGTTCGGTGCTGGTAGACCTGTCGGGTGGTGTTGGATCATGTTGTGGCGGAGCTGGATTCGTTGATG
>NZ_JBVJLS010000049.1:0-21796 GCF_055584605.1 Nocardia sp. NPDC102475 | reverse complement strand
ATCTCCCGGCAGCGACACGCCAACACCTAACGCCTACAAGCGATTTCGTGGCAGCGACACCGGCATCAACTCACTTCTTAAACACTCCCTAGGTGGTTGTTGTCCGGCATCCCGTGGTGTTGGAAATGTGGCGGAACTGTTGTGTCGCGGCTTTATCCAGGCCAGCGTCGTTTTTATGTTTGTCGGCCGAATGGCTGCGTGGGTCGTAAGGCTGACATGGTTGATGGGATCGTCGAAGAAGTCGTTCTGCGCCGCCTCGAGGATCCTGAGTTGCTGGGCTCGTACAGACGATGACGCGGTCGCTGCGCTGGCGGAGGCGCGTTGAATCCCCCCGGGTCCGGTGCGCACCTGTTTATCTGTCACCGGCCGGTTGTCCGGCGCGGTGTGCATAGTAGTCGGCCTCGTATTCGATCGGCGGTTTGCGACCGAGCCGGTGCATCAGCCGTGACTCGTTGAACCACGTGACCCAGTCCGCAGTGAGCAGCTCGACGTCGGCGAGCCGGGTCAACGGGCCCCGACGAAACGGAGAATCGTCGCGGACCGCTTCGGTCTTGTAAAGCCCAATTGTGGTCTCGGCCAATGCATTATCGAACGCGTCGCCCACCGACCCGATCGATGGAACCATCCCCGACAGCAGCAACGTCTCACCCAGGCGCACCGAGGTGTATTGCGACCCGGCATCGGAATGATGAATCGTGCTACCCACCAATGGATTTCCCTCACGCTCACGAACAGCGGCGGCTTGGCGGATCGCGGAATTCACGAACGCGGTCGCCTTGCTGGTCGAACATTCCCAGCCCAGGATCCGCCCCGCGTAGGCATCGATCACGAACGCCGTATAGACGAACGATCCCCGTCGCCAACCGGACATTAGGTGAAGTCCGCGACGAGCAGCAGGTTCGGTGCCGACACCCGGAACTGGCGATCCATCAGGTCCGGTGCACGAGACGCGGCCTGGTCCGCTTCGGTGGTGCGGATCTTCTTGCGCCGCACCACACCTCGCCAGCGGTTGGCATGCATCAGCCGCTCGATCGTGCACCGGGCCACCGGGATGCCCTGGCGTTGCAGATGCGCCCAGGTCTTCTCGGCCCCATACAGCGATTCCGGTGCCCGCCGGCCAGTGTCGTCGCATTCGTAGATCCCGGCCAGGATCTCGGTCACCGCTGTGTCCACAGGGTTCGCTTCGACGGCGGCCGCGACAGCCACGCATAAAACGTTCTCGGGGCGATCTTGCACCCGTGCGCGGTCAGCGCACGACAGATCGGAGCGACCCCGAACCGAGCCCGGTGCTCGGCGATGAACGCACAGATTACCCGCGTCGCGGGTCGCCCTCCCGCACGAAGAAACTCGTTGCGGCCTCGAGGATTTCGATCGTCTGCTCCAGCTCGGTGATCTTGCGTTTCTGCTCCTGGATCACCCGCGCCGACTCGGTCGAGATGGGCTCGGCCTCACCCGCGTCGACCGCGCCCTGGCGGATCCGCTTGCGCAGGGTCTCCGCGGTCATGCCCAGCCGGGCCGAGACCGCCTTGATCGCGGCCCACTCGCTGTCGTAGTCGTCGCGGTGATCGACAACCAGCCGCACAGCCTTGGCCTTGGTCGCTTCGTCATACTTCGATGGCATGGTCTGCCCATCCTCCTCAACAAAGGAGGTGAGCACCAAACCCGGCGGGATTCACGTGAACTGCGGGACGCGTATGAGAAATAGTTGAGCGAGGCCATAGACGCGGACTTGTCTCCCAGCGACATTGCGTTGTACAAAGCGAAGAAGGCCCCGTTGATCGAGGCCGCAGAGCGGCGTGCTCAGACTGCACTGCCGATGCCACATGTTGCAGCGGCGGCCGGGGTTGATGCACGTGCGAGGTGGCGCGATCCTGACGTGACACCGCTGGAGGCGAAGCGAGATATCATCCGCTCGTTGATCAAGGTGACGCTCCTATCTGCAGCTGGAAAGCGTCGGGGATTCGGTGTCGGAGCTGGTGTGGATACGGTCAAGATCGAACGCCTTGTTGCTTGACCGCCTTCGTGGCGACGTGACGTTCTGCCCTCGTTCGTGTCATTTGGAGGCGTCGTAGCCGATGCTGGTACTGGTGGCACCTGGATACCTCTACGGAAGTGCACGAGGATGATGGCATGAGCGATGTGGTTGATGTGCAGGCGGTGCGCAAAGCGCGACGTTCCGAACTGGGGGCATTCCTGAAGTCACGTCGCGCCAGGATCTCACCGGAGGATGTAGGGCTTCCCCCAGGCCCGCGGAGGCGAACGCCAGGTCTACGCCGCGAGGAGGTCGCGCAATTAGCTGGGATAGGGATTACGTGGTATACGTGGCTTGAACAGGGGCGGAACATCAATGTCAGTGTGCAGGTGTTGAATTCGGTTGCGCGGACGTTGTCGTTGGATGCTGCGGAGAAGGCGCATTTGTATCGGTTGGCGGATGTGCCGACGGTGCCTACTGCACATGCGGGTACGGCTTTGCCGGAGGAGCTTCAGGTGATTTTGGATCATTTGGAGCCGTTGCCGGGTGTGGTGTTGAGTCCGCGTTATGACGTGCTTGCGCACAATAAGTCCTATGAGGCACTGTGTCCGGGTTTTGTGAAGGGGGAGCGGAATGTGGCTCGTCGGGTGTTCCTGACTCCGGAGTGCTGCAATACCTATCACCATAATTGGGATGACTTGCGGCGCATGGTGGGTTATCTGCGTGGTTCGTATGTGAAGAATCTGGGTGATCCGAGTTGGGAGGATTTCGTCTCCGAATTGTGCGCGGAGAGTGAGACTTTCGCTTCTTTGTGGGCTCGTAATGATGTCGCTGTTCCGGCTAGTCGGACCAAGCAGATCCGGAATTTGGCGGTGGGGGAGTTGGAGATGTTCTTGACGAGCATGAGTTTGCCTGCGTTGCCGCATGCGTGGATGCAGGTTTATACCCCGGTTGATGAGGTGGCGTGGGTGAAGTTGCGTGAGTTGTTGGCGATGAGTGATGAACAGCGCCAACGGCCTTGGATCGAGCATCGCGAGCAGTATCACGCCGCCGCGGGGTAGCGGGAGGCTCGTTGCGTGAGCCGCCGTGGACCGGATCGTATCGATGTGATGATCGGTGGGCGCGAAGGATCCTCGTTGTAGCGCAGTGGTTACAGTCGGCACGGGCCACTCATTGGTCTGACGCGTAGCCTCCGTGCCACCAGCGGCGCAGTATTGCGAGCTGTCGTTCCGAGAGGGGGCCGGCCAATTGTTCCTGGATCTTATCGAGGTAGGCCAGTTCTTCGGCGGTCCACTCGCGGCCGCCCTCGGCGTTGTCGGTCAACGGCTGCTCGCCGCTGGCGTATCCGCTTGTTGCCGATAGTGGCGGCGAATGTCGCACTGGCGTAGCGCGATTCGGCTTTGAGCGGTCCCCGATGACGAGACCACCTGATCCGGCCCCCGGAGGGGAGACCACCCTTGTGAGAGTTGAGGCAGACTGACCGTCAGGAGGTCATGTTGCCGAAATCGTATCCGCAGTCCGTGCGCCGGCAGGTGTGTGCGCGACTGCGCGCTGGGGAACGGGTCGCCGAGATCGCTGCTGAGACAGGGATTTCCGCGGCGACACTGTTCAAGTGGAAAGCTCAGGCGCTCGTCGATGCGGGAGTCCGTGAAGGCGTGCCGAGCGTCGAAGCCGACGAGTTGGCCTTCGCGCATCGCCGGATTGCCCAGTTGGAGGCCGAGCTGAAACTCACTCGGGATGCATGCGAATTGTTCGACGAGCAGGCTGTGATCTCCCCAAAAGGAAATACGCGATCGCCGAAAGGTTGATCGCGCGAGGGCATTCGGGCCGAGCGGCCTGCCGTATCGTCGGATTGAACCGGGCCACCTTTCATCGCTTACGCAAGCCGGCAGTTTCGATTCGATCCCTGCGGCGAACGATTGTCGCCGACGAGATCGGCAAGATTCACCTGCGTTCTCGTGGAACATACGGGCGACGACGGATCCAGGCCGCTTTACTGAGCGAGTACGACATGGTGGTTAATCACAAGCTGATCCACTCGATCATGGGTGAGTTGCAGCTCTCGGGTCTGCCGCTCCAGAAGGGGCGGAAACCGAACCTCCTGGGTGTTCACACGCCATCTGACCTGGTGAACCGCGCGTTCATCGCGAACCAACCGAACGAGCTGTGGTGCACGGACATCACCGAGCACCCCACTCGTGACGGAAGAGTCTACTGCTGCGCGATTCTCGATTGCTTCAGCAAGAAGATTGTCGGGAGGTCGTTTTCGACGGTCCCGGACACGGCATTGGTAAACAATGCGGTGAACATGGCCGTCCGGGAACGGAAAAGATACCACGGCGCCATATTGCATGCCGACCACGGTACTCAGGGCGGATTCAACTGGTCGTCGCAACAGTTGTAATTTGGAGAGATTGTAGGTGATGGTTCATCGCCTCGGCCGGCGTGCGCCACCCGAGCGTCTTTCGTGGGCGTGTGTTGAGTGTGTGCGCGACTGCGGCGAGATCCCGTCCGGTCCACCGTGACAGGTCAGTTCCTTTCGGGAAGTATTGCCGCAGAAGGCCATTCGTGTTCTCGTTGGTTCCTCGCTGCCAGGGACTGTGCGGGTCGGCGAAGAAGATCGGGATCCCGGTCTTCGCTGTCAGTGCCGCGTGGGCCGACAACTCCTTTCCCCGGTCCCAGGTCAGTGACTTCACCATCTGCTCAGGGAGCTTGCTCAGCGCAGCCGTCAGTGCCTTGTTCATCGATGACGCTCCGTAGCCGCTGAGCGCCGGACCGTTCTTCACCGGCGCGGATTTGCCCCACGCGCGCTCGCGAGGCAGGTGGACAAGCACTGTGAACCGCGTAGTTCGCTCGACCAGGGTGCCGATGGCCGAGCGTTCGGTACCGATGATCAGATCTCCTTCCCAATGACCCGGGCGCACACGATCGTCGACTTCGGTGGGGCGCTCGCCCGATCAGAACATCGGGAGTGACATGCGCCCAGGCCACGCGCTTGGAGCGGGCGCGGGGCATGCGCAATGCGCGCCCGGTGCGCAGATTCAAGATCAGCTCGCGCTCGAGCGCGCCGCGCCCTTCGATGTAAAGCGCCTGATAGATGGCCTCGTGACTGATCCGCATCGACTCGTCGTCGGGGAAATCGATCCGCAGCCGCCTCGAGATCTGCTCCGGACTCCACGCCTGAACCCATCGCCGGTCCGCCCGATGCGGCTTGTTGCGGCCGGTCCACCCTCTGATCGCCGGGCCGGCGGCGACCCTACCCTTCGCATCGGTGATCCGCCCCGACAAGCGCTGCTGGACGTAATCCCGGAGTTGTTGGTTATCAACGAGTTTCGCGGTTTTCGGCCTTCTGGCGAACAGCTCGGCTTTCCACTGGGCAACCGATGCGCGGTAGTCGAGCTTGCCTGCGCGGGTCGCGGCGTTTCGCCGTAACTCACGCGAAATCGTCGACGGGCTGCGGCCCAGCACCTGCGCGATCTGCCGCACGCCCTTGCCCTGCACTTTGAGCAGCGCGATCTCTTCCCGCTCGGCGAACGACAGGTAGCGGCTGCCGGGTCGATTCCAGGAGTACGGTGACATCCCGCCAGCATCCCGGAACCATCGAGTGCCCTTGACAGGCGAGACCCCCACCGCCACACCAGCTTCCGTCGGCAGCAGGCCCTCGGCGATCTTGTCCCAGAACAGGCGTTCCACCGAACGTTGATGGCCGGGAGCCCCTGGTGACCTCATCGGCGCTCGTCCGGTGACCTCCCGCATCCAGTCCGATGGCCTTCCCACAACACCCTCCGTGACCTCGGGTGTTGCGACCACCGGTTGAGCCTGAGCAGTTCACATCGTGGTCGTTCGGAGAAAACCTCCGCCGACACAATCTGATTCCTTCCTTCGGGACCGTGGGCGATTGCTTCGACAATGCCGCCATCGAAGCGTTCTTGGGGGCGAATGCAAACCGAGTTGCTGAACACCAGGAAGTGGCCCACGAGCCTTGAGTTGACCATCGCAATGGCCGACTGGATCGACAATTTCTACAACACTGAACGTCTCCACAGCTACCTCGGCCACATCAGCCCAGACGAGTATGAAATGCTGTGGCACGCAACCCAACCAGAGTCTCGAATCTCGTAAGACTGGCTCACTCTCCGGGGGCCGGATCAGGTGGACCGACTCACGGGGTCCCGTCAGCATCACGAAGCCGGTCGCGCAGAGCAAGGTGAGGACCGGTAGGGCGAAGCCGAGGAAGCCCCCGGTTTCGGTGGCCGCCAGGGCGATGAAGCCCACACCCACGATGGTGCTCGCCAGGAGCGAGCCAACACTGATGCGAAGTGGGGACCATCGATCGAGCAGGACGACGTTCAGTTGTGACGCACCGATCAACACCACGGCGCCGGTCGCGAAGGCGAAGCCGTACAGCTCGGGGTCGAGCCCGAACTGGTCTTGCATCACGAACGACGAGCCGGCGATGTATGCCCACAGGACAGCCCGCCCCAGGCCGCACACCAGTACCAGAACGACGAAATGGAGATCGCGGGTCAGCGTGCGGTACCTGCTGACGACCTGGGAAATTCCTCGGCCAAGACTGCTGACTTCGATCGCCGAGGGGATAGCTTCATGGGACTGACTTTCGTTAGGCGTGAGAACTAAATCAGGGGTGGACCGTGCCGTGCTGCACAGTCATCGAGCGACTGTGCGGTTCGATCCGAACCCCTCTCCGATGAGACCCCATGCGGAAGAGGTGATGAGCAAGGCGATAAAGGGAACGAGCGGAAGCCACGGCGCTTCGACCATGTAACTCTGCGATTCGGAGATCATCTTTCCCCAGCTCGGCGTCGGTGGCTGAACGCCGAGTCCGAGGTAGCTCAATCCCGATTCCATCAAGATGACGATCGCGGCAGTGTTGGAGACCTGAACCATCATGACCGTCCATACATTCGGAAGAAGATGCCTGATGGCGATGCGGATCGTGGAGACTCCGGACACGCGGGCGGACATGACGAACTCGCGTTCTCGAAGTTCCAGACAGCGCGACCGAACGACGCGGGCAAAGTTCGGAACGGACACAACGGCGAGAACGATGATGAGCGTGGTCATCGTCGGCGAGAAGACCGCCACGACGCCGAGTGCGACGATGATCGAAGGAAGCGACACGAGAAGGTCGATGGCGCCCATGAGCACCGCGTCCACCTTGCCGCCTTCGAGTCCAGCGAGCAATCCGATCGCAGAGCCGACAACGAGTGCAATCAATGCCGCGCACACCGAAATAGTCAGCGATGTCCTCGCGGCCACACACACGCGTACGAAGTAGTCGCGTCCCAACTCGTCGGTGCCCAGCCAGTTGATCGGATTGGGCCCAGTGAAAGGTATTCCGGCCACTTCGGTCGCTGTGAATGGACGGATGACGCCGACGAGCATCGACATGGCAAAGAGCGCCAATAGAATGAGAAGTCCGAAGGAGAGTCCGGGCCGAGCGATGAGGGCTGCTCGGAACCGCACCAGAAGCGAAGGGCGGAGCTTGCTTCGAGAGCTGGCCGTGCCCGTTTCACCGATTGTCATCTGGACGCACCTACTTTGGGGTCGATCAACGGATACGGCAGGTCCACGATCAGATTCATCACGACGTACACTGTGCCGAGCAACAGGATGCAAGCCTGCGTCACGGCGTAGTCGTTGTTGTTTATCGCCGTGATCGTCAACTGACCGATACCTGGAATCGCGAAGACGTTCTCCACCAAAATGGATTCGCCGACGATCCCGGCGATCTGCAGGCCGGCGATCGTGACTACAGGTGCAGAGGCGTTTCGGAAGCCGTGGCGAATCGTCGCCTGCCAACGGGTACTACCGGTTGCCAGCGCCGTTCGCATGAAGTCGTGGTCGTACACCTCGAGCATCGAGGTCCGCATGTACCTGCAGATCGTCGAGCCCAGCGGCAGGCCGATCGCCAGGCTGGGAAGCACCATGCTCGCGAGGTTCTGCGACGGATTCTCGGAAAACGGAACGAAAGCGAGTGTCGGCCATGTCGGGAAGGCCACTGAGGCGAGGAGCACCAGCGCGACACCGAACGCGAATACCGGTGTCGCCATACCGAGAAAGGTTGCGCCTCGGGTGAACCAGTCGAAGGGACGGCCCTTCTTCATCGCCGCGACGAGCCCGAACGACACGCCCCAGATCACTGAGATCAGCGTGGCGCCGACGGCCAACTGCAGAGTGTTCGGGATCCGCGCCATGATCAGCTCGTTGACCGGCAAGCCGTTGACATACGAGATGCCGAAGTCCCCCCGGAGTGCGTTGCCGATCCACCGCAGATACTGCGAGATCGACGAACCGTCGAGACCGAGGTCCCGCGAGATCTGAGCGCGAGTGCCGGCGTCGCTGTACGGGCCGGCCAGCGTCTCGGCCGGATCGCCCGGAATGAGGTGAACCACGCCGAAGGCGAGGATCGATAGCGTGAACAGCACGACGAGCCCTCGAGCAATGCGCGCGAAAAGGAACACGAGCAGCGGCGGCCCGCGGCGCGCGGACCTGGTCGCTGTCTGGACTTCGGGCGCTGGAGAAATCATATCGATGCCTCCAGCCGAACCCAGAACAGAACTCATCGGGGCTCCTTATATTCGGCGCTCACTGGTGTCGAACAGTCTGATCTCTCTCGAGGCGACCGCAAAGTGCCGTGGACCAGTGAGTGGACTCTTCGTTGTCGGACTACTCGGCAGCGATCGAAACTATCCGCGGCCCGTCTGCTGCCCGACCTTCTCCGGATTCGCGCAGTTGAACTTGCTCGGGTCGCGGGTCAGGGCTGCCGGTTCCGAACGCGGCCGGGGGCTTCGGCGACGGTGGCTGAGGTCGGGGACGCGACTCTCCGATACGCGGATAGACGCGTCTAGCGGTACCGGCCCATTCGGGCGAAGCGCAGGCCGCGACCGGCGCTGGCCCACGACGCCAGCGTCTTCAGCGGGATCTTCAACCGTTGGGAGACTTCGAGTGAACTCAGCCAGATTTCGTCACCCGACATCGCGGGCCCGATCCGTGGATGTGGCCTCAGGGGCGATGGCCCCCGACTGAGAAGCGCGGAGTGGAGGGGGTTTTGGCGGCTGCTGGACCATGGGCCGGGGCGTCGGTCAGATGGGATCTCCGGGAAATTGTTCGAGCTGAAACGCCAGACCACGCGACGAGACCCACGACAGCAGACCGGAAGGGTGGCTACGCACAATCGGCGCTCACACGCTCCAGCAGATCAGCGGCATTGGACATGTGGTCGGCCACGGCCTTGATCACAGCTTCGACGTTGCCGAAAACGATCGCGTTCGCGATGTCGACGTGCTTGCAGACGGCGTCCTGCAGCATCGAGTATTGGTCTTTCAGTCGTATCTGGCACACATACGCGTCTCCACCGGCAGCGGGACGAGTCAGTCGAGGCCTGGTAGTCCGAGGCGCGAGATTTGTTCTGCGGCTGTGCGAGTGGCTTGAATGTAGTGGGGTAGCCGGTCGTCGGTGAAGCGGCTGGTGGGTCCGCCGATGGTGAGTGCGGCTACGATGCGGCCGTGGGTGTCGGTGATGGGGAACGACAAGCCTGAGGCTCCGAGTTCTCGTTCGCCATGGGCGAGTGCGTATCCCTGGCGGATGGCTGTGTCGACGGCTTCTCGGAGGTGCGGGGCTGAGGCGGGGCCGTGCGGGGAGTCGGCGGCTACGTCGTCGATCAGTTCAGGTGTCGCTTGTAGCAGGATTTTGCCTGCTGCGCCTGCCCACAGTGGGTAGGGGACGCCGATCGGGATGACGCTGCGGACGGTAGCGTTGCTTTCGCACTGTGCTACGACGATCCGGGACAGTCCTTGGCGGATATACAGGTTCGCTGTTTCGCTGGTGTCGTTGCTGAGTTCGCGCATGAGGTCGAGGACCTGTTGTGGCGGTGTCCAGGTGCGTCCGGCCAGGCGCGCCCAGCGCAGCCATTCCGGACCGAGGCTGTAGGTTCCGTCGGTGCGGGCGGTGAGGACGCTGCGTGCGCACAGCGTCGTGCACAGGCGCACCACTGTGGTTTTCGGCAGGGCTGTGCCCTCGACCAGTTCCTTGATCGAGCGAGTCGGATGCGCGGAGTCGAACAGTTCGAGGAGGTCGATGACCCTGGTTACGGCACGGACGCCGGTGTCGGTGGCGGCCGATCCCGCTGGATTCGCGTTCACGGTCACTGGCGACATCTCCTCCGGCGCGGGCACTGGTACCGGAATCACCTTACGGATCGCTCGAGTCACCTGTGCGGGATGGCTATTTGATGGCGGTGGCGTTGGCGGGTGAGCCGACGCCACCGGTGAGGTTGAGAGGCTTGACGGTGAGCAGGCATTCGTAGCGGCCGTCGGTGGCGCAGTCGTGGGCGAGGTCGTCGAGTTTCCACAGTTCGCCGAGGGGGAGTCCGAGCAGGGCGATGAGTTCCTGGTGCATCATGCCGTGGTCGGTATCACCGCCGTAGGGGGATCCGGCGATGGCGGGTAGGCGTTCGAGGGCGAAGGTGTCGGAGGCTGCCAGTGCGATCCGGTGAGCGGCGAACCAGCCGACGGCCTCGGGTGTCTGGGCGATACCGGTGCAGCGCTTCGTGTTTCGGACGTGGGCGCGGTCTTGGTCGGTGGCTTGGTCGAGAAACCATTGGGCCCAGCCTGTTCTGATCAGGAGCAGGTCGCCGGGGGCCAGTTCGGTGCCTTGTGCTGCAAGGGTGTCGTCGAGCAGTTGGATGTCGAGGGGTTCGCCGTCGCGGTGGTTGATCGGGTCGTCGCGGCGGTCGCGGTATCGGCCGAGGTCGATCAGCACCGCGCGTCCGGCGATGGGGTGCTCGGACCAGCGATTGATGCCGAGCGTGGGAGTGTGGGCGGTGACGGCCTCGTCGGCGACGCCGTTGTAGAAGCCGTGGCGGGCGTGGCGGCGGTGGCGCAGGCCGTCCAGGTGAGTGGTGGCTTGGAGCCAGAATCCGTCGAGGTAGTCGTCGCGATGGTCGCGGTGGCGGGCGACGATGTGGTGGTCGGGGGCGGTGCGAGCGGCGGCGAGCGGCGGCTGGAAGGTGTCGAGGGGGTAGTCGAGGCCGAAGACCGCGCCGCGCCGGACGAGATCGGCGGCGGCGCGAACCTGCTCGGGCCCGGCATAGTTGGCCATGCCTCGTTCGGGCGCAGTCTCGAAGAGTCCCCAGGTGTTGGGGTCCGGGAGTGGGGAGTGCTTATGCGGTCCCATGCGGTGCCGTTCGTGGAGGATGGCCGGTGTAGTCGGGCAGCAGTGTGCGAGGGATAGGGCCTTTGTTGCGTCCGCCTTGGCGGATCTGTTCCCAGCCGTGGGCGAGGATGCCGACCGAGCGTGACAGCACGAACAGGCCCCGGCCCAGTGGCGGGGGGAAGCCGAGTTCGGCGTAGACGACGGCCGTGGCCCCATCGATGTTCATCGGAACGGGCCGGGCGCGTCCGGCAGCGAGAGCGGCCTCGAGTGCGAGCGCGGCCGCTAGATGGTCTCCGGCGACGGCATTGTCGACCCGGGCCTGCGCCACAAGCGACAGCAACGGATCTCGTCGCGGGTCGCGCGGATGGAATCGGTGACCGAATCCTGGTACGTAGCGTCCCTGGTCCCGACAGCGGGCGACGAGCTGGTCGGCAACCGGTCGCAGTTCAGTGGGATCGGTTGTCTGGGAGACGATTTCGGACAGCAGCGCCATGCATTGCTCGCCGGCGCCGCCGTGCACATCGCCCAGCATGCCGACGCCGGTGGCCAGCACATTGTTGAGCCCGATGCCGCAGGTGGCTGCCATGCGTGCCGCCGCGATCGACGGCGCTTGCGGCCCGTGGTCGACCGCTGCGACCAGTGCGGCGTCGAGCAGTCGCGCCTGCCACGGAGTGGGTGTCTCACCACGGATCATGAGCCAGACCATGGCGGCATACGAGGTGGTGGGGATCAGATCTTCGATCGGATAGCCGTGGTATCGAATGACACCGGGGGAGATGTCGCTGATATCGGTGCGCCACCATTCGGTGATGTCGGCGACGGTCGTCGTGTCGTGGCTGGTGGTCATATCGCGCTCTTCTCGTGGAGTTCGGCGATCTGCTCGGCGCTGAACCCGAGTTCGGTGAGCAGTTCGTCGGTGTGGGCGCCCAGTGTGGGTGGGGGCGTGGCCGGGGCGAGTGGTTCGCCGTCGACGTGGAATCCGCTGCCGAGCACCCGGACCGCGCGGTCGGGCAGTTCGACCTCGTGGATCAGCGAGCGTTGCACGATCTGATCGAGTTCGAGGGTATCGCTGACGTCGAGCACCAGCCCCGCGGGGACGCCGGCCTGATTGAGCAGGGGTTCCCATTCGGTGGCGGGTTTGGCGGCGAGCGCGGACTCGAGTTCGACGCGCAATTCCGACCGGTGCATCTTGCGGTCGTCGCGGTGGGTGAAGCGGGGATCGTCGATGAGGTCTTCGCGGCCGATGAGCTTGCACAGAACCTCGAACTGCTCCTGCTTGTTCGCCGCGATATTGAGGTCGCCGCCTGCGGTGCAGAAGGTGGCCGACGGTGCGCCGGTGGGGTTTTCGTTGCCGTGGGGGGTGGGACGGCGGCCGGCGATAAGGTAGTCGGACACCACCCAACCCATCGCGGTCAACGCCGTATCCAGCATCGACACGTCCAGGCAGGTGCCATGGCCGGTGCGGGCGCGTGCGGTCAGAGCGGCGGTGACCGCCATGGCCGCGGCCATGCCGCCGAGCGTGTCACAGATAGGCACGCCCACCCGCAGGGGTGCGGTCTCGGCGGTGCCGGTTACCGCGCTCATCCCGGACAGGCCTTGGATGATCTGGTCGTAGGCGGGACGGTGCCGCATGGGACCGGTCTGACCGAATCCGGAGATCGCACAGTACACCAGCCGCGGATTGCGGGCGCGCAGCGATTCCCACGGGTAGCCCAGCCGGGCGAGGACGCCGGGCCGGAAGTTCTCGACGAGCACGTCGGCGGTCTCCAGCAACCGGTCGAACACGCCGCGGCCGGATTCGTTCTTGAGATCGACTGTGATGGACCGTTTTCCAGCGTTTTGGGCGACGAAGGAGGCGCCGAGCCGCTGATCGGACAGTGTGGTGTCCGCGCCGAGTTGGCGAGCCAGGTCGCCGATGCCGGGTACTTCGACCTTGATCACGTCGGCCCCCATGAGTGCCAATTGATAGCTCGCGTACGGCCCGGCGAGGACGTTGGTCAGATCCAGGACGCGGATCCCGTCCAGCAATGTCATCCGAAGTGCCTTTCTGCGGTGTCGTGCCGCCACCAGGAGTAGCTGTGTGGTGCACTCGACCGTAGCAGTGAACCATCTAGTGGTCTACAAAAACCATCTGGTGGCCGATCCGAGTCTTTTGTGTTAGGTTCACGACACCCCGGAGATGACCGGGATCACATGTAGCCCGGCTATTGCCACGAGCCCCGGGTTATCAGCAGCGTTGGAGGAATGCCATGCAGTCGACCGCCGACCCGATGCCGCCGTCGCCATCGCGGACGGCAGCCGCACCGGAAGCGGTGCGGTTGGAGGGGGTGAACAAGTACTACGGCAGCCACCACGTGTTGACCGATGTCGACCTCGACATCCGGCGCGGCGAAGTGATCGCGGTGATCGGGCCGTCGGGATCGGGAAAGTCGACCCTATGCCGCACCATCAACCGCCTCGAACCGATCAATTCCGGCCGGATCCTGCTGGACGGCGTCGAATTGCCGCATGAGGGGCGGCAATTGGCGCGACTGCGCGCCGAGGTTGGCATGGTGTTCCAGTCGTTCAACCTGTTCTCGCACATGACCGTGCTGCAAAACGTCATGCTCGGCCCCTTCAAAGTGCTCGGTGTCGCAAAGAAGACCGCCGAGGAGACCGCGCTCCGATTGCTCGAGCGGGTGGGTGTCGGCGACCAAGGGCAGAAAATGCCCGCGCAACTGTCCGGCGGTCAGCAACAGCGGGCCGCCATCGCGCGAGCGCTGGCGATGCAGCCGAAAGTGCTGTTGTTCGACGAACCGACCTCGGCCCTGGATCCGGAAATGGTGACAGAAGTACTGGATGTGATGAAGGAACTCGCCGACTCCCAGATGACCATGGTCGTCGTCACCCACGAGATGGCGTTCGCCCGCTCGGCCGCCGACCGCGTGATCTTCATGGACGCAGGCCGCATCGTCGAACAAGGCCCGCCTGCCGAGTTCTTCGCCGAACCCCGATCCGAGCGGGCCCGCGACTTCCTGTCGAAGGTCCTGCAGTGAGCGCCGCGGAAGGGCTACGAATGTTGAAAATCCCACGAACAGCGCTGACTCCGATCATCACCACGCTGGCCATCGGCGCAGTCGCGTTGTTCGGCACCCAGTCCACGGTGGCCACAGGCCTCTCGCCGACCGTCGCACAGTCACCCCGGTTCCCAGCGGGCACCAGCATGGACAGGATCGCCCGAGCAGGGGTGTTGCGGGTGAGCACCCGCTTTGACCATCCGGGACTGTCGGCGCGTAACCTGCGCGGCAACCAGGAAGGGTTCGAGATCGATTTGGTCCGCTACCTCGCCGGGCGGCTCGGGGTGCCGCCGGAACGGATCGAGTGGATCGAGGGCAATTCCGCCAGCCGCGAGCAGTTGCTGCAGCAGAACAAGGTCGATGTCGTCGTGTCGACGTTCTCAGTTACTCCGAAACGGCAGAATGTGGTCGGTTTCGGCGGTGCCTACCTCGATGTCCCCAACGACCTGGTGGTACCGCTCGGCAACCCGAAAGCCATCACCGATCCGCAGACACCCCGGGGTATCCGGGTGTGTTCGACACTGGGCGGCGCGGTCTCGGCCGCGTTGCGCAAGGAATTCGCCGAGGCGAACCTCGTCGAATTCGACGTCTCCTCCAAATGCATCGATGCGCTGAAGAACGGCTCCGTGGATGCCATGGCCACCCAGGGCCCCATCGGGGCCGGGTATGTCAGCAAAAACGCCACCGACCTGGAACTGCTGGGCAAACCCTTCGCCAAGGAGCGGTGGGCGGTGGGAATTACCAAGGGAGACGGCGCATTCTGCGAATTCCTCAATCAGGTGACCGCCGACTTCTACGCCGACGGATCCGCCGACCGCGCCTGGGCCGACAGCCTCGGCCGCTACACCCGGCAGCGGGCGACGCTGCCGACACCGCAACCGTGCGGATGACCCTACTTTCTCTCCTGTCTCGAGGACACCTGTCATGCATGCCGTCATCGACCACTCCGGCGCCCTGCTGGACGGTTTCGCGATCACCCTGGCACTGATCGGACTGTCGACCGTGCTCGCGCTGATCGGCGGAACCGTCCTGGCCACCTGCCGGGTCTCGCCGATCCCGTTGCTGCAGCGCATCAGCTCCGGTTATGTGGAGATCTTCCGCAACGTGCCGACCACCGTGATCTTCTTCTTCACCCTGTTCGGGTTCCCGCAACTCGGCATCCGGATCCCCTTCTTCGCCGCCGCAGTCGCCGCGCTGACCATCTATTACTCCGGATTCTTCTGCGAGGCAATCCGATCCGGTATCAACGCCATCCCCGCCGGGCAGTTCGAAGCGGCCCGCTCCATCGGGCTCACCTTCTCCGCGTCCATGCGCCACATCGTGCTACCGCAAGCGTTCCGCAGTGTGGTGCCCCCGCTGATCAATGCCTTCATCGCACTGACCAAGAGCTCGGCCATCGCCAGTGCATTCGGGGTCGCCGAACTACTCACCCGCGCCGAAGGAGCCATCGGCGACAACGGGGACGCCGTGCTGTGGATTCTCGCCGCCACCAGCGGCCTGTACCTGGTGATCACTGTGCCCGCAGGACTGATCGCCGACCTCGTGGAACGAAAGGTAGCCATCGCGCGATGACCACCACAACAGCGATGTACGACGTCCTCGGCCCCCAGGGCCAACAGCGCGTGCGCCTGGGCGGCCGTCTCGGCGCCGCCGCAGCAGTAATCCTCGCCGCCGCAGGCATCTACCAGCTAGCCACCCACCGCCAACTCGATCCCCACCTGTGGGAGGTATTGCTCGACCGCGACCTCATGCGCAGCGTGCTGACCGGACTGGCCGCGACCGCCTGGTGCGCGCTCACCGCGATCGTGCTGTCGGTTGTGGTCGGTATTCTGCTTGCGGCCCTGCGTCTTTCGGAGAATCGGGTGTTGCGCGCGGTTGTGCGGGTCTGGGTGGAGATCTTCCGCGGGTTGCCGTTGCTGCTGCTGATCTTCTTCATCTTTCTCGGTGCACCGCGGCTCGGCATCGTCGTGCCGACATTCTGGGCACTCACCATCGGAATAACCCTGTACAACAGCGCTGTGCTGAGTGAGATCTTCCGCGCCGGCATCCGTTCGCTACCCCGCGGCCAAAGCGAGGCCGCCGCAGCGATCGGCCTACGGAAAGCACAGACCTTCCGCATCGTCCTCATCCCCCAAGCGGTACGAATCATGCTGCCCGCCTTGATCAGCCAGCTCGTGACCATCGTGAAAGAGACCTCGCTCGGGTTCATCATCGGATACACCGAACTGCTCCGCAGCGGCCGGGTCGCCGTCGAATACCTCGGCGGCCAATACGCCATCCCCGTCTATATCCTCATCGCCGCGATCTACCTGCTCGTCAACACCACCTTGTCCACCCTCGCCCGCCGCATCGACCGGCAACCCCCACGCTGAGGCCCGTGCGGCGGCGCGCCCATGCCATCGGCAATCGATGGAGATTCCAACACGCCTTGATGGACTGAACCTGGTTATCATCGGCTAACGGGCATTTCGGTCCGGTGATCGCATCAATAATTGTTTTCAGGAGGCCGAAGGTGTCTATCCTTACCGCGGACCGCCAACTAGTCCGACGGAAATGGTTGAGCGCGAGATCTTCGACATCGTTGGCTCCTCGGTGATCCTGCGGAAATCGTTGCACGACCTTACGCATTTTCCCAGCTTGTTTTCGGTGTTTTCCTTGAATAAGTTCCGTGTTTACGCTCATCTGATTCCGCGTCGGTCGGTGCCGATCAGCCTCCCGCGATGCCGCTCCAAGTGCCCATGCCGGAGTGGAGGGTCAGGCACCAAGCGGCATTGCCGATCAGGACGACGCTGCCGCGGTGCCAGCACGGCATCTCGACCTGTTGCACCGAATCGAACAGTACGTCGGATGCCCTGTTCGAAGGGATTTACGGGCTTTCCGCCGGTCCGACTTCGAGCAGGATCGGATCGACGTCCTCCGAGGGGCGCGATCCCATCCTGTGCAGCGCGATTGCGTACCGCCGCCGAGTTCGAACGCCGATAAGCGCTGTCCATGGGGCGTGCAGGGACCCGGGCGGTCGAGTGATCAGGGCAGCCGCGCCGCGTGACGACGTTCCGTGATCGGACCGACATCGAGGATGCGGGGAACGTGCGCGAGGGGGACCCGGTGCTCGTCCGGTGGTGCGGTCTCTCCGGACGGAGCGACCGGGCCGCGTGCCGTCGACGGAACGAGCGTCGATGAACGACTATGCCGTGTCCAACACTGAATTGGTCTTGCGGGTTTGTTGTGCTGCTTCGGTTTTCGATGGGTCAAGCCGTGAGCAAGGCATTTCTCACCGTCGAATAGTTGGCGAGCACGCGGCGTAGAGACGCCACTTGTTCCTCGTCGTATGCCAGCTTCCGGCGTTTCTCGAGGTTTCGAGGCTTCGAAAAGTAGTACCCGGAGACGCCCCGGAGTGCTGGGTCGCTGGCAAGTGCCACTAAATTCGCTGCCGATTGCTCAACGGTGATCCCGATGACGGCGAGTATGCCTCTGATTATCACCTGGATAAAGCCGGGCAGTGAGCGGTTGATGCCAGTATTTCTGACCAAACCTGCTGCCGCTCCGTTGATGGCGGGGCCATTCGGGTGTTCTGCTGCGTACATCTGCTCGTACAGCACGCAGGCCGACTGGTTCTGCCCGATCGCGCGCATGACCGTGTAATTCTTCTCGAGTGATGGGTCGTCCTCGAACAGGCGCGGATTCTTCGGCGCCTGCGCGCCGACGAAGACCACCCGGCCGTCATCACTGTTCGAGAGTTCGGTCGTGAAAGCCTCGGTGAGGAGATAGCGGCCCAAGAACTGCGTCGCCCAGCCTTCCTCCAGGCCATCGGTGCTCACCACCCGTTTCGAGTTGCCGACCACCCCGACAGAGTGAACGAGCGCGTCCAGTCGCCCGCCCAGCTGCGGCTTGAGAACGCGGACGAACCTTTCGATTTCCGCGAACTGCGTGACGTCCAACGGCAGGAATTCGATTCCCGCAGGGCAATGAGGGCGAAGCCGCGCAACGGTGGCCGCGCCCTTTTCCGCACTTCGGCCGGCGATCCAGACCTTGTATCCCTTCTTGCCGAGGGCCTCTGCCACGGCCGCACCGATCCCGCTGTTGCCACCCGTCACCACTGCGGTGCACGGCATCTCCTGGCGCTCGCTCATGTCGAAGTCCTTTCAGTGCAGGGTGTGGGTGGACGGTTGGCTGTTGTGTTGTGCCACTTGGTCGGTGGCTTTTCGTCGTGGCAGGAACAGGGCTGGTATCAGGCAGCACAGGATGAGGATCAGTGCGACGAGGTAGGTGTGGCCGAAGGCCGTGGCGAGTGCGGTGCGGCCGTGGGTGAGGATGTCGGCGGGAACCTGGTCGGCGGGGACTGCGCCTTGGGTGACGGCGTTGTAGGCGGTGGCGGCGGGGTCGGCGAGGACCTGGTTGGTGAGGACGACGGACATGATCGCGGTGCCGATGGAGCCGCCGCTCTGTTGGATGATGTTCATCAGGGTGGAGCCGCGGGCGATCTGGTGGTCGGTGAGGCTGGCTTGGGCGGCGGACATGATCGGCATCATGGTCATGCCCATCCCGAGTCCCATGACGAACAGTCCTCCGAGCAGCAGGATGTAGGACGAGGTGGCGCTCACCTGGGTGAATACGGCGAGGCCTGCTGCGATGAGGAGGATTCCGGCGAGCACGATCTTGCCGGGGCCGGTGCGGTCGGTGAGTTTCCCGGCCAGTGGCATGGTAACCATGGCGCCCAGTCCTTGCGGTGCGAGTAGCAGTCCTGCGTTGAGGGTGGATTGTCCGCGTACTTGCAGGAAGTAGCTGGGGAACAGCAGCATGCTGCCGATGAACGCGATGATGAACAGGGTCGCGGTGATCATCGAGATGGTCAGGTTGCGATTGGTGAACAGCCGCAGATCGATCAGCGGATGGTCCTTGCGCAGTGCGTGCAGTACGAAGGCGGAGACCAGGACCAGCCCGGCGATGCCCGGGACGAGGACCTTCGTGGCCGCGACGGTGCCGGCGGAGGGGATCGAGGAGACGCCGTAGAGGAACAAGGCCAGCCCGGAGCAGTGCCATGCCGAGGAAGTCGAAGGACTCACCGGGCTGCGGCTGGTCGGCGGGCAGGGCGCGCAGTGCGGCGGCGAAGGCGATAACGCCGATCGGCAGGTTGATCAGGAAGATCCAGTGCCAGCTCGCGGCCTGGATGAGCCAGCCACCCAGGATCGGCCCGGCGATGGGGCCGAGCAGCATCGGTACCCCGAGTACGGCCATCACCCGCCCGACGCGCTGCGGTCCCGCGGCGCGGGTCATCATCGTCATCCCGAGCGGCATCAGCATGCCGCCACCGAGGCCCTGCAGCACACGGAACGCGATGAGCGGGCCGATGTCCCAGGCCATGCTGCACAACACTGAACCGGCGACGAACAGTGCGATCGAGGTCAGGTAGAGGCGTTTGGGCCCGAACCGGTCGGCTGCCCATCCGGTGACCGGGATGATGGTCGCAAGCGCGAGGGTGTAGGCGGTCGCCGTCCAGGCGACGGTGGCGTAGGAGGCGTGGAACTGCTGTTGGAAGGTGGGCAGCGCCACGCTGACCACGGTGGTGTCCAGGACCGACATGATGGCGCCCAGCACCACCACACCAGCGACCATCAAGACCCCGCGGTCGAGCTTGTCACTGCCCGTTTCGGGCACGGTATTCGTCGTCATACGACTTCTTTCCTCTGTATCGGAACGGAACCGGCGTTGACCGGTTGGGCGGGAAACGTTTGCGGCACAACGGAAACGGTCAGCGGCTCACTGCGGTGGACACCTCCGCGAGGTGTTCGGTTTCCTCGGCGGTGAGCGTGAGGCGCATTGCCGCGGCCGCCTCCCGAGCGTGGCGTGGTTCGGTAGCGCCGGGGATCGCGACGACGGTGTCGCCGTAGTAGGTGATCAGCCAAGCCAGCGCGATCTGGCCGAGGGTGGCTTGGTGGTCAGCGGCGATCTCGCGCAATGCATCGATCAGGGGAGCGGTGCGATCGAGGGCCCGGCCGGACATGCCGGTCATCAGTCGGCGTAGGCGGGGCTGGCGAGCGGCCAGCGCTCGGTCGGCGTGGAATTTACCGGTCAGAATCCCGCTGCGCAGGGGGACGTAGGCGATGAGCGTGACGCCGAGTTTGCGTGCGGTGTCGAGCACGCCGTCGGTTTCGATCCTG
This sequence comes from Nocardia sp. NPDC102475, assembly GCF_055584605.1. Lineage (NCBI taxonomy): Bacteria > Bacillati > Actinomycetota > Actinomycetes > Mycobacteriales > Nocardiaceae > Nocardia > Nocardia sp. NPDC102475. The sequence continues at coordinate 1,433 of NZ_JBVJLS010000049.1, read as the reverse complement.
CGGTGTAGCAGACTGATCTGGACCTGGTTGCTGGTCAGCGGGATCCCGCGCTCGGCGAGTTCAGCATGCGCGATCTCCAGCTGCTCGGCCGAGAAGTTGCTGACACCGACCGCTCGGACCGTGCCCGCCTCGACCAGGCGTGCCATCGCCCGCATCTGGGCACGGATCGGCGAGATGCTGCCGCGGGGGAGATGAATCTGGTGCAAGCCGACCGGGAACGGTGCCAGGCACTCGATCCGGTCGCCGATGGTGCGCTCGATGCTGCGTGCGGTGCGGCCCAACGGCGTCCACTTGGTGGCAACGGTGACTTCGTCCGGGCTCACTCCCGCATGCGTAAGTCCGGCGGCAGGGGCGCGCTCGGAGCGGCCGCGCCCGTATCCCTCGGCGGTGTCGAACCAGGTGATGCCGCCGGCGACGGCCGCGTCGACGATGGCGTCGACCTGCTCCTGCGGCAGCGCCGGAAAGAACGAGCCGCGCCCGCCGCCCGCGAACTGCGCACCACCGAGGCCGATAGGGGAGATACGGACCGCCGTACGGCCCAGCTGCCTCACAGTCATGAGAACAATTTATACGCTTACGAGACGCATATGTCTCGTCATGAGGCGTTAGGCTCGTGGAATGGTGAAGTCTGATGCTGCGATGGCGCTGACCCGATCGGCGATCCTCGACGCCGCCGTCCGGATACTGGGACGGCGGCCGGACGCCACGATGGCGGAGATCGCCGACGAGGCCGGGGTAGGTCGCGCGACGGTGTACCGGCACTTCCCGACCCGGGAAGCGCTCCTGCGCAGCCTTTCGGAAGTCGGTATCAGCGACCTCGTGGACGCATTCGCCGCAGCGAATCTCGACGAACTTCCGGCCGACCGCGCCGTCGCCCGGATCATCGCCGTCTTCTTGCGTGAAGGTGCCAAGTATGCGGCGGTGATCAGCCAAAGCGGCGACTTCTACGACCCCGAGGCCGTCCAGCGGACGATCGCGCCCATTCGGGAGGTCCTGACCCGCGGCCTCCGTGACCGCGTGCTGCGCGAGGACCTACCCGGCGATGCACTGTTCGAAATGTTCTCTGCGATCTTGGAACGTGCGCTGTGGCTGACTATCGGCAATGTCATCACACCCGAACAAGCCGCCGACGCAGCCGCGACGATATTCCTCGACGGCGCCCGACGGCCAGGGGCGCCCTCGACGGCAAACCCGGACGGGCTTGGCCGGTAAGCCCATGGTCCGGCCCCGTTGGTGGCGATGCCGAACTGGCGATCGTCTGGAAGCCGGGAGCGGGGGACTTCTCGGATGTCTGGGTGTGGTTCTCGGGTGAGTGCTGCGGCGATTTCGTGGAGGTCGCCGGACATCCCGGGAGGCTTCTATGTTTGTCAAGCCGTCTCGGGGACCTGTCTGAGTGTTCGGTAGATCTGGCGCGTCACATAGCGTTTGAGGCA
>NZ_JBVJLS010000048.1:0-22254 GCF_055584605.1 Nocardia sp. NPDC102475 | reverse complement strand
ACCACGGAACCGTCGTGCAAGACAACGGCACCGGCAAATCCACCTGGTTCGAACTGCATCAGCCACCCGGTGCCGCATCAGGTCTCGGCATCCCGAGCGCCGCCCCGGATAACGACGACTCTGGTTCCCACACCCCGACCCCACCGTCGCCTCCGGAACCGGGTGTTCCCACCGGCGCCGTGCCCACCGCACCGCACGCTGACTCGTCCGACGGATCGACTCCGCCCGCTGAAACCGAGCAGCCTCAGGAACGCCCGCGCCAGTCTTCGGAAGAACTGCGCTTTCTCGAGTGGTATCGGGGGCGGCGGGCGGATCAGTCGGGGCTGCCGCTACAGAGCCTTGCGGAATATGTCGAGATGCACCACCTGGAAATCGGGCAGGTGCAGCGATGGCTCGCACGGGCGGGGCTCGTCGCGAGCGACCATACGGCAGAGTTGATAGGGCAGCTTCCATGGCCCGGGGATGGCGGCAAGCCGACGTGGCTGTCCGAGATGCGCCGCTATCTCGGCCTGGCACCGGGGCGCATCGACGAGTTGATCGATGCGCCGCAAGGAACCTGGGAGGCGGTCGAACAGGGCGGCCCAGATTTGGAGACCGAGCAGGTCCGGGCGCTCTTACGTCGCGTTCCGCACGCCCGGAGAATGTACCTGGACGTAGCTTCCTATTATCCGGAACTATTGACAGAGCACGGAGTGGCCGCCTACCCCGAGGGCTACTCCGATATCGGGAAGTATATTCGCTCGCTACGGACCGAATCCGACCTATCGGAGGAGGAACTGGCAGTTTCCGTAGGTAAATCTCGGAGCACGGTAATAAACTGGGAACTAGGAACCACCTGGCCTCCTCAATCTTCGGTCGAGACCATCAGCGAAGTCGCACCGTTTACGCACAATGCATCGTATGACGAACTCGCCGAATGCTTTACATACCTGCCGAGGAAGGACCTGATATTTCCAGGCCTACGCACAGTCGAATCTTTCGGCGAATACCTGCGATATTTCCTTCGATTAAACAATGTCAAGGATGCGGACGCAGCACGATCTTTCGGACTGACCAGATTGAATGTAGGCCGCTATAAGAATGGCCGAGAGCTTGATGAGCTTCCCATGTTGCGAATCTACCGTGATGCGCTGCAGGACCGGGCGATTGGCACCTGGAACGATTTAGCCGAGGCATGGGGATATCGCTATCGGATGGATCCATCGGGTGAAACAATCCCCGATGCGGCCTCCTATAAAACTGTAAACGATTGGCTGACGGCAATTCGGCTGTATTACGGAATGACCACGGCGGAATTCGCAGCTCTGATCGGAGTAACTAAGAACACAGTCAACCGAAGGGAGGTCAGGACCAGTCCATCTGTTGTAGCCCTTCGCGAACTCCGCGACATTCTCCAAGATGCTGACGTGCCACTTCCTGGTGAGACTTTCACAAATGACACGCTGGTGAAAGCATTGCAGCAATTCTATGCTCGCAAGGATGTGTCATCGGGAGACGACGAGGACAATCGACTGCTCTGGAGTCTGATAGCGACCCGACCGGGTTCTCCTGAGGAGCGCAGCATCAGAAGTCGGATTCTGGAAAAGTACACATGGATCGCAGACGCAGCAGTTACGTATTGGACGGTTCCGGGAACGGAGCGCGGAGACCTAGTTAATTACGCCATCGAAGCAATCGGTGCCGCCACTAGAACATTCGTGCCGCCCGGAAGTTTCATTCGTGCGGCTCTGTCGGATGCTCGTTGGGCCATGAAGCTCACGTACTACAACAATTTGTACCCGAACTTCGGCAAAAAGGAGCGTGAACGGATTGTCGCCGTCGATACATACATCAAGAAACGTATCAAAATCTCCGGGACGGCACCCAATGCTGTCGAAATAAGTCAGGCTCTCGGACTCGGACTCGACAAAGTCGAAGAGGCAAAGCAGCGGATCCCCCAGAAAAAGCCCTTGTTTTTGGAGCTGCCGACCTCCGACGAACACGATACCTTCTCAGACGAGGACGCGGACGCGGATCCGCCCGCAGCAGACGCGGCTGTACCCAAAGCCGCCGCAGCATCGTCGACGGACGAAACGTTTTCGAACATGCCGAAGGTTCGAGAAGCTCTGCCGAATCTAACGGACCACGAGCGCCGCGTTGTGCTGAATTACCTGATAGAAGAAATCTCGCTTGCCGAGATGTGCACAGAATTGGACATAGGGCCGCAACAGGCTCGGAACCTGGTTGAGGAGGCCAGCGAAAGCCTCCGATCGGCATACACCGAGACGGACACCGATCCCACTGCTACGCCAGACCAAGGCACGCCACGACAGCCCGGAGACGGACCAGCTGCTGGTGGCACCCCCGGCCCCACACGTCGACGCCCAGCTGGTCCCGGCCCTCGACACCACCACGCAGACACGCCGCATCAACAATTCACCAGCCCTGGCGAATTCGACTCTGTGCGTTATCACCACGACCGAACGAGCGACCCAACGGGTCCCCATGGACGCCGCGGGCGCCAATCGGGCGCAAGGAAGCCCGAACCCGACGGCACCGCAACGCACCCTGCCGACACGCCATCTGCCGCTGCATCGACAGAACCGACGGCACCGCAAACGACCGACGATGGCACGGCGAGCCATCAGCCGTCGATACCCGACGCCGCAACCTCGGCTCCGCTGCAGGATCAATTCGCGGACCAGGTATTCGAGCACGCATCGGACGCCGCGGCGCAAGCGGTCGGAAGCGGCGCTGTCGAGCTCGATCCGCACCAACAGCGGCAGCTGGTTCGTGACATCAGCAAGCACGGTCCCGCCGCACAGGCCGCATCCTCTGCCAGTGGGCTGCCGGATACGTTGGGCCAAGAGACGCGCACACAAGACGCCGCAACGTCGACCGAGACGGCGGACGGTGCGAGAACCGACACGGAAGAACCGGATTCGGCGCAGACCAGTGCAACGTCCGAGCACCACGCGGGCGACGATGCGAACGAGCTGCCGAGCGGGTTCCCGGGCAGCGACAGCCCGTCGGTGCCCGACACCGATGCGGCGGCAGGTCCGTCAGGCAGCACGAGGGTGGCGAACCACACACCCAAACCACCGGTCGAGCAGGGCGCACCCGTCGACATGCTCGAGGCGATCGCTTCTGCCCAAGACCAGGACCGCGCGTCCAACGACGAAGTGCTCGACGAGCCGACGAGCATCAGCACCACGGAAACCGAATCAGCGTACACCGCAACAGATTCCGGCGATTCCGCCGAGGTGTCCGACCAGCCCGCAGCACCTGAGGAAAACAGCCAGGTCTACCACCGGCTGATGGCGGCCATCGGCAACCCGCTGATTGCGCGAAACCTTGCTGCCAGAGTCCAGGCCCGCGCCGCGGAAGAACAACTACCTACCGATACCGAAGCCGCCACCGAGCGACTGTTCGAGATCGTCGACAACGTCCTGGCCGAACATCGAGCCGCCATGGCAGGACTCGACACAGCCATGGACAACAAACCCGCACCCAGAAAACAACACCGCCTCGTCCCCTTCCAATACGGCGGCGTCTTCTTCCACAACCTCCCCGACAACCAACCACCCACCCCCGAAAACCCGGACGAATCGAAGGTTCCCGACGCCCAGACCAACCCGACGCCAGTTTCGGCCCCGGCCACCGAAGGTTCGCCCGATTCGAGGAGATCCGACTTCCTGCGATGGATCCTCGGCAAGAACCGCGCCAAGACCACGGGCACGGCCAGTTCCGCGCCTGCCTCCCCCGAAAGTCATCCCGCCGCGCAAAAGCAACCTATCGATAGCGAATCACTACTACACCTGGTTCGCACCGACCCTAATGTCGGCATACGCCTCGGCGCCGAGTTCTTCAACGATGCCGGCGGCGCGATCATGTCCACGATGACGTCCATGTACTTTATGGTCGAAGGGGGACCAGGACTGGCAGGCGCCGTCGGATTGGCCATCGAGTTGCCGCACATCGGCGGCGCACTGTTCGCGGGTCATCTGGCCGACAACACCCCACCCAAGAAATTGCTGATGGGCAGCCAAGCCGTCGCAGCGGCAGCAGGAATAACCGCAATTCCCGTCCTTGCATCCGGAACGTCGTACTCCGTCCCCATACTCATCGGAACAACATTCGTCGCAGCGTCTACTTCCGTCCTCTACAGCAGCGCCATCGGCAAAATGCTCACCGAAATGGTCGGTATGGGGGACGCGCAAGACGGACTGCAGCGCTTCTCCACCCTCAAAACGCACGCCACCCGTGTTCTGGGAACCTTGTTCGGGCCCATAGCGCTGAAAGCCGGCGCATGGCCGGCTCCTGTCATCGACGTCATTACGAGCCTTGTGAATCTGGCGACATTGTCACAGTTGCCGGCGTCCTCGACCGCACCGAAACCGGATGAATCAAAGAAGCCTGAGGTCGGCGTGCGCGAGTCGATCGCAGAGGGCTGGCGTGCCAGCAAAAATCTTCCACTGAGGGGACGTGCCAACCTCAACCTAGGTCTCGCCAATTTCTACTTGGGAATGCAGACACTGCAGTTCACGTCGCTGATCACCAACTCCGGTCTTCCGGGCTGGCAGCAGGGAACAGCGCTGACACTCACCCCGCTCGGAGGCGTGCTCGGGATCTGGGCATTCAAGAAGTCGGTAAAGAAGGCCAGCATCGACGAGCTGCTCACGGTCAGATTGGCCGCTATGGCCGGGCCCGCGATACTCCAGGCAACCACCACCAACCCTTGGATAGTCTCGGCCCTATTCGGCGCCACATGGACAGTCCTCAGTTCGGCTGGGATGCCCGTCTGGACCTACTTGAACAAGACAACCCCATCCGAAGTGCGCGCGCGAGTAGATTCCATCACCGCCTTGACGACCAGAGGCACGTACGCGCTGGGTCCGGGGGTCGCCGGCGGCGCAATAGCGCTACTGGGACACCAAACTACCGGCGGATTCATCGCCTTGACATTCGGCACCATCGCGGGCTGGTCCCTGTACCGGCGACTATTCAAAGCTCGGAGGCTGCTGGACTGCATAAACCAAACGTCCCAAGCAACCTGGGCCCTCGGCCTCAACACGGGAATCGAACCAAAGAAAAGACAAAAGAGCCCGGAACACCTCCGGAGAGCAATCGCAACTCAGCTCGTCAAAATTCAATTCGACCCCGGCACCGAGGACCCCGTCGCCAAGACCATAGACGACGTCCGAAATCTCGCGGACGGAGCCGACACCGCAGTCCTCCTCCTCGACGACGGCAAGAAGATGCACTCCTTGACCGTCACCAACACCGACAACAAACCCGGCGGCAACATCGTCATCTTCGACACCAACATCACCAACCCCGACGACCCCCACACCGACCCCAACGATCCCGACCGCATCCCCCGCGTCCGCACCCTCCTCGAGTGGACAGAGGCCTACCCCGACATCAAAGAGGCCTTCGTCGCCTTCCTCACCACCGACGACGAAGACAACCTCACCAATCTTTACCCGCACGCGCCAGAGCTGGAGGCCCCGCGCAAAAACGGCAAAGTCCTTGGCCCACTGCAGAATCCGCTGGACCTCGATCTCGGCGGTGCCCCCGCCCAGACGGAACCCATCGTGCAGGAACTTAAAGAGCGGTTGGCGACACCGCTGGGAGTGGCACCGATCACCGCGCAGGGGCCGACCACCGCCGACACCGTCGAAGACGATTCCGGCGCAACTAGCTCCGGCGGATCGCCGGCTCCCGGCGACACCGGTCGCAAGACAGCTACCGGTGGCGGATCCGGTCCTGGCAGCGCCGTCGGCCCGAAACTGCAATTCCACCATGATGTCGACCCTGCCGTCGACCACGGATTCGTCGATCGACGCAGGGGCGACGCACCCTGGGTGCTCAACAACTTCGGCCCGGTCAATCCCGGTCCGTGGAAGCCGAACCCGCCTCCCGAAAATGATTCGGCCACAAACGGTTCCGCAAGACACAAGGCAGCCGTTGCGCCCGGCGCCCAGCGGCCCGTCGCCACCGGGGCTCCGGAGTTCCCCGGTCCGCCGCGTGATGATGTAGTAGCGCTGTTTCAACGAATTCTCGATGCCGAGCAGACTGGCGATCCGCAGGCGCAGGAATTGCGGGCCGAGGCGGAGCGGCTCATCGCGGACGAGGGAGACCGGGCGTACGCGGAGCGCTATGTCGGCGACTCGCGACGCGCTGCGGCGTTGGCGGCGGAATTGGGGGTCACGCACGAACGGCTCGACGTGGTGATGACCGAAGAGCTGAAGCAAGTAGTGTCCAACGGCGAAATCGTGATTCGGGTCAAAGCCGAAACCCTCGAGAAGATTCTCGCGGACGGCAGATTCAAGAACCTCTTCGAAGTCGCCGCGAGAAGTTTCCGGGCGCAGATGCCGGTGGCGGAAAGGGCAAAGCTCGAGCGGGAGCTATACGGACTCGGATCCGATCACCCGGCGGAATTGCGGCCGATCCATGCGCGCATTCGTACCAGTCAGGGCGACTGGCATCTCGAGGCCCTTCTGCAGACAGTTGGCGAGTACGGCTCGGTGGACATTGTCGTCGGAGCGCCAGTTGCCGAGAGAACGACGGTGTGTATCGGCAGCCCAACGTTCACGAAGGTCATTCCGAGCCCCGCCACCGATCCGAAGCCCCAGTCCTTCGGCGCCACACCGAGCGGCCACGCCGAGTTCGGCTATTTCGGTCTCGAAGGCATCGGCCGCGATTATGCCGGGGAACGATTCCGCCGCAACGCCCTTGTCAATGCACAGATTCACGGCGGTCTCACGGTTTCCGAGATCACCCTGGTCGTTTTCCATCGACCTCCGTTGAACGAGCGGCTCTATGACGATCTGGACGCGCTCGGAATCCCCTGGTTGAAAACCTTCGACAATTCGGTTCCACCACCGTGGCCTCCGCATGGTGCCATTGTTGGCGATAAAACGAGAACCGTTGCGGCTGAACCAGATTCGAGGCAGTCAGGGGCGGCCGCCAAACCCGAGGCCGATCCGACACTGCCGGAAAACGCCCCAGCACACAAACCTGGCGGCGGGAACCGCACCGCCCAGCCCCCTGGCCCGGAACTCGCCTTCAACAACAACTTCGATCCGGCCGAAGCGCTCGATCGCCCCGCTGGCAAACAGCCCCGGCCGTTCAACGGCGCGGCTGGATTGCCCGACGGCGCGGTGGCCTTCCACCACGACCGCGATGGTCGGGAGTGGGGCCGTCCACATCGACCGCCTCCGGTGGAAATGCCTTCGCAGGCCGAGCTCGAACTGGCGGAACAAGCGTTGCCCGAGGCAGCGCGAGGCGTGGCGTCCGCATGGCTGACGCGTCCCAACGATCACCGCGAGCAGCGCTCGGCATCCTGGGTGATCCAAAACTGGTGGTATCGCTTGAGTCCGTCCGAGCAGGCGTTGCTGATCAAGGCGTATCCGCGTGAAATAGGTTCTCGGGATCAATATCCGGTGGAGGTGACGAACGAGGCGAACGAACGGACCTTGACGCAGCTTGTGCAGGAACTCGGCTCGCTACCGGACGAGGATCTCAGTGCGGCACAGCGTCAGCAATTGCAGTATGCGACCCGCCTGTGGGACTGTCTGGTGGAGGCGGAGCGCAGGGCCGACACAACCATTGATGGCGGGTTCGATGTGCCGCTGTTGGCGTTCGATCCGGACACTCTGGTGAGCCGAGTCGGGCTGAGGTTGCCCGCACACAATGGCACCAGCAGTCAGATCTGGCTTGTCCGGGTGGGTCCGGACGACGTGGGCACGGACAACACAGCGTGGATCGACCAGCTCTTCGAACCGGGCCTGCCCGAAAACGCCATGGCCGTGTACCCAGGGCGACGTCCCGCCGTCCTACCGTTCGAGTTTGCGGTGGGCCCCCGTGGTGTGCGCGGACCGCGGCTCACCGCCGCTGAAGCCGCGCACGCGGCGATGGTCGCCGGTGACGAGATGGCCGAGTGGTTGCGTCGAAAGATATGGCGCAGCGATGAGCAGATCGAGATGGTGCGGTCCGGTGTGGTGGAGCTGGTCCGCCGTTCGATCGCAGAGAGTACCAGCGAGGTTCGGGTCGCCGCGCGGACCATAGGCGGACAGCACGGCACGCGTGCGCTTGTCGTCGAGGTGATCGACAACAATCCTGAATCGCCTGCGGTGGAAGAGTTCACGGCTGCCCGAAAGGCACACAACGCAGGCGTCGTGCAACTCGAAGCAGGCAAGGGGACGTGGCTCGAATTCGACGAATCGATGATCGAATTGCTACTGCCCCCCAAGGTGGTCCTATACGAGATGCTCGGCGAGAGTCGCGTTCTATCGCTCGGGGACGACCCGGGATTCATGTGCGGCCGCCTCGCCCTGGGACGTCTCGGAGTATCCGCGGCCGCGGCGCCCGGATTCGAGACCAACGTCCGGCCCGACCAACCGCTGCCCTGGCCCGACGGAGTGGTCGGCGCCATTACTCCCCCGTGGACACCACCGAATCTTGCCGCGAGCATGGTCGCCCACGCGGAGGATTACCGAGCGCTCGGTTTCGGTGCCGGGGACAACGAGCCGCGTGAGAGGTGGGGACGCGGTGCGCCCGAACAGCCAGGGTTCCTCGACGCCGATGAGTGGGCTTGGCTGCAGACTGTCGGCGGCGATGACCTGGCGCACGACGGCGTCCATTTGCAGCCGCTGTTCCGGGCCATCAAAGACGCCGTCGAAGAAGCCCTTGACGCGCTGCTCCCCGAGGAAATACCAGCTAGCCGCATCAGCGTCACCATCGATCTGGCCGCGCGCACCTACCAGGCGTGCGTGCGCACCGACGGCCTGACCTTCTTCGGTCCACCGGTGGAATTTGTCGAGGGCAGGTGGAACGCACGCGATGGCGTCCTGATCGCAACCGCAGCGATCCCACAGCAGCCAGACACGGACCGGACCACGACCACAGACCAACCGACCACCGTGATGCGTACGCCGTGGACCGGCATTGCTCCGAGTTCTGTTCCGGCTCCGCCGCCTGCCGCGCAACCCGAGCAGCTACCCGGCGAAAATAATTCGGCCGCAAGCATTCTCGAGGCCAAGACGCACAACAGGATGCCGTCGCCGACACCATGGAGCGATCGCCGATCCACCACCGCGGCACCTGAGCCCGTGGTTCCGGATCGCCACGGGCCGAGGACCGACACGCCGGCGCCGGCAGCACCGGAAACGGGCGATCGCACGGCGACCACGCCAGCGGCAGCTGCCTCGCCCACCGATACAGGCGCGACCGCCCCTGCAAGCACCGGACCCGCAGCCGACGGACCACCCCCGGGCCGGCAGCCGCACTTCGATTTCACCGCCGACCGCGCAGCACTCGGCCTCCCTGCCGTCCGCAAACAACACCGGCAACAGGCTCCCGGCGACGGAGTGATGGGCAACCCCTTCCTCCTCTTCCACAATCACCCCGGCGACCCGCACGGCCGGGAATGGAACGACCAACCGCCCCGAAGACCAGACAACACACCGCGTCCGACCGAAGAGAACGCGCCGGCTGAGCCGGCGGCGGATGCACCGACCCCGCCGATCAGTCGCGCGCTTCAGTCCACTGAGAAAGATGTGGCGGACATGGCGTTCGAGATGCTGCGCCCGATACAGCATCTCGGCGTGGATACCACGGATCTGCACCGGAAGGACGAAGCCGAGATCACGCGGATGATCTGGGATCTGAAGGCCCGCCAGAAGACTCTGCTCGACACGGTGCTGCGCAGGCTCGTCTTCGATGCGGCGGCGGCGCGCGTACTGGCCGGCGAGGAGCCAGTACGCTCGGCCACCGAGCGCGCACCAAAGCTGAGGCCGCACCTCGAAGCCGCCCACCAACATCTGCGCGAAGTGCGCGCCGCTTTGGCGGTATTGGCCGCCCCGACGGTGGTCGCGGCTGCGGGCGCGACCCCACACCCCAAAGCCGCCTGGGTGGGATTGGTTCCGGGTGAGCGCGTCGTGGTCGCCTCACCGTTGCGCGGCCAGCAGCGGCTGCTGGATCAGGTGCTGCCGAATCTACGGGAGTGGGCGGCTCATGCGGGCCTGCCGATCGAGTATCGGCAGGTGCTGATCGACGAGGACGGTCGGCTGAGCGTCGAGGCGGTCTCCGGCGCACACGCCGGACCGGAGCCGGACGTGCGGTATTACACCGACGAGGACTACATCTGGTGGATGAACGATCTCGTCGACGAGCGGACCTTCGCCGAAAAGGTGGCCGAGGCGGAGGAGTCCGGTGTACGTAGCCGTGACCGCATCAAAGACGATCTCGGTGACGCCACAATGTCGGAGTCGGTGGATAAGATCGTTTATGAGAACGACTTTCGGGCGATCGAGAAGGTTGTCCGAGATGAGGTTCAGGCGGATGCCGAGGAACTCGGGGCGTTCACCCACCACGCTACCGGGGCGTGGGCACCCCCGGTGCTGCGCCGCGGGCTGGTCTTCCTCATGGGGTTCGTGCCGGGCGAGGACGCGGATGAGCTGCCCCAGTCGTACGGGCGGGATGGGTGGCGTGACTTGTTCCTCACTCCGGGCGCGCGGCGTCTGGGGTTGAGCGACAAGCTGATTCGACCAAACGACCGTCACGAAGGGTCCAATTGGCGGCGCAAGGACGGCTTCAAAGTAGTGGCTATCGATAACAGCAACGCCTACACGACGCCACAGGTGTCCATAGGGTTCGCAGGCCATCTCGATGCAATCGACGTAGGTGGCGTACACGAATATTCGCGTGCCGAGCTTGCCGAGATCTGGCCGCGACTGCGCGAACTGGAATCCGAATACAGGCGGTTGAACCGACCGTCCTGGTACCTTGACGTGTTGGAAATCTTCACCGCGATCGTGAAACACGCCAAGGACGACAGCGTACCAACGAGCGCCGATCCCGCCGATGGCCTGCGGATCCTGGAACAGCTCCGCGACGACTTGGCGCCCAGACTCGGCATTCCCCACCAGCCCGACCCACGGACCCCGCAGGAGTGGCGCAGTGAAATAGCGCGCGTGCGGCAACGCTACGCCAACGATCAGTGGCTGCTCGAACAAGTTCCCGAGATTCTCGATCATGTCGACACCCTCGACCGAATCGTCAAGCTGCACCTACACGCACAGCTGAATCAGGTCAGCGCCGACCAACTCGGCGACGCGTCGCCGGAAGGTATCGAAAAATACCTGGACGATCTGTCCCAACGGCTTGCGGATCTGAAGCAGGGGTTGCACTACCCAGACCCGAACGGCGAGTCCGACGAAGAATGGCAGGCCCGCTTCGACCACGAGGTCCAGCAAGTCACCACCGAATTGCGTCCGGAACAGGCGACGCCGGCCGAAGACGGCAACACAGCCGACCGCCGCACACCTCACCACCCGACCGGCGGCGCTCCTGGAGTCGCAGGCCCGCCACCCGACGCAGCGATCCCCTTCCACGACTTCGATCCGCGCGCCGCCCTCGATCTCCCCGCGCCAAAACGTCGCCCGCGACGCGCAGACGGTTTTGCCGGACTCTTCCCTGGCGCGGTGGCGTTCCACAACGACGAGAACGGTCAGGAGTGGGGCCCGCATCAACTCGACCACACGGCCCCGGCAGAGGTTGGGGACACACCGCGCAACGATCGCCGGCCCACACAGCCAACTAACCCGCGACCAGCGCCGCCGACCGAACCCGAGCAGGCACGGGCTCGAGCCGGTGAGTCGGATAGCGGCCTGATTTCGGGCACCATCGTCGTGCGACAACTCGAAGGGGTCTACGGCGAAAACCGTTCGTTGGGTGGCGTGGTGACCGCCGGAACTGTCGCAGACGGCTCGAATTGCCTTGTGTTGCGGGCAGATGAGGCTCTCGGGCCGAGTCACCTGGACCTGCGGAAAAAGTCCGCAACTCCGGACCTGATCCCTATCACCTACAACTCGACCACGGTGTATGTCCACATCGATTACCGCGATTATACCGACACCGGCCCCCACGCCTGGATCATCTACCTCAACCCCGAGCTGGACAACCCCGACTTCAACAACCTCCACGCCATGATCGACGACGCTCTGATGAATCGTTTCCGTGGCAGAGCGATACGGGTCGAGGAGGAGTACAACTTCGGCAAGAGCCGGCTGGATCCCGACCTCAGATCGACTGGCACGCGGCGCAAACTCGGCCCAGGACAACTGCCGGCCACATCCGGTCCCGCAGCACCCGAGTCCCGAGCCGACGAACCCGAAGACAGCACCCACCGCAACGACCCCACCCCCAATCTTCCTGAGCCGCGGCAAAACCCACGGCGCAGCCCGCTGATCGGCATGGGCAACAACGACGCCCCCTGGGACGGAGGAGAATTCAACTTCGAACACCCACGCAAGCAGGCAGCCCAACTCGGTGTGTTCCACCACGACGGCGGAGGCGCGGCCCGAGGAAAGCCCAACCACAACCGACCGAATGCGACAGGCGCCGAGCCCGGCGACGCACCGCAGAACAACGACGGCGCACGGAGCCCGCAACCGCACGCGGCGCCCCCTGGCGGCGGGCAACCACCGCCTACCCCGCCGGTCACCTCGACACGCACACCGCTGGTAGAAAACCACCCCGCGCAACTCGACGCAGATGACAACGGCGGGACCAGCGGCGGCCAACCCGGCCCGCGACCCGAAACACCCGAGGCCCCCGCAGCACTCGCACCTCCTAGTGGCGAGGAAAGCGACCCGCAGCTAACCGGCGAGGACGGTGACCTGCCACCGGAACAGTTGCGTCAGCAGGTGAAACAGCTTGTCGTGCAGGGATATCCAGAGGAAGCGGTCCGCCTGATCCAGGAACAACCATTCGCCACCAAGGTGTTCCAATGGATATTCACCAACATCGACGACGACCGGGCAGCGCGCGACATCACCGGTCAAGCATGTGCGAATGCGGTCGTGCGCATCACGAAGATCGGCGAGCGCAGTGTCGAGGAGTGGGTTGTTCACCAGGCCCGACTCCTGATGGGCGAGCATCGCCAGTTCCTCCAATTCCGCCAGCGGATCTGGGCATTGTTCGTCGCCCCAACCGATATCGACGAGCATGGACCCACCAGCCGGGCGCTCGCAGCGGCGGACAGAAAAACCATCGACGACCAGATCGACACAGCACTGCGCCCCGACCAGCGGAAGAAGATCCGACAGCTGCGGCCGACACAACCCGGCACGCCGACGAAACCACAACGACCGACCTACGCCGAAATAAAAGACCTCGCGCTACGGACCGCCATCCGGACCCTGGCCACCGCGATTGCGGAACACGCCGGGTTGGATACCGCCACCGAGACGAACACCCGTGCCACGCAAGCAGCCAGCGGGCACGCCTCGGAAACGGCCACAGACGAGCGCCTGCCATCCGTCCATCAGTTGACGCAGGATCGACCGAGATTGGAACAACTGCGCCGGCAATGCGACGAACTGCGCGCGCAGCTGACACAACTCGGCGGTGCGGCGCTCGAGCCGTTCACCAGAAGGCGAGTGGAGCAATTCCAGCTCGAGCTGTGGGACCGCCGACGCGCGAGCGCGGAATCGGCACCGGAAACAGAGCTCGCGATCGGGGTTGCCGATAACTTCATGGTGCTGGACGCACTCGTCACTGCCACCGACGAGTGTCTGCGCGTCACCGAATCACCCATCAGCGAACAGAGCGTTTCGACTACCTCGCACGAATTCCGTTACCGCTCATTGATGTCGGCCGAGGAGTTCGACGCGCTCCCGGTCGCGGAGAAACGGCGGATCGCGAAGGACGAACTGTCCGAGGGCACCATCCCCGATGCGGAGGCGGCCGCACAGTTCGCCCAGAATCATTCGAAGCTCGCTGCGCTGCCAGCGGACACGATCGCATCTGTCAACCGGTACGTGAGCACACCGCCAGACGAGCGGGCACCCGGCGATCCGGCTCGTGGGCACATCATTCGCATCGACGCGGACATGGACTCCTGCCGTCTTGGCGATGCCGCCTGGCTGACCTTGCCCATCGAGCTGGACGAGGTCGACATTGCGAATCCCAGCAGCATGCGCGGCGCGACGCACACTGTGCCGGGCTATTGGTCTGGCGAGATCGGCTGCACCACGTCCCCTCGACTGCAAGGCTCCAACCTGGCGCATGTACGTGCTCCAGAAGGAACTCCGGCGCTGCGAACCGCGGCGAAGGGAATCGCCATCGGTCGCGACAGTCGCGTGATCGTCACCCGCGCGTTCGTCGACAACGGCCGGTTGCGGGTGTACGGCTACCGGTTGCCCGACGAAGGAGATGCGCCGGTAGGTCCGAACCCGGGACCACCTGCCAGCGCACCCGACCAGCCGGGCAAGCCGCAAGGCGGCGCGGCGACATCCGGCGTCGATGCCTTCCAGCCCACCGACCCGAGTCCCCTCGCCCCCGTCCGGCACCGCCTGATCGGGTACGGGAACGTCGGAGAAGACCCCTGGGGAGACGTAAAGCTGGGACTGCCGCGCAACAGGCAGGTGCCCGGCCTCGCACCGTTCCACAACGACGGCGGCGGCGGCGCGCGGGGCGGCGGGAAACCCGACCCGCAACCCACGGACAGCCCAATTCGAGACGATGTCGCGCCAGCACCTCCGGAACCGTCCAGCGCCCCGTCCGAGTCAGGCCCGGAATCGGAACCGCCGAGTCCGACGACGGTTGTCGAGAGCGCGTCCGAAACCGAATCCACCTCATCGCCTTCGGCGACCGTCCCGCCAGGGGTGACGATCGACGGACCGGTCGTTGCGGCGGCGCAGGAAACGGACACCGGCCCTGCTCCGAACGAGGCCGGGACCGCGCACCATGGAGACGACCAGTCCGCAACCGGCGACGTCACAGCGGAGCAACTCAGGCAGTTGGTCGAAGAACATGTCGCGCAAGGCCATCCGGAAGAGGCGGTCGACCTCATTCGTGAACAGTTCGGCGCGCAGGTGTTCCAGCTGGCTGATCGGGCCGTCGGGCTCTCATCGGCGCAGGAGATCACCGATGAAATATGTGCGACTGCGATCAAGCGGTTCTCCCAGATCAAGAACGACATGGGGATCGAGGAATGGGTCGTTACGATCGTCGCCGGAAGCGTTGTGGGACAGCATCGCCAGGCTGCCGCGATCTGGCAGCCGATCCAGAATCTCGTCATCCAGGGCGCCGGTCTGGCGGAGTCCGATCCACTGATCCGGGTCTGGGCCGAAGCGTCCACCTCGGACGTCCGACGCTGCCTCAACGCCCTTACATCTGATCGCAGAGGTCGTATTGTTCGATTCGCGATGGCTGCGGCCGGCGTGAAATCGGTCGGGCCGATTCCGCCCCGCGTGGTCTGGGGTGCGGCCTGCGAATTTGCTGTCGGGGTTGCGGCCGCAGGAGGCATCCGCGCACAGCTACCCACTTCGCCGCAGTCGGTTCGTGAAGAGTCCACTGACGGGGCCGAAACACGCGCTCCCACAACAGCTTCAGACCCGACCGAAGCGCCGGGGCCGCACCGGGACCGTACTCCGGCGCAAGGGGAGCTGACCGAAGTCGAGACCGAAATCCTCCGTATGGTCGCCGCGGGCTGGACAACCGCTGAGATCGCGGAAGCTCACGAAATAGTCACCCGCGCCGTGTACTCCCACATCGAACGCATCCGGGGCAAGCTCGATACCCGTGGCGATCGGGCGGAGCTTGTCGTGGTGGCCAAGCAAAGAAACATCATCGGTGACGACGATCCGCCCGCTACGGCGAAGAAACCGCGCCCAGCCGAGCCGCCGGTGGTCCATGAGGTGCCCGCCGCCGAAATCGCGACGGCGTTGACCCGCAGCCTCATTCTCGACCGGCTGCCGCCGATCGTGCGGGAAGCTTTGGACAACGATCGGCCCGCGTTAGAAGCCTGCATCGATGAGCTCACCGAGGCACAGCGGGCCTGCCTCGATCACCGATTCCGGCGGGAGGAGAGCCTCAAGACCACTGCGGAGGCGCTGGGCAGCAACGTAGGCGCGGTCAAGATGATGCAACGGGCCGCTTTTCTCCGCCTCGCTCAATTGCTGGAAGCGGACGCGGGTAACGAACCGTTGCGGGTGGTCGAGAATGCCTTGTCCCACAATCGAACGGCATTCAACCATTCCTTTGCTGAACTCGGCGAAAAGCAGCAGACGGTGATCGAGCTGCGGCTGATTCGGAACCAACCGATGCGTGAGGTCGCGCGGGTACTCGGGCCGGACCACAGAAATACCTTCTACAAGGCCATCCAGCGACTTGCCACACTATTGCTCGGTGACGCCGAGACACGGGCAGTGGCATCTGCGGAACCAGCCGCCGAGCCGCAGCAACACCCGGATTCATTCGTGGAGTCGCCGCCTCGGCCCGCCCGACCCACAGGCATGATCGGGGTCGGAGAACTCCCCGACCCTGATCAGCCCTTCGACGGCGGTGGCAAAGCCTGGGATCGTGGCCGCAAGCCGGGACCGAGGCACAAATGGGTGGACAACCTCGCCGAACTCAACGCCGATGGCGGCGGTGGGGTACCTGGTAAGCAGCCCGCGCCGAAGCCGGCGGTTGCGCAACACACATCCCCGGCCACGCCGGATGCTTCCGACCAGCCCCCGGCCTCAGATCCCACCCCCATCGCCGGAGCATCTGTCGAACCAGAACCCGAGGAAGATCACGACGCCGAAGACGATGCGACCGTGTACTACTCCTCGACATCATCTTCGGACGCGCCGAGCAACGGTTCGACCTACGCAGACGTGCCCTTCGGTGACTTTCCGGATGAGATCGCCGTGGCGGCGGTGCGGAATCTGCCGGCGGATTCGGGATATGTCGATCCGGACCTGACCCTCGATTTCCATCCGTTCTTCGCATCCGATGGCCTCCAGACCGAGGAAGACGTGGAGGCGGTAGCCACCGCCGTCGGTGACATGATGCGCGAGCGAGGCTGGCGCGATCCTGGTCAGATCGAGGCGGCGACCGCGCTGGTCCGCAATGCCGGGCTCAACGCCGTGCGATACATGACCGACTACACCAGTTCCTTACAACGAGCCGGGGTCTCGGAGTCCACCGTACAGTTGGCCCTGTACGAGATGACCGCGAGACTGACGCTGCGGATGTCCTCGGCGGCGGATGCCCGATCGCTGCACGTGTCGTTCGAGGTACATCAGTACCGTCCCGAACGCGATCCCAATCGCGAAGTCTTCACCTGGCATGCACCGCTGTACAGCCATGCGCAGATCGGACCCGAGGTGCGGGCGCCGCTCGCCACCGCCACCGCATCGAATGTCGAGCAATGGGGTGAGGTTTGGGCCCGGTTCGACGAGCCGCGGTCCGCCGATGCCGACGACGTCGTGCCCGAGCCACCGCCGTACGGAGATCTCGAGGCCAAGGCTCGTATTGCCCGAAAGCTGGAAGACGATCTCCACATTCGGATGTCGGGTTGGCGAGATGAGGCCGTCCCGGTAGCGGCTGTCGTAGCCGCCGACCGCGCAGTACGCGACCGAGTCGCAGAATACGGCGGTCGATTCGGTCTGCGGCACATACGGTTCGACGACATCACCGCCGAATTCGGCCTGACCGAATCCTTCGGAACCACGACAGACGATGCGATCGATCACTACACGACGATCTTGATCAACAGGGCGATGTTCACCGATCCGGCGATAGCGCAACTCTGGGAGCGCCGCCAAGCGGACCGCTTCTTTGCGCAATCGACCGAGGACATGGTTTACCAGACGGTCCATCACGAATTCCTGCACGTGGTCGCTGGCAATAGCAACTGGGTGCTGCATGACATGGCACCGGCCATGCTGCAGGAGGCCTTCGAGCTGTTCGCCCGTGAAGGGCTGATACCGGCTGGTGTCGGGGTCGACGCATGGATGGCGTGGCTGCCCGCCTACGCATTCATGTACGGCAGGCCGTCGACCGGAACGCTCAGCCCGATCGAGGGCCTGCCGGAAGGCGCCAGGTCCGGTGCGGTCGAATCATCGCTCCCGCTGACCTACCCGGGGCGGATCTTGCATTGGCTGACGGTGACGCGTGATGGATCCTCGCCTGCCGAGACCTTGGCACGATGGGCTCGTTTACAGGCCGCAAGTGACCCGGACGGCCGAAATGTGTTGCTGCTCTTGCAGGATTTTCGCGATATCACCGGCCGCGACGACGTCGAGATACTCATGCCGCGCTCCGAGGGCAGGACGGCTGATGCCCTGGCAGCCGGAACCGGTGGCCGAATACAAGATTTCCCGGGCATTGTCGAACTCATCGCCGAGTTCCGGACCTGGGCACAGTCATTGGACGCCCTGGGCGATCGGCGCGGTGACGGTGCGATCGCCCTCGTAGTCGAGCCGTCGCAGGACGGGGACGACCGCGTCTGCCTGCTGGTCCGTCGCATGACCGCGGACGGCGGTGAACGGATCGAGCTGCGTAATCCGGGCGAAGGCGTGCTGCGGGCCAACCACGTTCCCCGTGCCGAAACGTCGCAACTGCCTGGCGTTCAAGCAATGTTCTTCGGCCCGGGGGGCCGACCTGGGCCAGGACCCGGGATCGCCGACAAGCCCGCCCCTGATACACCCGGAACATCCGGGCCGCGCGCCGCAACGCTGCAACCGCCCTCCGCCCATGAGCCTGCTGCTGCCGCGGGCGCACCGACAGAAACCACGGCGCAACCACCCACCGAGACCGAGCAGCTCGCGAAAACCGAAGCGGCGCCCAACAACGACAACGATCTGACGGCGCGGCAGTTCCAGCAACTGCTCGAACAGGATGTAGCGGAAGGTCATCCAGCGCCTTCGGATTCTGCTGCGCTAAGGGCGGAGTTGCTCCACCACGGTTTCAACTACGTCGAAGAACTGCCCGAGGCCGCTGTGCCGTTCATCGATAATCTGATCGGATCGTCGCCAACGCACACACCCACGGCACCCGAGGCGAATCACGCTACGGGGGCGCGGCTCCCCGAGACGACGGGCATCTCGAACGTGGATCACCCAGTCGCACAACAGATGCCAAGCGTTCCCGGCGACCAACCGGACGCGACGGCCCCGGCCGAACACCGAACAGAAGCCAGCCCACGAGCCACCACCAGCACTCCCCGCACCGCAGGTATGCCAGGACTCGGCGACCCCAAGGACCAGAACTGCGCTTCGACGGCGCCATAGACCCCGCAGTACTCGACCTCCCCGCCCCGAAACACCGCAGGCGACTCGCCCCTGGACACCTCAACCCGGTAGTCAACGCTATCGGCCCCAACCCCGAGGGGCACGCATTCCCCCCACCCGGCCAACCACCCGCGAACGACCAACCCCGTCAGCCGGAAACGGCCATCGCGGCTACGCCGACCAAACCACAGGGATCTCCGGCTGATCCGCAGTGGCTAGTGCAGCAATTGCGGCAGGTGGCGAATCGGGTTCGGGAGCAGACGTGGAATACGTTGCGGGAGAAGACGGCATCGTTGCCGTTCGATGCCGAGGCGGTGGTCTCCGGGGAGTACCGAGAGCATCTCGAGGATGCGGACAAGGTTCGGGAATTCCTGGCGGCGACAGCCGATTTGGGGTTCGAAGGACAGGTGGTTCTGATCGCGGAATTGGAACAGGCAGCGGCCAAGTTCAGCGCTGCTGGTATGCCGATTCGTCCCGATACACCGACCGGGCCGATACAGCCCCAGCCTCTCATCGCGCGGCCCGATGAGCTCGACCCCGCGCAGGCCGGATCGATAGTGGCCGATGCCATCGAGACCCAACTCGTCGGTAAGCAAGCGATCTGGGCGACCGCGAAACTCCCACTGCGCTTTCATCAGTTCGATCGGTGGGCGATCTCGACGGCGCCGTCCGCGCCCCCGCCGATCAATGTCGCGAATGTTCTGAACTGCATCAAACTTCCGCTGTACGGCGGCGTCCTGAGCGGTGTCCTCGATCGTGACTATCTGCGGAACTACATCAGATTCGAATGGTGGAACGACCAGATCGGTATGCCCGTCGGTGGTACGGGGCCGACCTGGTTGGACAATTCGGAGATCGCGGAGGAGGACGCCGAACAGCACGGGCGGGTGGCCATGATGGCCCTAGCGCCGCACGGAACGCATGACTTGTCGCTCGCACCATCCGGATCACACAGCTATCTCGAGCCCAACGGTCCGCAACCACAGCGCGGCGACTTGGTGTTCTTGAACGGATTCGCACATGTGGCGGTTGCGACCGGACAGCTGGGTGCGGACGGAACCCCAGGGGTGTTCACCTTCTGGCCGTACCGTTTCTGGCCCTCGATGGACACCGTCCGGGCATCGACCGTCGGCACGGAGGTGATGCGAATGAACTCTGCCCCGGAATACCGCGCAATGGATTCCATCGTCTCTGCGGTCGAGGTCGAATTCGGGCCGGGACCGTGGGGACGCGGTGGTCGCCTGCACCAACTCGAACTCGACGACTGGCTGCGGCGACACTGAATCGCGTGTCCTGATCGGCATCAGGCTCGCTTCCGCGTCTCGGATGTGCGCGAAGGTCGGTGTGCGGGAATGGCTTCGGTCCAGAAGTCGTGGCGGACGGCATCCCAGAGTTTTGTGAGTTTCGGGAGGCGTTCGCGTGCCTGGACGAGGTCGGTCGCGGAACTCCGTGCGGTGTCCAACTTTCGCTGGACCTCGGCCCGGTTGGCGCGCTGCTCGGCGAGTGCGTCGAGAATGTTCTCGACCTGATTGCGTATCCCGAAGTTGGCCGAGCGCAGCCCTTCTCGTTCCCAACGGTCCATGACTTCCTCTTCGGTTCTCAGCCGTGGCGTTCGGCGTATCGGCGTTCGAAGTCGGCGATATAGACCGGCGGATCGATGGACGACGACGACTGCTCCAGCACACTGTCGTCGCCGATATAGAAGATCGCCCGATCGGTCGCGACCATCCCGGTGGGTACGGGCACATGCACCATCCAACCGACGCGGAATCGTTCGGCGACCAACTGTTCGAGCGGATATCCCGTGGTGTCCAGGCCGCGCCCGGTGATGTAATCGCGCACACGGGAGATCGCCTCCGCGGCGTGCATCGGCTCCGGCGTCGGTGGCGCCAATCCGGCCAGCGAGTATTGATAGATCGCAAACCTGGGCCCGCGCCATGCCCAGCAGCATCACCCCGGACCACGCCCACCCCGACCATCCACTCACGGTCGCCGAGTCACACCGAATCATGCAGCAGCACATAACATGCCGCGCCATCACCTGCCCAATGAAGGCCGCTCTCAGGTGTCTGGTGCGGGCGGGCGCGCTCGTCCCGCCGGCCATGAGCCCACGCGAACGCGCTGCCGCTCGCGGTTTGACTACGACTATGGCGAACAGCCGTTCCCGCCCGGACAACTGTTCGCTCCGGAGGCGTATCGCGCCGACCTCGAGGCGTATCCGCGTGCCCAGGTTCCGGTGTGGATGGGCGCTTACATCGGCCATAACGACCGCCAACGTCGCACACCGCAACAGGCAGCTGCCCAGGCGCGCGCAAATCGATCCGGCCAGTTGTGGGCGACACTGGCGGAATACGAATTCCCCCGTTCCCGCAGATGTGGGCGCGCTGGGCGACGATCGCCGCGGCCTTCGTCGCCGCTCGGTCGGACCTCGGCGGATGGTTTGGTGGAGGTAACCGTCGACAGATTCGGCGTCCTCGTCGACGTGCGGTTCACCGCGGATGCCGCGCATAGTACCGCCGAACAGTTGGGCCGATCGGTCACCGAGGCCGGGCGCGAGGCGGCCCGGCGGGTGCGGGAGCAGACCGCACAAATGCTGGCCCCGGTTGCCGCGGCCATCCACGCCATGCCCGACCTGCCCGATCTGGTGCTCGGGGCCCCGAGCCTGCGTGAGCCGGAGCGGCGCGACGAGTAGCCCGCACCTATTCCCAACAATGAGAAGTCATGGTGCGGCCGCAGTAAGATTCTTCGCCAGGCAATCGCCTCCTCGGTTTCGCTGGTGAGGGTTGAAGGGGGACCGGGTTATGGGCCAGTCGTTGCATATCGATCCTGACCGCGTCCATGCGCTCGTCACCGAACTCGCCGCAGTTGCCGAATCCGCGCGCCAAGATCTGACCGACCTGAAGGAGGTCCTGGCTCGCGAGGGCAAGCCATGGGGTGATGACGAGCCGGGGCGAATGGTCGGCGATGCCTATGAGCCGCAGGCGCAGAAGGGGCTCGAGGGATACCAGAACCTGGTCGAGAATCTGCACGGGTTGAGCAAGGGCGTCAGCGAGGTCGGCGACGCACTCCACGACCAGGACCAGGACAGCGGGCAACAGATCCGCAATACCGGGTCGAATCAGCCGGTGTCCGTCGTGCCGGATACGACGTGGCGCGGTACCAATACCCCCCGAACCAGTTCGCCCGCAACCGATTCCGGGGC
>NZ_JBVJLS010000047.1:0-24095 GCF_055584605.1 Nocardia sp. NPDC102475 | reverse complement strand
TCACGCTGGCGGCGACGCCGCCAGCACCAAGCCCGGTTATCGCACTACCGTCGCCGCGGCCACCCACTCACCTGAGTGCAGTTGCAGTATTAAGCGGGAAGAGCTCTGCCCTATTCGATCGCACTTGCCGGAAGTCGGCGCGACAAACGTAGCGTTCGAGGTTGCGGCGCATCGCGCGAGCCGACTTTCCTTGTGCGCGGCCGTGTCTCGCGTCGGCTCGGGTGTCGGAGTCGACGCGAGCCACGAACGCTGCCGCCGTCTCTCGCGATCCAGGGTCAGTAGTAATGGCGTCTGCCGCCGACGGCGCGGCCAGTCGATCCCAAGAGGAACAACACGAGCCCGATGATGAGAACCACGATTCCGATGGTCCACAGGATCGGGATGCTGAATATGAACCCAACGATAAGAAGAATGAGTCCGAGAATAATCATGGCCAGCTACCTCGTTTCGCTGCTGTATTCAAAGGGTCTCAGAAACCCTCCGATGCTGGTATTACCCAGCCACGGCCACGGGAAGCAACAGCCACGATGATCAACCCGTGTGCTGCATATTCCAGTAGACGCCTCAGGATGCGGGATGTACACACCCGCGTTTATCGAGCTCGATGTCGACCGAGGAAGATCACGCGTCTGGGCGTGGAATATCACCGCGCCACGCGCCGGTTTCCTGCTTCCGGCCTTCGATGAAGTGCTTGAAGCGCTGCATGTCGCCATTGACGCGGTGCTTCAGCACGCCGAGCTTATCGGCGGCGCTCTCCACGAACCCGTCTGGATCGATCTCCATTTGCGCGGTGATCCGCGTGTGGGTGTCGTCCAGACGATGAAAAGTAATCACGCCCGCATGATCGGGACCACTGTCGGACTTCCACGCGACACGTTCGTCGGGATGCTGCTCGGTGATGGTCGCGTCGAATTCCCGGGTCGCGGGTCCAACGTGGATACGCCAGTGGGTGTGCTTGTCGTCGAGCTGGTCTACCGCCTCCACACCGACCATGAACTGCGGGAATGTCTCGAACTGTGTCCATTGGTCGTATGCGGTGCGAACCGGTACTTCGACATCGACGGTCGCGGCCACGGTGCTCATCTCAGTTCCTTTCCATGCTCGTCCCGATGCCGCCGCGGTATGCGTCCGGCCGAGGTGGAACGTGCGCTCATGGACAAATCAGTGGCGAAAGGCGTCCTTGACCTTCTCGCCTGCATCCTTGAGGTTGGACTTGGTCTGATCGGTCTTGCCCTCGTGCACTTTGTCCTTGTCGTCGGTTGCCTCGCCGAACTTCTCCTTGGCCTTACCGGAGAGTTCCTCGGCCTTATTCTTTGCCTTGTCTACAGCGCCCATAATTGCGGCCCCTTTGCTCGAAGGTGTCCGGCCTGCTGATTTCCTGCCGGTCTTCTGGCGGATAACCCGGATTCCGACAGCCAAACAACGCTGCTGGGCGCGAGGACCGGCCACGCCGCGATCAGGAGATCACGGCGTCGATGGTCTTCTTCAGTGCCGATGGTTGCGCGGGCGAGGTGGGCGCCTTCTTCTTCAGTTCGATCATGCGGGCGCCGATTTCCTGAAGTTGCTTGCGGCCCAACTCCTCGCGGACCTTGGGGAACCACTCGTTTTCTTCTTCGTCGATGTGGTGATCCACGCTTTCGATCAGCACGGTGGTCTTGGCGGTGAAGCGCTCGTCCTCCGGCTTCATGGTCGCCAACTCCACCACCAGCAGATCGGCGACATGGTGTTCTTCGTAGGACTCGAGGATGTCGTTCTCCAGGTCGGGAGCAAGCTTGCGGACCTCGGGATACATGCACTCGTTCTCGATGTAGGTGTGCACGGTCAGCGCCTCGATGATCTTGTCGACCAGCCGACCCTTGGTGGCATACGCGTTCTCCCCGGCCTTCTCGAACTCACGGAAGAGTTTGCGGATTGCCTTGTGGTCGTCGCGCAGAAGCACGATCGCGTCGTTGCTCATGGTTACTCCTCGGAAAGTGGACGGTTTCGCCCGTTATTCCCGCTGCCACGCTCACAAAACCGCCACCATCGGGCAGTCGCGGAGAATGCCCGCAATCGCTGCCTTCTGTCAGTCGGTGAGTTGGTATGTCGCGAGGATGCCTTTGTGGTCGCTGACCCACTGCGCCGGCGAGGCGACGAAGTTGTCGTGGGTGGTCTTTTGCAGTCGGGTACCGCGCACTATGGACCCGCGCGGGCCGATGATGCCGACGGCAGACAGACACAGTGCGGCATCATGCGCGAAGATGTAGTCGACGCGGTCGCGCTCGTCGGCCTCAGGAGCCCAGGCGAGCTCGGAGACATCCACATCGACGTTGTCCGAGGGCCAGGTGAGTCCTGGATGGGTTGCCGGGTCTGGATACATCGATCGGTAGGCATCGATGAAACCGGCTTCTTGCAGGCGTCGAGTGGTCTCCCACGCCGACACCACACCGTTGTGGTCGAACAACTTCGCTGTGGCGGGCGTCCAATCCAGCAGAGACGGCTCGTTCAGATCGCCACCCATGATGATCGAAGAGCCGTCGGCGATTTCGGCTTTCGCGTCGGCGAGAAAGTTGCTGATGACCTCTGGGCGGCCCGAGGCCGCGTTGATGCGCTGGATAACGGCGAGGTCGGTCACTGGGCCGTCGGGCAGCTTTTTCCACTCGTGCTCGGCGAACTCGCCCGGCGCCGGGGCTCCGGGACCGTAGCCTCGGGGCAGGTTGGAGGCATACCAGCGATACTCCAGATGCGCGGAGTAGACGGTGAGGCGCTTTCCGCCGATGTTCAACCGCGCCTTGACCATCCATTGCAGATCGGCGCTGTCCTGGATCGGAAACACCGACAGAATTCCCGTGTCGTGCGAGGCAATGGCATTGAACTCGCGCCCCCGCCGCACCAGTTCGGCCGCGACGGCCGTGGTCGCTTCGGTTGCCTCCGAAAGCAGCACGATCGAGGCCTGTGTCGAGATGATGAGATCGGCGATCAGCTGAATACCAGTCGAAACCATGCTGCCGCTGTGCCACGTATTCAATGCCAGCACCCGGATCTCGCGCGTCGTGGGTGCGGCGGCGGAAATCTCCGAACCAGCCTCGAGCGCTCCATCCGCCCCTACCCTTGCCGACCCCAAGTCGCTTCGCCTCATCAACCCATCATGGCCTCCATTGAAATTCCCCACATCACGCCGGCGATCGGGCTCGAATGGATTCCCGAGGTGCGTCCGCTACGTTCCTGCGTCCGCTCACTCGATACGCGTTCGCAGCGAGTGGCTGCATCGCGAGAGTCGAGTAGCGAACTACCCGTGACCAGGCGCGATGGCGGACGGAAACTGACGATAAGCATCGCGATCCGAGAATGACGTGCGGGAGCCGGGGCCATGGGTGGTGACATCGACGTCTGGAAAGACAGGGTGCTGTCGGTCCTCGACACCGTGCCCGCGGGCAAGACAGTGAACCAGAAGAGGTTGCTGACGATGATCGCCGCGCGGTTTGCCGCCAAGTTCGAGGCAGGCGAACGCGATTCGATGGCCGGTGAGCCGATGTGGTGGGTCGCGGTCTCCGACGCGCTGAGCAAACTTCGTGACGACGGACTCGTCGTGCAGGAGCCACCGACCGAACTGACCGCGCTCGGCCGGAGCGAGGCGCCCGACGCGATCGCGCGCGCGGCGGCCTATGTTCCGACGCGGGCGCGGATGACGGCAACCGGCACGCCGGGCAGGTTGCCGGTCGCGGGTGTTATCGCTCCCCCGTTGCGCGCGCATCTCGAGACTCGCAGATCGGGGTACGCCCGAGCAGCCGAGGCGGGTACCGCGTTACCTGCCGGGGCCGACGATCCGATATCGGTCATGGTCGAGCTCAACTCGAACTACGGCCGCGGCCTCAATGCCGCGTTCAACCGGCTCAAAGAGCTCTGGAAGCTCGTCGCGGCCGCCGGTACCCCCTACCGCCTCACCGACGAGTACGCAACGGGACGGTTGGCCCCAGACCAGATCGAGGGGCTGGTGTCCGCGGATGCCGTTGCATCGGACATGTCGGTGCGGGCAATGCAGCGCATCTGGCCGGACTTCGAGATCCACGGTCAGATCGACCAGTCCTTTGCGACGATCAAAGCCGAAGCCGCCCAACGATCGTTCAACGCGTACGGCGAGGGAATCGTCTGGGCAGTCGTGGATTCGGGCATAGACCGCAACCATCCTCATTTCCGCACCAACGAAACCCTCAGCCATCCATCGGTGCGCGATCTGCATCGCACGTGCCCCGGAGACGGACCTCCCGTTCGTGACGGCGCTCTGCTCGACGAGGAGGGCCACGGCACCCATGTCGCCGGAATCATCGCCGGCGGACTGAGTGGATGGGCGAAGAAGGTTGTCGTCACCGAGAATCGGTACAACACCGCCGACGGCGCCGAGCTGCGCAGGCGCACAGTCGTCGAGCCTGCGCGCCTCTCCGGGATCGCGCCACGGGCGAGGCTCGTGAGTCTCAAGGTGCTCGGCGCGAAGGGCAACGAGACCGCGCGGGTCGGGCGCGTGATCCAAGCTCTGTCCTATGTGCGCAGGGTCAATGCGGCCAGCGATAACGCACCCCGGATCCACGGCGTAAACCTCAGCCTCGGTTACGGATTCGACCCGGCGTGGTACGCGTGCGGGAGCAGCCCGCTGTGCATCGCGGTCGACAACCTCGTCCGCAGTGGCGTCATCGTCGTCGTCGCGGCGGGCAACTCGGCATACGTCAGCCTCTTCGTCGAAGACCAGAACGCACCGACCCGGTTCAGCACCGGAATGACGATCAACGATCCGGGAAACGCCAAACGTGCGGTCACGGTCGGTTCGACGCACCGTGACGCGCCGCATACCTATGGAATCTCCTACTTCTCGTCGCGGGGGCCGACCGGCGACGGGCGGATGAAGCCGGACCTGGTCGCTCCGGGCGAACGCATCACATCGGCTGCCGCGGGTGAGCTCGGTGCGGACGCCTTTCGCTCGTTGGGGAGACACGAGGAGGGCGCGGCGGTGTATATCGAGCAGAGCGGTACCAGCATGGCCGCCCCACATGTGTCGGGTGCCATCGCGGCGTTCCTGTCGGTCCGGCGCGAATTCATCAGCGACCCCGAATCGGTCAAGCGGATCTTCGTCGAGTCGGCGACGCCGCTGGGTCGCGACCGTTATCTCGAAGGCGGCGGACTCGTCGACCTGATGCGTGCCCTTCAATCCGTCTGAACCTCCCGACGAAGGAGAAAAAAGATGCCGGAATTTGTTGGCGATAAGCCACTTTGGATCGTTTCGTTCGACAAGGACGGCGATGTCGATTCGGTCGACGCCGACGCAGTTGTCGCGGGCGCACGCCAGCGGGAGCTCACCGACCTGATCGTGTTCTCGCACGGCTGGAACAACGACCGCAGCAAGGCGGTCGATCTGTACCAGCGGTGGTTCGGAAAACTGGACACGTTGCCGTCCGCCGCGACGCGCCGGATCGGCTACGCGGGCGTGGTTTGGCCGTCGGAGCGCTGGTCCGATGAACCGATCGGGGACTTCGCGCCCGCCGTGGCAACTACCGGAGCCGCGGCAGCACGCCGCCGCGAGTCTGTTCCCGCTGGATCACCGACGCTCGACGCCGACACTTTGCAGATGTTGAAGGCGACATTTCCGGACGGGGCGCAACAGCTCGATCGGATTGCCGAACTGCTGGGAACCGAAAAGCCGGACCCCGGCACCATCGACGAGCTGTTTCGACAAATGCGCGAGTTCAGCATCGCCACCTTCCCGGGAAACACCGACAGCGAAGGCCCGAAGGACAACGCCGACAGCGGGTTCCCCGCGATGCTCAGTACGAACAACGATGCGTCAGAGGTGTTCCGGGACTTCGCGATGGAGCTGATCAGATCGGGCGTCGACCTCGATTCGGCGCAGGGTGGCGCTGCCGGAATCGGTGACATATTCGGGAAGGTGCTACACGGCGCCAAAGAAGCGCTACGGACGCTGACCTACTGGCAGATGAAGAACCGCGCCGGTGTCGTCGGTGAGAACGGCCTGGGACCGCTTCTGGGACGGTTGCATCGGGAATTCCCGAGTTTGCGCATCAATCTGATCGGCCACAGCTTCGGCGCACGGGTCGTGTCGTATGCCCTGGCCGGACTGCCCGACGGCTCGGTCCCGTCCCCGGTGAAATCTGTGACGCTGCTACAGGGTGCGTTCTCGAGCTTCGCTTTCGCGGACCCGTTACCATTCGATCGGAACCGACGTGGCGGTCTGGCCGGACGATCCGACCGGGTAGACGGGCCGGTGTCCGTCTGCTTCTCGAGCCACGACGGAGCATTGAACAATTTCTATCCACTGGCATCGAAGGTCGCAGGAGACAACGCCGCAGGAGCGCACGGCGACAATCCGTGGACAGCGATGGGAGCCGTCGGCGCGTTCGATGTAACCCAAGTCGAGCTGCGAGGCGTCGGCGACGAATATCCGTTCACCGCAGGCGAACTGATCAATATCGATGCGTCCGACACCGTAGCGAACGGCCAACCACCGTTCGGTGCGCACAGTGACATCGTGCACGAAAACCTCGCCTGGGTTGTCGTGAAAGCAAGCAAGCTCGACACGCCATAACCACGACTTCGACCGTGGCAAGCGAGGTGGCTGCGGAGAACACGGGCTCCGTTCCGCGATCGTCCCAATGGAGGTGTGCAAGACAGGAGGGAGATACCGAAAGGAGATCGGCGGGTTTCGGGTAGAACTCGGGTTTCCTCGACGTCGGTTTCGCACGAAACTTCGCTTCGTCACAGGCCGGGGCACCAGACCAGGCGGCACTATCACCTCGATCTACGCATCGGACGGGGTGCCGATCACGCTGCGTCGGTGGTGTCGAATCTCACCGTGACCGGCGCCCAGCCGAAATTGGTTCCCGTGATGCGGATACTTTGGCCCACAAGACCATTGGGTGGACACGGCGGGGTACCGAAGGCCGGTATCGGCACCACCTTGGCCGTCCGGAAGGTCTCCTCGGCGACCACCGAGCCACCTTCGGTGCCAAAGCTGACGCAGTACCTGCACACCCGCGAGTAACAAGCACGGGTCCCACGTTTGCACAGAATTAACGTGCAGAGCACACGATCGCCGCCGACAGCACCCCGCCGACCACTAAAATCAATGACGCGTCTATGACACGGACATCGGCGTCACCGCAAGAGCACAGCGGCTCGAACGGTTCTTAGCGCCCACAGATACCGACAGACCATAATGCGTCGCGGCACCATCACACCGTCCGTCGAACTGAATCGGCAGTCTGTCCCGAACCCAGCGACAACGCGGAGAACCCATGTCCCATGCCGACCTGAAACCCGCCCGCCACCTGAACGTCCGCATCATGACACCGGGCCAACTCGGCAGCGGCACATCCGCTGATCCAGCAACGCTGTCGCAAAGAATTCCGCTATCGGGCGACACCGGGCCGTCCCGACAACTCAGCTCGCTCGACGTCGTGCTGCTCGATGCCGAATCACCCACCATGCTGCTGCACGTCGGGTCGGTCACGCTTTTGGAACCACCCACCGAAGGGAGCGCACTGGACGTCACGGTGCTGCGGCGGTTGATAGCGAGCCGACTACATTTGATCGCACCCCTGAGATGGCGATTGCGCACCGTCCCATTGGGTCTCGACCTCCCTTATTGGGAAGACAGCGACACCATCGACCTCGGATATCACGTGCGCGATACGCGCCTGCCCGAAGGTTCGACCGACGTGGCGCTCGCCGATCTCGCCGCCCGCCTGCACGCCCAGCCGCTGGACCGAAGTCGACCACTGTGGGAATGCCACCTGATCTCCGGGTTGCCCCAAGGCCGCCAAGCCATCTACACCAAGGTGCACCACGCACTGATCGATGGCGTGTCCGGAGCCGAGGTCATGGCCGCGCTCTTCGATATCGTGCCCGAGTCCCAGCCCGTGCCACCACCGACCGACGGGGTCCGCTTGGGACGAACGCCCAATCCCGCCGAAATACTCGGCCGCGGCATCGCACACACGATGACCCGCCAAGCCGATCGAGTGCGTTTACCGCTGCGCCTGGGACCGATGCTGCCGAACGCACTCGCCGACATGCGCAAAGTCAATCCCACGCTGCCGGGCGAGGGCCCCAACGGCACCGAGCGGTCCTTCGCCTTCGTTTCGCTATCGCTCGATACTGTCAAACAGGTAAAGAACAGCTTCGGCGGCACCGTCAACGACGTGGTAATGACATTGTGCACCAGCGCATTTCGCCGCTGGCTACTGGACCACGACGCACCGGCCGACGAACCGGCCGTGGCCGCGATCCCGGTATCGGTGCGCACCCAGGAGCAACTCGGCACCGCGGGCAACCAATTCTCCATCATGCTGTGCGAGCTACCGATCGGCGAACCCGACCCACAACACCGCATGAAACTCACCCACGCCGCAATGCTGGCCGCCAAGGACCACTTCCAAGCCACCCCGCCGAACCTGCTGCACTACGCCACCGCGGCCCTACCGCAGATCCTGCACGGCCTGGCCACCCGCCTACTCCTGCGCGTCGCCGCCCCCGCACTCCCCCTAGCCAACATGATCGTCTCCAACGTGCCCGGTCCGCAGATACCGTTGTACGCCGCAGGAATTCGAGTGGCCGGGACCTACCCCATCTCCGTACTCACCGACCTTTCAGGCCCACTCAACATCACCGTCATGTCCTACAACGGCCACCTCGACTTCGGCATCCTCGCCTGCACCGACACCATCCCCGACGTCTGGAACATCGCCACCTACCTACAAGACGCACTCGCCGAACTAGCTGACTAGCCGCACACCCCGCCCCAGGCATCCTGTCCAAATCTGGGTTCGGCGTCAGCGCGGGCGCTGGACCGTCCGACCGACACGCCACGTCGACGGCCGAGGAAGGCCACGCTCACACGTGCTAGATGCGGAACAGAAGATAGGCGGCCGTTCCCGAGCCGACGGCGGCAGCGCCGTAGCAGACCAGGATGATCAACGCGCTGAACTGCTTCAGCCGCAACCCGTCGTACAGCATGTACCGGAAGCGGTGTGCCCAATGGAATAGAGCCAGCACGCAGAGTCCGAAAAGGACCAGCCGGGTGAGAGGATGGCGCAACACCGAGAGCAGGTATGTGTGGTCCGGCGCGGGAAGCCAATTCAGTGGGAAGGCGAGGCCGAACAGAAACAGCAGCACAGGTATGAGCAGTGCCGCGGCCATCCCGCCGGCGCTGAACATCAGCCACCCCAACGGTTCCAGGGACTTCCTTTTCGTCATCTTCGTCATCGCAGCACCACCAACAGCACGATCACCGTCAGCAGACCCCACAGCAGGTAGTGCAGCCCGAGGATCACCACCGGTGCGACGGGTCGGCTCCGCACACGCACCACCATCGCCTTGGGCGCGAGGTTGAACCAGGTGACGGTGTGCATAAGCACGAACAGCAGGGCGATGATGTTCAGCGCGAGCACCCCCGGTCCGGCACTCCAGTTCAGAAACCGCTGGTACTCCTCGCTTCCTGAACTCACCGCGTTGACCAGAAGCAGGAGGTACACCACGAACCAGGCGACGAACAAACTGCTGAGTTCGCGCAGGACGAACATCAGGTACGAGCGGCGTTGCACCCACCAGAACCTGGAGATCGGCTTTCGGTACAACCGGGGTGTCGTGGTCATCGTGCCCGCCAAGGCATGAGGAAGTCTCGGAGCGATTGCGTGGCCGCGGTGAGCTTGTAGCGTTGGATCGCCCCAGCCGGGTCGACCCCCTTCGGGCAGGCGGTAGTGCACTCGCCGACAAAGGTGCAGGACCAAACTCCCTCGGCCGACGCGAGAACGTCGCGCCGATCTCCGGCTCCCTCATCGCGCGAGTCGAGGTTGTAGCGCTGGGCCAGCGCGATCGCCGCCGGACCGAGGAACACGGGATCGAGCGCGTAGACGGGACAGGCCGAGTAACAGAGCATGCAGTTGATACACATGCTGTACTTCTTGTAGTCGTCCATTTCGAGCGGCGTTTGCAGGTACTCGCCGTCTTCGAGTAGCCCGTGTTCCTCCCTGATCAAC
Organism: Nocardia sp. NPDC102475; assembly: GCF_055584605.1. NCBI lineage: Bacteria > Bacillati > Actinomycetota > Actinomycetes > Mycobacteriales > Nocardiaceae > Nocardia > Nocardia sp. NPDC102475. Next base: position 14,073 of record NZ_JBVJLS010000047.1, on the reverse strand, counting down.
CATGGCTTGACCTCGGTCAGCTTGTGCATGAAGTCGCCGATCTCTATGACGAGATCCCGGATCACCGGGAAGTTGCGCAATGGCTCGACTCGCACCGGCCCCGGCGCGTAGTCGGTCAGGAAGGTGGCGCAGCTCAGTTGTGGCTCGCCGTTGACGGTCATGCCGCAACTACCGCAGATGCCCATCCGGCAGGACCACCGGTACGACACCGTTCCGTCGAGGTAGTCCTTGATGTAATTGAGTCCGTCGAGCACGGTCCAATCTCTGCGCAGCGGAACCTCATACGACTGCAGTACCGGTTCGTCGTCTCGATCCGGTCGGTAGCGCGCGACCTGCAGGGTTATCCGGTCCTCCATCGCCATCACCTCCCGTATACGCGTTCGCCGGGAGGCCAGCGGGTGATCGTTACCGGGAGGTGTGAGACTCGGCCCGATCCGTCCGGCTCCCGATGGATCACTGAATGGGCCAGGAAACGCTGGTCGTTTCTGGCGGGGAAATCGGTTCGTTGGTGCGCGCCCCGGGATTCCTCCCGCGCCAGCGCGCAGGCGATGATGCACTCCGCCACATCGAGCATGCACGACAACTCCAGCATCGCCACCAGCTCGGTGTTGAACGCCCGGCTGTGGTCATCGAGGCAAGCACTGCCGAACCGATCGCGAAGCTCGCGCAACTTGTCGGCAGCCGCGGCGAGGGAGTCGCCGTCGCGGTAGATCCCAGCACTGGTCTCCATCGTCTCCTGCATCTCGGTGCGGATGCGCGCGATGTGTTCGGATCCCTCGGCGTGGCGCGTGAGCTCCCGTTCCAGCCGGTCCTGTTCGGCGCGGCCTTGCGCCGTGACCGCCGACGTCCGGGCGGCCGTGGCCGAGCTCGCGTACTCGGCGGCGGCACGACCGGCTCGCGCACCGAAGACCAGCAACTCGGGAAGGGAGTTCGACCCGAGCCGGTTCGCGCCGTTGATGCTGACGCAGGCAACCTCTCCAGCGGCGTACAGCCCCGCCAGTGGTGTCGCGCCATGGATGTCGGTATGGACGCCTCCCATCATGTAGTGGACGACAGGGCGTACCGGAATCAGCTCCCGGACCGGGTCGATGTTCTGGTATTTCGAGCACAGCTCCCGCACGAACGGCAGCTTCGTGTCGATGAGATCCGCACCGAGGTGGCGTATGTCGAGGTGCACGACGGGTCCGTACGGCGTGCCGATGGTCCGGCCCTTGTCGAGTTCGTGCACGAAGGCCTGTGACAGCCGGTCGCGTGGCCCTAATTCCATACTTCGCAACACCGGCACCGGCGATGGCGTCCCGAGGTCGTAATCCTGCAGGTAGCGGTAACCGTCCTTATTGAGCAGCCAGCCGCCTTCGGCGCGCGTTGCCTCGGTGATCAGGATGCCTGTGAACGGGAGGCCGGTCGGGTGGTACTGGACGAACTCCATGTCCTTGAGCGGCGCGCCTGCCCGGTAGGCCAGCGCCATACCGTCGCCGGTCTTGATGTTGGCGTTGGTGGTGAACGGATACACCCGGCCGCAGCCACCGGTGCACACGATGACGGCGTTGGCGTGAATGGTTTCGATGCGTCCGGTGGCCAGTTCGATGGCCACGACGCCGCCCACCTTGTCGTCGTCGACGAGCAATGTTGTCGCGAACCACTCGTCGTACCTGACGATGTCCGGGTAGGACAGCGTGGTCTGGAACAGGGTGTGCAGCAAGTGAAAACCGGTCTTGTCGGCTGCGAACCAGGTGCGGAGGTTCTTCATGCCGCCGAACGCACGTACCGCGATGTGTCCATCCGACCGGCGGCTCCAAGGGCAGCCCCAATGCTCCAGTTGGAGCAGCTCCCGCGGTGCTTCCTCGACGAAGGCCTCGACAGCGTCCTGGTCACAGAGCCAATCGCTGCCGGAGACCGTGTCGTATGCGTGCTCGTCGAGGGTGTCGTCGCGACCGGCGACTGCGGCGGCGCCACCCTCGGCGGAGACGGTGTGGCTGCGCATCGGATAGACCTTGGAAACGATCGCGACGCTCAACCGCGGGTTGTGTTCCGCGATGGCGATGGCCGCACGCAAACCCGCGCCGCCTCCGCCAACGATCACAACGTCGTGAAAAGCGGTCATGGTGCCACCCGGGGTGTGCTCGGTCAGGCCTCGAAGTCGGCGCTTTGCTCGTCCATCAGGATCTTGCCGTTATGGCGGACCGTTCTGATCCGAACGCTGCCGTCGTGGAATTCGTGCCGAATCCGGCGGCAGCCACAGTCGTAAGTCGTATCGTCGATGATCAAGCCCGCGTCGTCGTCTTCGCGGTGACGAGCCCCGCCCCTCAGTTTCCCGCACGGGGCGCGTTCCTTGCTGAACTGCTCGGTGGCGCTAAGCATTTCCACCTCCCGGCAACCCGGTGGCACACCTGATTGATAGGCGTAGGCACATAAGTTTACGCGCATTGCGCCGATGCCGCAGGAGGCGTTCCTGCCTGCCGGATGCAGGTATCGGCCATGTCAGTCGAATCTCTTTGCGCGACATGACTATCCAGACTTTTCAAGGCCTGCCAACGAGGTTGCACACCGTAAAGCGTCAGATCGAGTTCGGTGCCAGACTGAGCCGGTCGCAGGTTTGCTGAGAGTGGGCCGAATGCTGAGCATCGAGGAGCCGCGGCGGCCCGGTCGGCCGCCGCCCCGACCTCGATTTCCTCATCGAGGGACTCGCCGCCGCCGCGGGTATCGAAGCACATTGCGAGTACCGGACGGTGCCGTCGCATCAGTCATATTTGTTGATCGCCAGAGCCGCTGATAAGGCATGGGCTGCAATGCTTCGCGCATGTCCTGATCGATTTGAATTGTTGCCAGTCCCATTTCATACGCTGCCTTCGCAAAAGTATGCGCTGCTACAGAGTCGGCGTGGTAATGCATCGGCGGCCAACCCGGGAATCGGACTGTGACATGGCATTGCATTACTTCGGTCCTACGGTGCGGTCAGGTGCGGAACTCTCTGTTCTGCCATGATCGAGAAACCGGCATTTCGTCTGTCGCACACTGATATCCGGCCGTTGGCCGATGGAATCTGGATGAGGACCGGTGGTCGGTCGGTGAAGTCGTGGTCGACCGACGACCATGTCAGGCCGCGTTCGCCGTCGGTGGCACATTGCCGCACGATTGTTTCCAGACCCCGCCGCCGACCGCGCATACGTGGCGGAGGAAGCTCAGGCCGGCACGGCGGGTTGTGGTCTATGGGGCCCAGAAGATGCCATGCAACGGGTTCACGGCAGTGCCCTCGACTTCTGCCTTCGAGTCACCCAACGCAGGTCCCGAGCCGAGACCGACCTCACCGCGGTCGGCGAGGACGCGCAGAAGTGGCTTGATATTGCCCGAGTGTTCCTCTGACCGGACCGTGCGGACCGGTGAGCGGGGTGGCGAAAGATCAACGTGCCATGGCCATCCGGTAACCAGCCGGACCAGGACTCCAGGTTCTCGACGATCCACGCCGCGAGGCCGGCGGGTGAGTCACCAAGGGCGACGGCGAGGATGTTCGGCCGCGTCGACTGCTCAGCGATGTACCCACCCTCGACCCGGCTACCGATAGCAGTAGGAGTCGGAGGAGGCGTCGCCGCCCTGGAGGCGCACCTGATGCACCCGCAGACCTCGAAAGTCCTCGTCGTGTGGGAAGAACGACTCGTCAATTGTCATTCCGCCGTCGGGATCGATGTGCATCACGGCCATCCAGGCGCCAACCCCTTCCGGGTAGAACTGGTCGTCCCACGCGCTGTAGAGCGAGTTGGTGAGGTAGACCCGCTGACCGTTGCGGCTGATCTCGACCATCTGGGGGCCACCCGCAAGCGGCTGGTTCGGCGAGGCCGGGTGTGCGGTGCGGCCCACGATCCCGCCGAGCCGGACGGACCCGGTCTGTTTCGGGCTGGCCGGATCGTGCACGTCGAACTGCTTGAGCTCCCCGGTACCCCAGCACGAGACGTAGAGGTATGCGTCGTCGACCGACAGGTCGATGTCGCTGACCAGCGGCGGCACCGCGCCGAACGGTTTCAACGCCGGCGGCAGCAGGTCGGGATCAGCCGGCTCGGCCGAGATGGTGATCACCTGGTCGACCGCCCACACTCCGCCGTCGCGGTGCCAACGCCACACAGAGGCCGACAAATCCTCGGTCGAGATCACCACGCCGACGAAACCCCAGGTGGCGTCCGGATCGTGCGAAGGGCGCAGCTCGAGTGGCATCTGGTTGTGTTCCCCGAGATCGACCCGCTGCTGGTGCCGACCGGCGGTGAGGTCCCAGAAGTGGATCGCGTGGCCGTACTTGTTGGCCAGCAGCAACTCCGGCTGCAGCCCGTCCTCGATCATGGACGGGGTGCCCCACTCGCTGCTGATCAGGGTGTTCTGGTTGAGATGCCACCAGGCGTCGTACGCGAGGTATTGCGGCCCGCGGTCGGTCTCCCATTGCCGCAGCACATCGAACGTGCCGTGATCGAGCAGCGCGATCCCGCCGGGCCCGTCCGATCCGTCTGCCCCGCCGAGGCAGGTCATGAAAACACCGTCCGGCCCGCAGTGCAGCGTGTGCGGGCGGGAGTAGCCGGCCTTGGCCGCGAGCTCGGAGCTGTCCACGATCTTGGACAGGGTGGGCCGGCATGGGTCGGGCTGGGTGTCGAACACGTACAGGTGGGACGAGCGCAGACCCGGCACGATCAGGTAGCGCCGAGCCAGCCCCTCCATGCGGTGGCCCTCGTGCTTCAGCGCGCTGCTACAGGCGTTCCAGCCGAAATGGTGCAGCTCGTTGCCCAGGTGGGGCACCTCGGTCCAGCCCACCACCCTGCCGTAGGTGGCCGAGCCCGGATCCACATCGACTACTGACAGCGCATCCGGCTTCTGTGCCGCCCGGTCGAACGCAACGACGTATGCGAGCCGCTCCGGCGGCGCGGCAGCCGCGTCCGCTGCGCTCCGATAGAAGGTCGGGTCCATGTCCGAGTGATCCATTTCCAGCCTCCTTCATGTCGATAGGCGCAGACCCACGCACCTCGCTCCTCCGGCGGTTCCGAGGTTGGCCCGACCCTCGGTCGCGTGCCGTCATGGCGCGGAGGCAGACGTAACCAGTCTCGGCCTTTCGACTTGGATCCACCAGCTACCACCAGTGCCGGGGCAGAACGTGCGGTAGGGCGCAATCACAATCCGGGAAGACCAGACGGACGAGTTCGTTCCGGGCACACCACGCCCACCGTTCGGCCGCACTTGTCCTGCACAACATCTGACTTCGCGACTCCTCGCACATCGATCAGGTTCGGCCGCTGAGATCGGAGATCCGCAGCAACATTCCCGCATGTGCGACGAAAGGGTGGCGTACCTGCGATTTACTGGAATATCTCCCACTATGCTCTATGCATCGTTAACCGAATGTGCGTAAACTGTGACCAACCTGAAATCAAAAATGTTGCTGTCACCCTCGCCTCGGGCGCGATAGCCGTGCCGATGGACCGCACCGGTTTCACCTGGGCAGAAGGTGACAAGGTTGTGAACGAGTCATCGCCCACAGCGAACACCAGGGCAGACGGATTCAACCGCCGTCGAGCCGAGCACGTGGTCTACAAGCGCAGATTCAAAGAACAAGATCACTACAGTCACCAAAGGAGTTGGCCATGCACACGAAGGTCGAAGAAGCACTACATAAGGATTTCGATCGCTGGACCGAATTGGTCGACCGCGCCGCACACGCGGAGAACGAAGTCGAACGGGAGAAACCCGCCTTGGCTGCGACGGAGCTGGAAATGAAGTGGACCCGCACCGCCGCCGAGGACTGGCGAACACTGCACGACCACTGGTGCGAAGGAATGCGAACAAGTGTGTGAAGTCTGAAATACGGTCTGCTTCGAGGCAGAGCACCGAATCGAACTGAGCGGTCTAGGTCGCTACGAGCTGTCCCCCGTCCAATGAGGCAGGCGCGACCAGAACAGTCACACGCGTCAGGATCGAACCACAGGGCAGGCCGAACCTGATGGCGTTCCACGCGAACGCCCCGCACTACATCACCGCCGCGTGAAACCGTTCCCCGATGTTCCACCCGCGGACGCTGACGCTGCTCCCCTGACATTCGGCACCGACGATGCCGGGCCGACGCCGTGGTCGGCGGTCGACGTGTCGCGCTACCAGGGACAGAGTGATCTTCACATCGCTGAAGCCGAAATCGTCTGGTGTATCGGTGGTTTCACTGAGTTCCCGCCCCCGGTTCGGCATCGGGGTTGTGCGAACCTTGCTCGGCCAACTGCTGCCACACCACTTCCGCGGCGTGGAACACCTGGCAGTCGGAGTGCACATGCAGCGTCGGCTCCAGATTGGTCCCGAGGGCCTCGAAGGCGCAGGCCTTGTACTCGACTACGGTGAATTCCCCTGGCACGAAAAAGATCCCGGTGCGGGTGTCGGTGTCGACCGCGATCAGATACCGCAGGTACGCGCCGGTGACCGGCTCGAGGTTCTGCCCCGCCGCGATCCGGGACGCCAGCACCCGCCTGCAGGTGGCGTGCCGCTCGGTGAGCACGTATTCCTGCGCGCCGGGCAGATCGAAGTGGTAGGTGCGCCTGCCGGGCCCCTCGACGCGGTCGTGGTGGTCGGTCAGGACCCATCCGTTGCACGACCCCAGCTCCGTCGCGGTCCAGCGCGCGTCGCGACTGCGGTAGATGGCCGCGGCAAGCCACAACACGAGTGCGCAGTGCTGCGGGAAGGCCCCCTCCGCCAGTACGCGTCGGCGCGCGCGTGCCAGCGCGCCGAACAACAATGCCGCACCGGCGAATCCGGCCGTGGCATCGGGGTCCACGGCGAGAACATGGGCTTGGTCGCGGGCCAGGATCCACTGCTCGGCGTCGGACGGTTCGGTGACGGCACAAGCCTCGGCGGTGACGAGCGCGGCGACCGTGTCACACAGCGGCGCGGCGGGCGCGCTGGAGAGAATCTCGTCGATGTCGGCAGGCACCTGCCGTATCGCCCACACCAGCGCGGCACGGTAGATCTGGCGCTGGGCGAGGGTGTCTCCGCCGGCGAGCTCACCGGCGAGGCTCCACACGAACGCGGTGGCCTCGGCCGGAGAGTGTTCGGCGAGCGGGTCGTAAAAGGCGGCGACAGCCTGCTCGCGCAGCTGCCCGACCAGGTCGCCGCGGGCGGCGAAAGCGGCGGTGACGGATTCGGTCATGACGAGATGGCAGCTTCTTCCTAGTCGCATCGGAATCGGTTGTGTGGCTGCGGGTTTCGTGTTCGACTGGGGCAGCCGGATCTGATTGCAGGGTGATGCCCAGAGCGGCCTGGTTCACATCAATCCAGGCGGCAACCGTAATGGGCTCGCAGAATGCCCAGCAGCCGAGTTTCGCGCCACAGCCCGGCCACCGATAAGCACCGCCGCTGCTCCGCACCCCCTGTCGCAACTGCTTCTCCCCCAGCGCATTCCGTATGGAACTTACCTGAAACATCCTCGCCGACGCGCGGCGTGGCTGTGTCAGGTGATGACAACCACCGCGGCTTTACCCCAGTCCTCGCCCGGCCTCGAAGTGCAACTGCGCGAAGGGATCTCGTGCGACCTGCTCGTACATCGACTTGGCTCTGTGTTTACCAGGTCCGCGACATCGAGCTACCGGATGGACGTGCTCATGGGAGGCGCCTGATTATCGTGAGTGGGGATCGGGCGTGAGATTGCCAGGGCCCGAATTGCTTTCGGTCGGGGCTAGGGCCTGCCACATCGCCTGGCCGATAGCGACCACGCCACGGGCGGGCAGGGCGACGTCGCCGATGACCGGGTTCGTGTCCAGGCGTGCGGGATGCCCGAGGTCGCGGTCGTCGAGCACGGCCGTCGACTGCGTGATCAGGTACATCTGCTGGGGCATGAGGATCCCGACGTGGCCGCTCGGCATGACACCCGTCATGCTCAGATGACCCATACCCAGTGCGGCGGCGATCATTTCCCGGGCACGCACCAGCGAACGCGACCGCCAAGTGGCAAGCGGCAGACGCCCTCCGACGGCGTTGAGCATATGCAGCGCCGTAGTCTCGTGTGCGGTCAGCGTCCAGTCCAGCGCGGGCTCGTCGACGGTGACTCGCAGCGATGCCGGTCCGGTCCACCCCACTCGAATCGTGGCGAAACCGGTGTAGGCACACGCGGGCCCGTAGTAGCGGGGGCAGGCGGTCTCGAGCCGGTCGCCGTCGACGAAGATCGACCATCGGCCGTCGGGGTCGCGGTGCCAGACGGTTTTGTATGGGCCGAAGTCGTTTTCGGGGAAGACGCGCAGGGCGAGAATGTGGCCGCTGTCGAAGGGAAGGCCGAAAACGCCCCAGCCCTTGACGTATTCGTGGCCGGGCCACGGCGCGTGGCCCCGGAGTTCCGGCAGGTCGGTCAACTGGGATGCCAGATCTAACATGGTCTTCACCTCCGGCGCGGCGCGCCTCAGTAGCTGAATGTGGTGGCCGGGACGTCGCCGATCCACTGCCACATCGGGATGGTGCCCTGCAGTTCGGCGTTGCCGACGAGCGCGCCGTTCTCGAGTTGGGAGGCGACCCGAACGGCTTCCTTCGTCGGGAACATCAGGGTCTCGCGCCCGGTCTCGGCGGCGCAGACGCCCACCAGGAACGCGACGGAGACCCTTCTCCGAGTCCTCCAGACCCGTGGTCGAGCTGATCACGGCTTTCGACATCGCGAAACCTCACTTCATGCACTGCCGCCGGACGACAGAACGGATCATGAAATGAACGGTAGGCGCGACAGCTATGCATGTCGTCGGGTGTTCTCCCTACGAATCGGCGGCCAGTGTGTCCAGCAAGCCGTGCTGAACCGCGTAGAGGGTGGCGGTCGATCGTGTCGATGATCCGGTCTTGGCGTAGATGCGTTCGATGTGGGTGCCTGCCGTTTTCGGGGTGATGCCCAGAGTGCGTGCGACGTGCCGGGTCGAGGCACCCCGCGCGATCAGCACGAGGACCTCGAGCTCGCGCGGCGTCAGACCGTCCGGGCCGCAGCGGTGGCGATGGCGCGGCTGTCCCGCTGCCGCGAGGACGGCGTCGACCGCCGCCGCGTCGAGTCGACCGCGGCGCACCTCGGCACGCAGTTCGGCGAGAATCTGCTTGGGTGGCAAGGCATCTCGATACGGACGCGGCTCGGTCATGGCCCGATACGTATCGGCCGCCGCCAGCAGGCGCGCCGACACCGGGATCGACGGTCCGGTCAGCCCGCGATGTGCACCGGAGCCGTCCAGGCGCTCGTAGGCCAGGGCCGCGACAGCCCCGATACGAGACAGCGCGGCCGGGCGGGCCAGCACCCGCTCGGTGTAGTACGAGTTCATCCGAAGCCGCTCGACCTCGGTCACGCTCAGCGCTCCCGGCTTGTCCAGAATGGTGGCAGGAACACCATGTAACCCGATGTCGTGCAACAACGCCGCGCGACGCACCACGGTGATATCGGCTTCCGGGAACCCGGCGACGGCCGCAGCCCGGCCGGCGAGATCGGCTACACCACGAGAATGCCCGGCCCGATAGGGCGAGCGCAGATCGGTGAAGTCGGCGATCACCTCGAGTGCCGAATCCAGTTCCGCGCCGGTAAGATTCCGCCGCAGCGCCGGATCCGCGGCAATGAGCTCCCCATAGTCCGGCTCGACTTCCGCATCCGCCAGCAGGTCGCGGGCCGAGGCACAGAACGCGTCCACCACGGCCGGATCGAACTGCGTCCCACGCCGCGAACGGGCGACCTCGATCGCGGCATCGATTCCAGCGCTACGGTGCAGTACCTCGACGACATCGGCGAGATGGAACAGCCGCATACCGAGCCCGATTCGCTCCCCGGCGACGCCGCCCGGCACGCCCTTGCCGTCCCATCTCGCGAAGAACTGCCGCAGCGAGTCCCCGACAGCCGGGCCCAGCCCGAGCCGTTCCGCCATCGTCGATGTGGTGAGGCAGTGCGACATCAACCCCCGCTCGATATCGCGGCCCCCCTTCGCCGCGATCGTCACCGTCTTGCGCACCCGCTGCGCGAACGGTCCCGAGGAGCCCGCGTGCGACAGGAAGAAGACCGCCCCGCTCGCCCCGCGCAAATCCATTTTGTAACTGTCCGCGCGAAAAGCGATGTCATCGCCGAACCACGCGGCCACCTCGGGTGCGTCGGCCACACAACCGGTCCACGCCAAAACCGCGGTGTAGTACAGGTCGGACCGCTCCTCGGCGCTCAACCCGACTCGTTCTCCGAGCCGCGACGCCAGCCGCCACGACCGCAGCACATGCGCCATCGGCTGGCCCAGGCCGAGATCCATCGCGAACGAGAACGCGGCCAGCAACGCGGCCAGCGAAACACCCGAATCCCGAGCGTCACGCGTCATGCTGCGAGCATAGGCGTGTCCGCATTCGCAGCGGTTGATCCATGGAAAGGATGCTCAGCTGAAGCACCGCCCTCGCCGGACACGCCCATGCACAGTCAGACCACGGGCAGGGCTTCGGCGGGCAGTGTCTATTTCTTCAGCCGGTTGAGCACCATGCGGACTCGAGATCGGGCGATCGAATCGAGTTCGTCCCAGCTCACCCACAGGACCACCCTTATCCTCACGGCTCAGGTCGACCTTGACCTGCACCGAGACGTTGCCGTCCTGCACATAGGCCCGTTCGACAATGAGGCTGTCGGCGATTTCGGAGTGCCAGTAACCCTGGGCACCGAGTCCCATGACCGCTCCCGAAGCCAGCCCCCGGCCCGACAGTGGTGGTATCGGCGTGTTTCCAATGGTCGTTGAAGGGCGCAGCGGCACCGTTGGTGAACTCGACCTTCAGGCTCATTCGGGCCTCGTCGAAGGAGAACTCCCCAATGGTCGAGCTCGTGTAGTCGACATCGCAGCTCGAGCTGCCCGCGCCATAATGGACGGCTGGGTCTCCTTGTGTCCGGGGGTGCCTTTGGAGTCGACGACCATTTGGTCAACGGCGTGGGATCGACGAGACCGCACGCATTAGCGATCGTGCCCATCGCATAGATCGTCGGCACCGTGTTGCCCTGCGCCGACGTCGCCGCGGCGCCGAGGGACTCGGCGCTACCGTCCCCGCCGCGGATCCAGTAACCGACCGCCACACCGATGCAAAGCATCACCAGCACGACGACGCCGACGACGATCAGCCAAATGACCGCCCGCCGGGTGAGCGGCGCAAGGCCGTCCTCGACGATCGTCTCACCGCCAAGGACGGCGGCGCAGCACCAGTGCGCCGACTCGCCACCGAAAACAGTTGACCGCCAGCGGTGTCCAGCGATCGTGAAGCGTTCGGGCGTTACCGGTAGCCTCGGGACATCCCGTAGTGCCGCTGCGCGCGCGGTCGGCGGACTGCTCCTGATCGCTTGTCCGACAGGGGCATCCGGCTGGACCGCAAATCACCACATGCCGATGAGCGTGCGCGACGCCGCGATTACCGCGGACCCCCCCTTGACAGGCCCTCTTGCCATTGCACTGTTTGGTGATAGTTTTTTTGCATGGTCGGCTAGACCTAATACTCGCCGCGCATCGAGGGAGATGTCGTGCCAAGGGCCGGAAGCGTCGCCGCTGCAAGGGTTTGCGGAGGAATTATCGGTACACTCGCGTGCCTGGTCGGGGTGAGCACCGCGCACGCCGATGATGAACCTGGCCCGTTACTGGTGGGTGACACAGCGTATTTCGCCATGGGCAGTTGGAACTGCTCGATCGGCGCGGATGGCACAGTGGGCTGCGACCTCGCAGTCCCGGCCCCGTCCATGAATGTGCTGTATGCCGGAATGCAGGTGCCGATGCCGAATGTCCCGGCCGTCATAATCGACTCGACCATGTGGCCGGCACATCCTCAGTGGAACTCCAACGGCAGTCACACTGTGCCAGGCGGAAATCCGCCGCTGCCGCGCATCACACCCGCGAGTTACCGCGACCCACAGTATTCGATCACATATGCCGGAGCGAATTGCCAAATCACCTATCAAGGCGCGGCAGTATGCACATCGATGGGGCACGGGTTCAGCCAATGGGGACCAGTGCCACAAGGCTACTGATCCCCACGAATCACTGGCTACCGATACCAGATACCGGAATCCCAATCACCGTAGTCCCACACGTTGAAATCGTAGCGACCATGCGCACCCCCGAACAGATAGCCCCACCATCCGGCCGAGGTGTCGCAGATCTGGTCGTCATGGTTGCACACCGTCAGCACCGGGAAGTCGCCGAACCAGTCGTCGACACCGGCCAATGGATAACCGACGATCCCACTCCCGGGAGAGGACGACAGACCACCCCAACCAGGCCCGGGGGCTCGCTTGGGATCCGACAGGAGAATAGCGTTGGCATTGCCGACATCCTGATGGGCGGTAACCCAGGCGTGGACGATGCCCGCGCCCTCGCTGTGCCCGATCAGCCTGATGTGGTCGTACGGACATTCGCTGCGATGCAGCCAGAACAAGCGGTCGAGTTCGTTCAGTCCCGACATCGGGTCGAGCGAATTGTAGCCGACAGGTTGATCCACAAAGGGTGTGAATACCGACGAGGTGTTGTCCCCGAGACCGCCGATACCGATGGCCCAGTCGCCAATGCAGTTGTCGGCGTGAGCCTTCGACCCCATCTCATTTGTGAACGAAAGGATGATTGCCAACAGTAATGCGGCGAAGAGCGCCGTTGCTCTACGCATGGTCGTACTTCTTAATTTATCGTGCCTCCGGGTCCAGCCCGGCTTGTGTCGGGAGTACCCAGAAGTTGCTCGCGTTCTTGCTTTCTGGCGAAATAGTTACGCAGGCCGTCGATATATTGGCCGTAACGCAATGTCGGAGGCCATGATCCGCAAAGCGGATCCGCCCGCCCGAGCGATACACTCTTCGTTACCCGAGCTTCGATGGTCGAACGTCGCGAGGCATGGCTGCGGGGAATGGTTGTCGCGGTAGACTTTTGGGATGAGGTATTCGCAAGGCGGCCGCTGACCATCCTTTCCGGCAAATCATCCAAGCCTCGAACCGGGACAGCTTCTCAGTTCGTCGCACTCACAGGTTGGACGCCCGCCCCTGATGCCGGCCATAGTCGGAACCCGAGACAGCTTGTGGTCCGTGGGATTTCCGCCGAACCCCTTTCCCCTTGGCGCGCTCGCTGGCCACCCCGCACGCCGACCCCGAAGTCATGCAGCACGCCCCCGTGATCTATCAGGCGCACGGCCTGATCATTATCGTGCTCACGGCGGTCTGGCCCTACACCCGCCTGGCCGGAATCTTCGCAAACCCCACTGTCGGGCCGCTGCGGCAGCTGTCTCGTCTCCGTTACGCGTGGATCATCATTCGCCAGGCACGTAATCGACTGCGGTGCATGCTTTCAGGTCGGGTGTCCCGACTTCGCCGAGTCCGACACCGCAGGTTGATATGTGTGGTTAGCGCATGTGGCCATGCGATCGCAGCAACGGCTATGGGAGCGGTGGGCGGTCAAGTCCGGGTGGTTGCTGGCTAGCCGTCGCGGCTTGTCATCAAACCCGCCATTTAATGGCTGACGTCAACCAACGTCACCCGCGCACGCCAACGCTAGTAATTGAGTTCACAGCCAGAACTGGGCCGAATTGCAATGTATCCGCAGTTCAGAGGTTCACGGAACCAACGACACCCAACGCTGCCAACTCTTGACAACGACACCCATCGCACGCTAGGTCGATGCGAGTACATGGAGTTACCCATGTACTCGCGAAATCAGTTGTCGCCGTGGGCATCAGTCCGTGACGACCGGGACGTATTCCGACTCGACCCCATCACGGCGACTACGCGTTCATCACCGCCCGCATCACCCCTCCGTACGGGAAGCCCGGCAGAACGAGCGGATTGTTGCCAATACCGTCGATGACGGGCGCGTCAGTGGTATTGGTCATATCATGCGAGATCCGCAGAACACGAGGCGATCAGCCGTCGCTACAGCTGGTAATCCGCTTCGATAACCAGCCGCCCACACGAAAACCGCAGTTCATCCCCGTTCCCATGTTCGACATGCCCCACCGACGGTCGGTCTCTGCGTCGGCTCAACGAAATCTGCTGCGCGACAATCGTATTGATTCACGAGGGTCACGCGGACGAACGTCTTGAACGAGCGGCGTATCGACATCGATGCTGAGTCC
>NZ_JBVJLS010000046.1:28686-30004 GCF_055584605.1 Nocardia sp. NPDC102475 | reverse complement strand
TACGACAAACTCGCCGTCCGCTACCTGGCCACTGTCCACATCGCAGCCATCAACATCTGGCTTGGCACCGGCTACTTCTTAAACACGGCCTAGGCCGCCGTCGCCAATGGCGAAGCCTCCTCGGTTGTCTGCATGGTTTTCCAACCGCGCCCGTCGTGAACCCGACTGGACCACCGCACAGCAGATAACCGCCGAACTTGCCCGTGAAGCCGGCGTGACCGATGAAGACTGCGAATGGGCCGACCGAGTACTCGGACTCGACGACGCCGAACCTCCAGCGCCACCACTCCGTTGACCAAGATCACCATGTGCTGGTGGCGGCAAACAGCGCTGTTTGCCGCCACCAGCGCATGATGATCTTGTACTGCGCTGCACTCGGATGTCCGGCTCGAAGTGGTTCGAGCCCGCGGTCAGTATTCGAGTTCGGTCCAAGGGATCGCGATGGGGAAGGCGGCATCGATCGCGATACCGTCCGGGTTCGCGGGGGTCCATTCGTCGGCGAGGATGTAGTTGGCCGGGCGCAGCGGGTGGACACCGTCCGGCAGTTGGGCGTGCCCGATGTCGAGGCCATAGGCGCGGACTGTGGCGATGGCGCTGGATTCGCGGTCCAAGCGCACTTCCCTGTACCACGGAATACCAGCGTCTGCGTAGCGGCCTTCTTCGCCTCGATATCGGTCCGGGTGTTCGAAGGCGACAGGACCTCGCCGACCAGTACGACATCAGCACCTCGAAGATCCTGGTAAGAGGATTCGAGGCCGCGGTGGACGAGGAAGTCGGGTGTCAGGAAATCGGACTTACCGTTGCGCCCCAGGAATACGTTGGTCTCGGTGGTCACCCGCCAACAGTGCAAAGGACTCTCCGACATGCTCTTTCGCGCGCAGCGTTCGATCGTGCTCCAGAGACGGTTCGAAAAGGTCTGATGTTCAGCAGGCCACGACGCACCCACACCACGCGACCATTCCACAGCTCGATCTGTTCCGCGATCTCCGCGGGGAGTCGCTCTAGTTCCTCCCAAGTCATGTACTGGGGGAGGTCCGGGCGCTCGATGCGAGGCAGGGACATGCCGCCATGATAGAGACCGAGCGGCCGCGCTCCGATCCACATTCGGAGTGCGGCCGCTCTGGGTTTCTGCGGGGTTGCGAGTGGTCAGGCGGGGTGGTTGAAGGCTCCGGCTTGGACGCCTGCGGTGAAGGCATTCCATTCGGTCGGGGTGAAGGCCAGGGCTGGGCCGGTTGGGTTCTTGGAGTCGCGGACGCCGACGATGCCGGTGTCGAGGAAGGCGACCTCCACACAGTCCTTGGTTGCCCCACTGCGAGTG
>NZ_JBVJLS010000046.1:0-28590 GCF_055584605.1 Nocardia sp. NPDC102475 | reverse complement strand
GCATCCCACTCACGCGGCGCGAACACGAGCGCTGGGCCGGTTGGGTTCTTGGAGTCGCGGACGCCGACGATGCCGGTGTCGAGGAAGGCGACCTCCACGCATTCCTTGGTTGCCCCGCTGCGGCTGCTCTTAAACCACCGCGCTCCAGATAGGTCAACGTTCACGCTCGTACTCCCTCGCTATCTTGCGCAGCAGTGCCCTGCTGCTGACCTCATCCAGTGCTGCTTCTTGGAGCTTTTGGTGCGCCTGTGCGTACCGCTGCACGATACCCACTTTCTCCGAATACATGTCGCCGGTGTAGTTCTCGGCGTACGCGATCGTCGGCTCGATCGGCTCTCCCCAACGGTCCGTGGGGAACTCGAGAATCATGAACGGTCCGATCTGGTCACCCGTGGGGTATCCCGCCGAGAACGGCAGCACATAGATATTGACATTAGGCAGCGTGCTGGCGTCTGCCAACTTCTTTAGCTGCTTCGCCATGATCGACGGGCCGCCCACCACGCGGCGCAGCACGGCCTCGCCGAGAATTACGATCAGCGTGGCAGGCCTGGTGTTGCGGGTGATGAGATTCTGTCGCCGCACTTTCAGTTCAACGCGCCGCTCGATCTCTGCTTGGGGGACATCCGGTAGGGCACTGGCCATCAGGACACGTGCATACTCAGGAG
Organism: Nocardia sp. NPDC102475; assembly: GCF_055584605.1. Lineage (NCBI taxonomy): Bacteria > Bacillati > Actinomycetota > Actinomycetes > Mycobacteriales > Nocardiaceae > Nocardia > Nocardia sp. NPDC102475. The sequence continues at coordinate 27,925 of NZ_JBVJLS010000046.1, read as the reverse complement.
TCTGCAATAGGCCTGGTACCAGGTCCGGCTGGTAGCTGGTCAGCCTCGTGGCCGCGGATTCAAGGCCCATGTAGACACTGAAGTTCGCCGGTATCAGATCCCCGAACTCATGCCACCACGACTTCTCCGCCGCCTGCTTCGCCAACCCCCGAAGCCCTTCTGCGCGTTCGGGATCGATCCGATAGATATCGATCATCCCGTCGAGCTCGCGCATCCGGATCTTCTGGTTCTGCCCCTTCTCATACCGCTGGAGCGTGCTCTTACTCCACTCCATGAGCCGGGCGGCGTCCTCCAGCGTCAATCCGATCGCGTCACGTGCTTCGCGCAGCAATCGCCCGAGCTGTCGACGAGTGATGCTGCTATCGCTGTCCACCAATGAATTACCCCCATATTTCGAGCCGACAGGTGCTCCAGAATCGGGAAGACCCTCCCACAAACTTCGGCTCTGCGCTGGGCTTTTCCGCCGATTGACAGGGGTTCCCGTTTTCGCCTTCCAAGACCCCCGCGGGCGGTGTGTCCTAGTCGTGGCGATCGGCCGGACCTCGGGTCGACCGCCACCATTGACCACCGATACGCCGAGGCGAAGGTTCGCGACGATGACGAACATACAAGCGGGACAGCCGGATACACCCTACGTCCGCAGTCGGCTGGACGGCGGCGACGCGCGCACACCCAAAGCGGTCGGCCTGGTCCGGACCGGCGTGTCCGGCCCGGCCGCGCCGCGACATGCAGCCGAGATCCGCCGCCACGCAGAGCAATTGGGATACCAGTACCTCTACACCGTCCGACCACCGGAGAATCCGGACACCGATCCGATCGGCTACGGCCTCACCATCGCCAGCGGTGTGCAAGCCGCCGCCCTGATCGTCTACGACCTGGCCAGCGTGGACAACACTCCCGCCCGCGTCTGCGAGACCTGCGACCTCGAAACGGTATGCCCGCCGGTGACGTGGGCTCGCGCTGCGCTCAGCAGCATCACCCCCGACCACGCCCACCCCGGCCGTCCACTCACGGTCGCCGAGTCGCACCGAATCATGCAGCGGCACATAACATGCCGTGCCATCACCTGCCCGATGAAGGCCGCCGCTCTCAGGTGCCTGGTGCGCGCGGGCGCATTCGTCCCACCGGCCATGAGCCCACGCGAACGCGCCGCCGCTCGCGGCTTGCCATTCGAACCGATCGGAAACGAACAGCGCGAGTGGCACGGCCCCGATCTCGCAACCCTGTTGGACGTGCTCGACGCACTAACCGACACCGATGCGCCCACCGTCCGGGACACCCGGCCATAGCCGTCGACACATATGGACGGCATCCACCGGACCGAAGTCGACGGCCTGCAAGCGACTTGGCACCTGAACCAGCGTCACGAAATCGGAATCATGTTCGTACACAACATATCCGACGCAAGCTCGGTCGTATCCTTCGAACCCGGCGACTACCCCGACTTGGTCCAGGCACGCGAGCACCTCCCGAAACTGGCGAAACTCTGGGACGCCGTCCGTCACGACTTCTGGACCAAAGCCATTCCGGCACATCGCCGTCCGCGCACACCTGGAACATCGGCCTGAACCTGGAGCGGGCTTCGATTCTCGAACGCCTGGCAGCCGCCTCGGGCACTAGGGCGACGGGGCTGCGTCCGCCTCGCGGCGGAGCAGCCGCAGGGTCTCCTGAAGCGCTTCATCGGCTTCCGCGTGGTAGATCAGTCGCTCGGCCACAGCCTCGCTCATCCGCTCTCCGCGCAGTCCAGGCGGCAGTTCGCGATGGAGTGCGCTGAGTTCATCATGCAGGCGACGGATTTCGCGCGCGGCCGCGCGCGGCGCCCAGTGCACTGGAAAGCGAAGCGCGGTATCGTCGAGTACGTCGGCAGCCTGGCCGAAGTGATGGAGTCCAGAGGTGTAGCGACTGGTTTGGTTCGTGACGTACATTCCCGCCATGATCAGGCTCCACAGATAAGGTTCGGTTGCGGCGGCGAAACCTTGATCACTGAGGGTCCGTCTCGAGTCGCTGTATTTCTTGGCTCGGTTACGCAGGTTCCCGAAGACATCAACGAGTGCGGGGGCGAAGTTGCCCTCCGAGTGCACTTGCAAGGTGATATCAGCCGAGTGGTACCGGTTGGAAACACGCAGACCGGACAATTCCGCCAGTCCATGCGTTGTCTGCTCGAGGATCGCGATCAAGCGCTCGCGGCGGGGGTCGTCCCTGCTGGAGCTGCGGGCAGAGACGGCGTCCCTGGCCTCGTGTGCCGCCTCCACAATCTGTTCGAGACGGCGATGAATTTCCCAGAACGGCACCGGGATGTTGTGCAGCGGGTGCGGTCTGGTCCGCGGGTCGTGTACCGCGCCGACGCTGTCGAGCACCAGGCTCGCGCTCAGCCACATCTCAAAGGCGACAGGCTTCCAGCCGGCGATGGTGAACAACATCTCCGACAGTGCTTCGTTGTTCAAGACACCCGGGTCGAGCCCGAATTCGCTGGCGGCGACGATTTGTTTTTCGAAGTATTTCGCCAATGCGGTAGTCAGCGCGTTCAATATCCGCGCCGCGCTGGTCAGCTCCGCGATCGGTGGTGGATCGCCACGATGCAATGCCGCCAGATGGGCGGTGACCTGTTCCCGGGTCTGTGCCATCAGCAGTCGGGCCTCGTGGAAGGGCAGCTCGCAGGCCCACTCCTCGAGCTGCTCGAAGGTGGCTGTGAGGTCCGGCATCGCGATCTCGGCACGCAATGGCATCGCGCGGGGAATCTCTGTTGTATCGGCGTCGTCGCCTCGGGCGGGTGCCGTTGCCTGGTCGCCTGGCGGAATCCACTGCGCGGGCGGTACCGAAGCACCGAGGGCGTCGAAGATCCGTGTGCTGGGCAGATCAGGGCGCTGGGCCCATGCCGGTCTGGAAGTCGCAAAGGCACTGCGCAATTCGTTGCCGACGAATTGGATCTGCTCCGGCGTGAGTTGACCGTACTTGGCTGCTCGCCGAAGTCGGATGAGGTCGTGAATGATGCGCTGGATCTCGAAGAACAGGAAATACACATCCCATACATTCGGCGATGCCGACACCTTCTGCCGCAAGTGCTGTGCGGCCGGTCCGGCACCGGTGAGGTGATACATGCGGACAAAGTCGATCACGCGATCCCCGGGCCTGGCCAGCTCCCAGTCCACCGCGACCACTTTACCGGCTCGGTTGCCGCGCAGAATGCGGAGCAAGTTCCGAAAATGCGCGTCGAGATGCACGATCGCGAACGGCGCGAACCACTCCGACGACATGACGCCGGAATGGATCCAACGCACCACCGGTTCGAACGGTTTTTCCGGGATCCCGAGCGCGGCAAAGCAATCGGCGAGTTCGGGCAGCGCCGCTCGAATATTGGCCATTTCCTCGGCCACGAGTTCATCGATGAACTTTCGCCGGTCCCCGGTCCCCAGGAAGGTCTGCCGGTGCAGAGTGTTGAAGAGTTCGACCACTTCGCCGATCACTTCGTCGGTCAGGCCCCCGCGATCCATCACCTCGGCGAGCTGTTCGGCATCCAGGTACTCCATGAGAACGACTTCATCGATCCGGCGGCCGTCGGGCATTTGGACGTCGTTGAACACTCGGTAGACCCGCGGCACCGATGGCTCGTTCGCCTCCGCGAATTTCCGATAGACTCGCCATTCGACGAGCTTGACCTTGTCCAGATCGTCCCCGCTGGCCGTTGGAAAGCGCACCATGAATTGTGGCTTCCCGTCGATAAAGCCGACCGGGACATTTTCGTTCTTACTCCCCGCCATAGCGGTCGACAGGCTGTTGAGTGCCTGCTCGAGAAGGGCCGCGGCGATCTCGTCGGGCATGGTCTGGCCTGTCGTTCCGCCGATCGGCTTGTACCGATCATTGGTAAGCAAGTTGGGTATGGGCTTGTCGGCTTTCGGTACCGGGCCGCTCGCGCGCTCTGGGGCGTCGCCCTCGTTATCGAGGGCGGCCGCTGCCACTGCCGCCGCCAGCCGGCGTAGTGCGCGACGTTCCAACTGGCGCGGGGGTTCATCGAGCTGCATCTGGTGGGCTGTCTCGTTGCGGGTCCGGCCGTCCCAGAACCTTGCGGTCAAGTAATCGCACTCGAGATCGGACAGGGTTGCCATACCGCGTTCGACCTCGCCGCTGGTCCGGCCGGGTGCCAGCGCGCGGGCCAAGGGGTCGGCGGGGTCGACCTTCACGAATTCGATCAAGGCCCGCAGCATGGCCTGTCGGAAGAGTTCGGACCGCACATGCTCGACCGCGCGATTGCGGGCGTGGACGATGGCCATCTCCGAAGCGTTGTCTCCGTGATCCGCGAGCGTCTCCGCGGTGATGGCATCGGCCGCCTCGGCCGAGCCCACAATAGGCTGTATCTGTCGAAAAACTATGTGCTGGAGCGGCGTGGGAGACGCGTTCGTCGGGCGTCGGCGGTCGATGATTCTCGCTAGATCGTTGGGCGTGAAAGGTGCCGGTCGGCCGGTCGTGGCTGGGTCGGTTGCCGATTCCGTCGGCCGGGTCCGGGGCGGTCCGGTAGCGATGGTGACGAGATCGTCGGGCACCGGGAAATGGATCGGCTCGATGGATTCAGACCTGCGCTGTTGGAAGTCGAACCGCTGTTGGGCCGGCCATGTCCATGCAGCGCGGTTTTCATCGTGCAATCCTTCGAAGATCGGGCCTGGGTCGGCCGGGAATTGCGCCAGTTCCGTGGCCAGTCGACGGATTGTCTGCGCTAACCATGGGGCATCCGCCGCAGTGGCCAACGCTTCCAGGCGCGCGAGGCTGACGTTGTCCGCCGCGACTCGGCGGACGGTTTCCGCCGACGCGTCTAGCGGGGACCCGTGCTGACGGTACAAGCTGTATTCCTCGGGCCACATCTCGAAGACTTTCGGAAAGCCGGCGGTGTTCGTCACCCGTACCCGTTGCGCGCTCAGAGCCCCCTCACCCATGGGAAACAGGGTCCAGAATGCATGCAACAGCGGCTCGACAGCCGGATCGGTCAGGATGGCGTCAGATAGCGTAAGAGCCCAGGTCAGATCCGTCGTTGCGGCGCCGTGCGCCGCCGCCGGCCAGGTGAATCGATGGAGGCGATGGCGTTCGAACAGCTGATTCGTTGCCAACCACTTCGCAGCGAATACCGCTCGCCAGTACGAACCGCGGAACTGCTCCCGAGTTATATCGCGCGGATCGGCGACGCGGGCTGGGCCCTCGGTTCCTGTTCCGGATGGGCTGTGTGCCGCTTCGATGTGGGTGTCCGCGTCCCGTGTCGCCCGCCGCGCAAGTGCTCCTGGTCGGATATACCGATGTGAACCCAACCAATCCCGGCCGTGCTGGACCGCGATCATTTTGGTTGGAAAACGGGTATGCAAGGCCGCATCGATCATCCTCGACACTCGATCGAAGTGGGAACCGCCGACAACCGGACCGAAGAAGTCGACCCACGCGTGGGCGTTGCCCATCAGGTCGAGTGCGTATTCGATTCGGCAGTCGACTGGGGGATCCCCGGTTCCGGTATCGATCGTGATCGTTCTCGTACTACGGGGTCCATCATCGATCTCCCGCCACCGTACGGTTTCCGCGGCGTGCAGAACCAGCACACCAGACCGGGTCTCCGCGCTGACGACGGTCCCGCTGACTCCGAGAGGCCGTCGGCGAGTTTCCGGCCGGGGCGAACGCGAGTCGACGACCAGCACGCCGGATACCGCATCCTCGTCGAGGTCGCTCGAGTGCGGATTTCTCCCGACCCGGGCCGCGGGCGGCAGTGCTTGTTCGGGAGCCGTTTCCAACTGGTGATGGAGTTCGAACCAGGCGGAATGCCGGGTGCCGCTTTCCGAATGAGTGGTGCCGAAATCGTCCGAGAAAGCCCTGAGCGCGACGGTGGGCTGATGGTCGATCTGTGCCTCGGTGCCCCCAGGCGCGGAGATGGTGACCACTTCGACGCGCGTTTTGCGAATGTCCTGTTCGTCCGTCGCCGTCACGACGGCCTCGATCCGGGTGTCCGGCTGCTTCCTCGCTTTCACAACCAATTGCGTGAACAGCACGTTCGCCGCCGCGACCTGCTCGTCGGTGAGCCAGGTGAACCGTTCGCCGAGCAACCGCAGTAGTTGGTCGCGCGCCGGATAGGCGGCGCTGATGTTCTGGTTCTCGCTCGTATCGGTGGCGCCGCGGACGACGAATTGTTCGTGAGTATGCGGGGCTGGTGCGCTGCCGCGTTCGGAAGGAACATGCTCCATCGGGCTCACCACGGGTTCGCCGACCGGTGGTTGTGCCGCTGGGGGCTGGTCACTTCGACTCGATGCGCTTGTGCCCGAGGCATTTTCGTTCGGCTCCGATGGGAGGTCGCGATGCCGGTGCGGTTTATCCCATTGCACGGGGTCGCCTGGAACGTCGTCGTTGTGGTGGAAGGCCAGGAACTGGTTACCAAGGTGCTTTGGCCGTTTTCCGCCGGCGAGGCGGTGGCGTTCAGCGGCGAACGGGTTGTCCCCGGGATGGTGGAAGGGCTCGGGTTCGGTGGCGTTGTGTCCGGGGAGTGTGCCGGAGCCACCAGCAGCAGGCCCGGGTCGGTCGGTCGGCAGGTCCGCCACCGGAGGATTGCTCATCCCATGTAGGAGAGCCAGGGTCTGATCCACCGCGTCGCCGAAAGATGCGTCAAGGAAGAGCCGGTCATATGCGCGCGTGGCCATCGCTCGCGGCCGCACATAGAGCGACCCGAATTGCGATGGCTCGAGTTGTTCGTGCAGTTCGTGTGCGGTGGCGGCGGCGGTGTGCGGCGCCTGGTGTCCATGCAGACGCGCAACGATAGCCTGCAGCGTCTCGGAAAGACGGCCGAGATGTTCGAGACCGGATGCGTAGTCGCTGGTCCTGAGCAAGTAGTACCGCGTGACGGTAGCCAGGCACTCCAGGTAGGCCGCTGCCGCGGCGGCGAATTCCCGCTCGGCGCCGTTTCGTGCGCGAGCGAACACTGTCGCGAGATCCGGCAGCCTGCCGAAGGCATCGGCCACCGCCGGGTCGTGTTCGTGCCGCGGCAATCGCAGATAGGTGTCCGCGACGTCGGTGTAGAAAGCCGCTTCTTGGGGGTACCAGACGGTTTGCATCGTCGATATCAGGTGCGGGAGACGTGCTGTCCTCAAATCTTCCGCACCGGAGAGACTAGGAGTATCTCCGGTGTCCGCCGACTCGGCCAGCAGTTCCAGGCTGTGCGCGAGATGCCCGGCCGATACCGAAAGTTCATGAAGGAGTGCAGGTGGCACATGGTGCATCCGAAGGCTCCCGATGCAGTCGAACACCGCGCGTGCTCCGAAGTGCATTTCGCGAGCAATCGGGGCCCACCCCGCGAAATACTCCATCACCTCCGACATCGCTGCGTCGTCGAGCAGTTCGAGGTACTGAGCATCGCCGAGGAACGCTATTCCCTCGGAGATTCTCTCCCAGAGTACAAACGTAATCGTGTTCAGCGCTCGTGCCGGACCGGTTGGTACTCGAGGTGACCTTGTACCACGGTGAAAATCTGCCAGCACAGCGGTGATTTCGGCGCGCAACGTGGCCAATACTTGCCGGATCTCATCGAACGGCAACTGGTGAGCCCATTCCCATAATTCATCGAATGACGCGTCGGTGAAGCTGGGTATCGCGGTTTCAGTTCGTCCGGGCGGACCGATGACGTAATAGAGGGGGTCGATGTCGATGGCCAGCATCTCAGGGTCGGTTATCTGCGCGGGAGGCGGGCTCGAAACTCCGATGGCTTCGAAATACTGCTGTCTGGACAGGAGTCCGCGGATTCCTTGGCTCCGTCTGGCCGCTCGGAACGCGCTCGCCAACTCGGTTGCCGCGAAATGGATCATCTCGGGAGTGAGCAGACCGAACATCGCCGCGCGCGTGTGTCGAACGGTGTCGATGAGGGTTCGCTCGATCTGCGACAGCAGGTCGTACATGTCATCGCGGTCCGTTCGCGGCAGCAGCCGCCGGAGCAGTTCCGCGCTCGGGCCGGCCCCCTCGAGGAGGCGAAGACGGGCCCAGTCGAGAGCCGGGTCGCCCGGCCTGGCGAGTTCCAAGTCCAGGAGCGTCACCGTGCTTTCGAGATCGTAGAGAATATTCTTGAAATGCGCGTCCGAGTGTATGAGAACAGGATCGATATACTGCGTCGGCGACACCATGGCCAGAACGGGTGCGAAGGGATCGCTCGGGATCCCCAGCGCGTCGAAAGTATCCCGGTATTGGGCGCGCGACCTCGCGAAGACGGACATTTTCTCATCGACCAGTTTCTGGACGAAGCGCAGGAGGTTGAGCCCACTTCCGATGCCCTTGGTCTGTGCATGCAGTTTTTTGATACTCGCCACCATGATCGCGATCGGCTTTTCGGGCAGATCGTGGAATAGACGGGCATTGTCCACGAACCCCTGGATCTGCACGCCGTCAACGACAGTTCCATCGGGCAGCGTGACACCGTTCATGAGGTAGTACAGCCGCGGAATCTTTACATCGCGTTTGGTGAGCCACTCGATCACCCGTGGTTCGGAAGTGAGTCTGGTGTCCATACTGTCGCCCGGCTTCCGTATACGCACCAGAAACGGGCCGACCCGAATATTCAGATTATAGTTGCCGTCCAAAGCCGAAGATAGGTTGCGCAGGGCTTCCTCGATTATCGCCGCTGCCATCTCATGTGGCATATCGACGCCATCTCTACCGCCCAGGAAGCGGAGATCCTCGATCGGGGGACCGGGTATCGGGCGTGTGGTCGCTGGGACCGGTGCGAATTCGGATACCTGGTTGTCCCGCTCCGGTAGGGCGACGGTCGCGGCCAGCTGCGCTGCGACGCGCCGAAGCGCGCGGCGCTCCACCGCCCACGGAGCCTTGCCCAGTCGCAGCCGATCAGCGGCCTGTTGCCGAGTGAGCCCGTCCCAGAATCGTGCCCGTAGAACGTCACGTTCCTCAGGTAATTCGGCAAGGCAGCGTTCCAGCTCATTTCTGCTCGCCTCGGCCAGGGCGCGAACCACGGGATCGGAAATGTCGACCTTGGCGTCGATGATGAGAGCGACCAGCAGAGCCTGCCGGAATCGGGCGAAGCGCACATGATCTACTGCCAGCTCGCGGGCAACGGCGAGCAGCGCCTCGGCACCCTGCTCGCCCGCCTGCGAAAATGCCTCGGCCGCGATGTCCTGTGCTATGAGGTCGGCGCCCACCAGCTCTCGCACTTCCTGGAGCACGATCCGCATGAGTCCCGGGTCGAGGGGGTCCGGCTGTCCGGCCGTATCGCCCGCGTCGGTCGGTTGGTCGCGTTGGTCGTCCGGGGTTGGTTCCGGTTGTCGGCCGGGGGGGTTGAATGCGTGTCCCTCCGGATTGGGGCCGATGGCGTTGACAACCGGGTCGAGGTGTCCAGCGGCGCGTCGTCCGCGACGTTTCGGGGTGGGAAGGTCGAGTACCGCGGGGTCGATGCCGCCGTCGAAATGCAGCTCTGGCCCTTGGGGAGCGCCGAGTCCGGGCATGCCTGCCGTATGGTCGCCTGCGTCGCCGAAAGGGTCGTCGAGGTCGGGGACGGCCATCGCGCCGATCGGGGCCGCGGGGCGGTGGGGTTTGCGCCTGCGGGGCGGGTGGTCTGGTTCGAGGTCAGGCTTGGCGGAATTGCCGGCGGCGCGTTCAAGAGCCGGTGTCGACTCGGTCTCGGCGTCCGTTGGTGGTGCCGGGTATACGCGATCCGCTGCCCAGTCTGTCGCGGCGCGCACTGCGCTTGCGATCTTGCCGGTGATGCCGCCGAAGATGTGCTGCCCCGTTTCCAGGAGCAGCTGCCCGGATCGCCCGGGGAGCAGACCGGCGATGCTCTTCACGATGTCGTTCGCGGTGCCCAACCCGAACTCCGTGCTTTCCCGCAAGACGGTGCTGAGCAGGTATTTGTCGGTCACCGCCATCAGGTATTCCTCGGCAGGGCGAGAGCCGATTCTCGACCAGATGAAGGCACAGTGGACCCGAGCCCGCAGGTAGTCGTCGCTCTGCGCTTCGAGCCACCGGCATCCCGGGTAAAACCCTGCCGACCACAGGTCGTCTTTCAGGTGCCGGGTCCAGAACGCGTACTCGTCATCGGTGATCACTCCGCGCGCGCGGGCGTCGTCCATCAGCTCGATGTCGTCGTCCAGCATCGGCCTGCCGGAGAAGTACTGCATGATGCCAGCCGCGATCAGCAGCAGTTGCGGCAGTTCATCGTTCGAGGTGGCGCGCTGCCAGCTGGCCCACCTGGTCTCGTCGGTGGAATCCCGGCGGCTTGCCTCTTCGGGGGTGCCTACCGGCTTGGTCCGGAACTTCCAAACCGGGATGGTCTCGACCGGGATGGTCTCGCCCGGGATGGTCTCGCCGTCCCGCGTGATCTTCTCCTGCGTGAAGAACAGTGTGCGCCAGTCGATCTTGTGCTCGTGGACCAGTTGATCGATCGACGAGCCGGTCACGTTGATCAATGCAAGCGTCATGTATATGGGAAAGCGCTGGATGAACCGGGCAAGTTCCAGGAGATCCTTCTCGGTGAGCTCCACATCCCGAAGTGTGTCGATGTCTTCCTTGAACAGTGCATGGAACCAGTCCCGCCGATTGCTGACCCAGTCGGCTCCGAATGGCGCCCCGTCTCGGGGCATCGGCATCTTCAGTAGGTATTCGAATCCCTCAGGGTCGATCGCCACCACTGTCTTGATCGCATCCTGAACGGGGCGCCAATACTCGGGTCCGGGTGCGACGTTCTCGGCACCGGGATCCATGATCGTCAGCTGGGCACTGGTGGGGGCGCCGGTGGATGATCCGCGGTTCGGCTGATCGGTGTCTTCGTCGTGCCGTGCACCCGGCTCCGTGGTAGGTGGATCGTCAGTCGCGTCCGACGCAGGTTTCCTGGTGCCCCGAGGCCAGCCTCCGCCAGTGGCGTGGGGTTGGGCGAGCGCTTCGACCCGTCGGCGTCCGCGTGCGGGTTCGAAACCGTGATGTAGGGGGTTGGCGCGGTCGCCGAAGGGATCGTCGGGGTCGGGGACGCCCATGAATCCGGGCCGGGCCGCGGGGCGGCGTCGCGGGCGTGGGTCGGGCGCAGCGGTTTCAGGTGCCGCAGCAGATGTGGTCTCCGAATCCGAGGCGGATGGTTGGCTGCTCCACGGCGATCGCCTGCCGGATGTAGCCTTCTGTTGCGGCGTACTCGGCTCCGTCGAAGTTCCGGCCGTGGCGCGGGTGGCGAGCCATTCCAAGGGCGTCGGGGCCGGTCGTGGACGTGTGAACCGGTTGCGCATGGCGCGATAGAACACGGCGACATCGGCGTCGGTGATTATCGCGTCGTCCACCAAGCGGACGCCGGCCATCCGCAGCCCGTGCACGATCTCGTGCAGCGAGTGATGGTGCGGCATCATGAAACCCATTGCCGCACCGATGAAGTCGAGCCCAGGAAAGCCTGTCGGCAACAAGTTGGTGTACGCGACCAACCGGGTGGCGCTGCCGGAAGGCCCCGCCGTAAGCGCAAACCGGCGGTCGACAGCAATCTTCTGGAACAACGGATCGTCGGTGTCGAGCTCAACCAATGCTGTACCGGGGCGCCATGGCAGTGAGACCGAGTATCGGGTGGGGTCCAGTTCGAGAGCCATTGCGAGGCTGACCGGTTCCGCCTCGTGAAAGACACGCACGTAATCGACGACGGCATATCCGGCCGAGTCGAACATCCGCAGACTGTGCTCGTCGTAGCGATAGAGCGGCAGTACATCCGTGATCGCCGGATCTTCGGACCGCAATTGCCCGAGCAGTTCTTCCACGTCGACCCGGCCGCGCGGGTCGCGCGGCAGCGCTCTTGCCGGATCCAGGACGCTGATTTTCCGGGCTATGAGCATGCCGGAGGGAATGGCTTCCAGTTCCCGTTCCGATAGGGGCATCGACAGCAGCGCGTATTCCGCCAGATCGGGACTCCGGCGCGCCATCTCGTCAGGGGAGCGGTTGTGCGTCAGATCGTTGCGCTGGGAGTATTCAGCGAGGAGTTGCGTGACGACCGGATCCGTCGCTTGCACGAGATGGGTGACCTCGCGGAAGTCCAGGGCAGTGATCGTGGCGTCGCGTTTCTCGGCCAGCATCGACTCGCGGATGGCACCCAGTGCGGGAATATTCAACCCGATAGCCGCTGCCTGTGCCTGCCAATCCGCTTGATTCAACAGTCTGGCGAGGCCGTCGGCGAGTGTGGTGCCCGAGCGGGTCTCCGTCAGCTCGGCATTGCGGATCATGGCGTTGAGCACGGCGGACATCAACTCACGCAGATTCCCGCGGCGCCGAAGTTCATCCAATGACACGTGACGCGGCACCGCGCCGCCCCACTTCACGTTCTCGTACGCATAGAACGCATCGTCGATCTGGTCGGGAGAAGCTTCCGGATGCAACTGCACGAGTACTTCGCGCAGGCAGTCGAGCACTTCGATCACGGCCGCCCGGCTGCGCGGATCGTTGTACAGCGAGCGAGCCAGTGCGACCTCGTCCTGGGTGCGCCGGTGTCGCCAACCGGGTTCGGTCGACTGTGGAGGCAGCGTTCGGCCGATTCGAGAGTTGCTTGGGGTCGGCTCATACGTCTCGGTGTCGGTCGAGTCAGGTTGGGGCTCCTGCATTGTCGCGGGATCCGCGACGACGCGTGTTGTCGAGTCGGTTGGTGTTCGGGGCGGTCCACCGCCTCCCGGTGGTGCTGCGGGTACCTCGTTGGGACGTGGGGTGGTGTCGAGCGGCGTGGTGTCGGGTTTGCCGTTGCCGCGGGGGAAGCCGCCGCCGTCGGCGTGGGGTATCCATTGCTGTTCTATCCGGTGGCGTCCGCGTGCTCGTCCGAATCCGGGGCCGTCGTCGAGGACGTTGCCACGGTCGCCGAATGGGTTGTCGGGGTCGGGGACGCCCGCTAGGCCGAGAAGTACCTGAGGGTGTACGGGTTCGGGTCGCGAGGCGCGATCCGTATGTCGCTGCCGCGATGTCGGCCGGCTTGCCCTACTCCCTACTCGAGGGTTGAGTGTTGTTGCGGCACTGGGCATTTCTGGATCCGTGCCTGCGCGCGTCCGCTGGTCGCGCTCGGCGGCAGCGGGTACTGCGCTGGTGCCACCCGAAGTCGGCCCGCCAGTAGGCGGGCCGGGGTTCGGTCCTGGTGTCGGCGTGCCGCCGCCGGGATCGTCGTCGTCATCGTTGTCGTTGGAATCGTCGACTACCGGGCCGGGCTGTGTGGTGGCCTTCCCGGAGTCCGCGGCATCGCCGGGATCGACCGGTGTGGTCGTATCCAACTCGATTCCCGCCGCCGCTGCCGCCGCCGCGAGCTGCGTCCGCTCACTTGCTCGCAGCTTGCGGTGGATATGTTGGGCGTGTGTGCGGACCTGTGCCGGGCTGGTGCTCAGTGCCGCTGCGATCTCCGTGAAGTACCGGCCCGCCACGAGCATGCGGAGGATGTCGGTTTCCTGTTCGGACAAGGTGACAGGGTGCAGATACTCGGCAAGGTTGCTTGCCGCGGGAATGCCCAACGTCTCGGTCAGCGTGCGATAGGCCACGAGCACATCGCGCGGAATCACCTGTCCCACGATGTGTCCCTTGCGCGGTGTCTCCATCAGGCCCTTTATCTCGGACAAGATCTCCGTCACCACCTCACGTGGCGTGGGATCCCCGGCGGTATCGGAGCGCAGTCCGTAGCGGATGTAGTTGTCCACGGAAACCGCGGCACCGACGATGGCGATGTGCTGGACGGCCGGGCAGTGCCGCTTGATCGTCGCCCACACCCGCCGTGCGTGCTGTGGTGTGCAGACGACGACGATGGATTCGACATCATGACCGTGCTCCCGCAGGACAGCTATGGAAAGCGCCGCATTTTGCCTGGTGTTCCGTGCGTGCGGTTCCTCGATGATTCGGTCGGGGTTCAGGCCCAGTTTCTCCGCGGCCAATCTGAATTTGGCGGCCTCGGTCGCCCAGTGCCGATGTTCATGATCGGGCCGGTCGGCGCCCTTCTTGTCCCAACCGGAGAACACCACCGGGATTTCGCCGAGTCCCCGCTCATGAACAAAGTTCGCGACGACGGCCGACGCGCCGTCGTCCGGGCTGCCGAATACGACGACGGCACCGTAATCACGTCCGGCATCGAACGCCCACTTCGGATCTATTCGTAGGAACTCCCAGATCGTCGTCAGGTCGGACATCGTCTGTTCGGAGTCCATCCACGCGTCAGTTGGTGCAGGGCGCAATCGTCCGGCGAGAGCACGGATCGCGCGCAGCTCGCGCATCTCGAAAGCCCGCAGGCCGACACCGGCCTCGTTCGCGGCGACACGACGGGTAAGTCCGCGCACGAATCGCGAGGTCAGGGCCTGCCGGTAATTGGCGTTGGTGAGCTCGCCGATGGCTGATACGAGGTTTAGCAGTGCGGTCTGTCGGACCAGTTCCCGATCCGCATCCGCGCCGGGATGCGCTCGAGCGTCGCCGAGCAGCAATGCCGAAAGTCGTTGAATGGCACGGTAATAGGCATTGCGGTGATTCGGTCCGAGTGCCCGAGCCAGCTCAGCGTTGGACTGTTGCTGTATCAGTCGTCGCTCGATGACGGCGCGCTGTTTTTCGCCGAGTAGGGCGAGGGTGCGAGCGAAGGCGTCGGGATCATCGTCCCGCGCTTCCTGGACCACCGCCAACGGTTCGTTTCCTGCCCGCTGCTCCAGTAGCCGAGCAAGCCGGACAAGCGTGGCGCGTTGGGCCGTGCGGACCGCACCTACGTCGCGGCCCAACAGGGCCGCCGTCTGGTCGGGTGACAGTTCGAACCGAAAGCGGAGGTTGAGGACCTGTCGCTGCGCCGGTACGAGTTGTTCGATGCAGTCCTGCAGTGCCTGCGTGTCGTTCTCCAGCGCCTCCCGAACGATCGGCGGCGTGTTTTCCACGATTGTGCTACGCGCCAGTGCCGCAACCAATTCCGCGGCGGGAATTTCGGCATGCGGGTCCACGCCGGGGGCGACTTCGGATAGCACGCGGGTGTCGACCGGCTCGACGGGGATCCGCGCGCGTACGCCCTGTCGGGCTGCGACCGCAATGACCAGCTCGCGGGCCGCATCCCAGAGTTCTGGGGGTGCGATAGTGGGATCGCCGAGTGAGGTCCTCGATCGGTTGGCCAGGCCGGGGCGCAGCGGCATGAACGGGCCCAGTGCTCGTCGATGGTCGGTGGCGAGCTCACGCAGGAGTTGGCGCACCTGCGATGTGGTTGCGTCGGCCAATATCGCCGGTAGCGGATCGGAAGCCGCCACCCAGGTGCCGCGGATCACGAAATCCCGAACTCGGTGCCAGAATTCGGCAATCGGACGACGATCCGCCATGAGATTTCTGGCGTTGACGACAATCCACTCGCGCAGGCCCCGATCACCGATTTGCCCGAGACGACCGATCGCATCGGCGCATGCCAGGTCGAGAATCTCCTGAGCCTCCCGAGGCCCGTCCACCTGGCGCAACACCCACTGGAATACCTTGTCCCCGAACTCTTCCCGGATCAGATCGACTGCCCGTTCCGGATGACCTTGTGCGACATGCTCATCGATCGATTGCCGCAGCTGCGGGTAATGCCACGCTACCGAGGTGCCCGCCCTGGTGTGGCTCACCAGATATCCGTCGACGCCCAATTGCAGGTACACCACGGCGATGGCGGCCTTCGGCATCCCGAACCGCGTGGCCAGGTCTTGCACGGTAGGCAGCGGCTGACCGTCGGACAATCGACCCGAGCGGATCGCTTTGCGCAGCTCGGCATTGAGAACGGCCGGCCAGCCCGGCCACCCTCGGCGGGTGGCTTTCTCCGCCAGACCTTCCGTTACCGGCGCCTCGGCGAATATCTCCAGTAGTTCGTCGGGAGTTATCCGCTTCGTGTTGTCACCCTGTACCGCTTTGCCCCGTTTCGGCTCGGTTGCGGCGGGGGAGGGACCGGGTTGGTGCGCGATTAGCGGCGGTTGGTGATCATCGGGGAGGTTGTGGAAGAAGACCCCGCCGTGTTGGAAGGGGGCCAGGGGTTGTTGGCGTCCGGGTGTGGGGCGGTTGCCGATGGCTGCGTCGAGTTGTGCCATGGCGGCTCGGTGTTCGGCGAGGACGTCCTCGCCGATGGCAAACAGTCGTTGTTCGGCGGCTCGGGTTTCGGTGGGCAGTTCCTCTTGGGCGGCGCGTGCGTGGACTCTGGCGGCGAGGTCGCGTGCGATCTGCGGGTTGCCGACTTGGGCCATCAGTCGGTGGTATACCTGGCCGTTTTCCACAGCAGACGCGGACTCGTTCGCGGCATCGGCGGGACCGGTGGAATTCCGCAGCGGCCGTTGAGGGTTGGTGGTGGCGATTTCAATGCGCGGTCCGTCGGTGTCGAACACGAATCGGTGCGCTGGTTCGGCGGCGCTCGTCTGTTCGTGGCTACCGCCCCGGGGCGCCTCGGTGGTCGACGTGAGAGATGCTTCGGTAGCCGAGGTGCCGGCAACCGATGCGGCCGTGGCCGGGCGCGGGCTCAGTCGGCGTGGCGCGTCGCCCTGATCGGTGTAATGCCCGTAGTCGTAGTACTCGTGGACCGTTATCGCTTCACCGGGGAAATGGTTCAGCAGTGCGGCATCGATGGTTCGGCGCACGATGTCGAATTCAGGGCGATCGACCTCGGGCATGCCGTAGGTAATGTAGGCGATGGCGCCGTCGGTCATCGAACGGTAGAGGGCGATTTCGCAACTTACCGTGAGATCGTCGCTGGTGATCTCGACGCTCGGTGGCGGTGGCAGCTCGAGGGCGTCCCGGATTTGGTGGTGACTGACACCCGCTGCTTGGACCACGTGCAGGGTCAAGGTCCGGCGGCTTCGGTTCGCACTCGGCTCGCCGGGCACATCTGCTGTCGGACTTGCCATCTCGGCGGTGGTGACCAGTCCCGAAATCCAATCGCTCGGTGCTGCCTCGATCTCCTGAAGTCGAGGTGGTGTGTCGAGCACGACGATGGTACCGGACACCTCGAGGGGCAGAGCCAGGACGTTATTGCGTTCGAAGACCGGCACGGCACAGCCGTAGTGATCGATCGCGATGAGCTCGGCGAGGCCGGAGATCATCGGTTGTTGCCGCAGGCGCGCGCCGAGGTCCGCCGGAGTGAAGGGGGCGTCGGACAGATCCGCCAAAATCCGGTCGGTCTGCTGTGTGCCGACGAGTTCCGCGAGTCCGGCGGCGAACGCATCGACGTCTCCGCCGTGCGCCGTGTAGTAGTCGAACGGTCTGCCAGCGATGCGATAGTCGGGGCCCGCACCGCCTTCGGTCTTCTGTAGCGGCTCGATCTCGAGTTGCTCACCCGTCATGGTGAACAACCCTGTGTCTGCGATTCTTGCCCGAACATCGTCGGTCTCGTCGATGTCTTCGATCTCTGTGGCACCGCGCGGTTCGGTCAGCTCCGCCGCCGCCGTCGGCGGCCGAGCGCGCGCGTCTTGCTGCGGAGCCTGAGTGCCATCGGTTTCCGTGGGGGCCGGGCTGATCCGGGGGTCCGCGGCCGTCGCGTCCGGTTGGTCGGATTCGGCACGGTCGGGTTCGGCAGCTGTCGCTGAGCGGGGTTGATCGGTGGTCGATTCGGATCGGGCGTCATCGACTGGCCGCGCGTCACCGGTGCCGAGTTCGGCCGCTGTACGAATCCGGAAGTCCTGCACCGCATCCGGGGAGACTGTCGTCGAATCGCCGTCGGCGGTGTCGGGCAGGGTGCCGACGACGACGCGAAGCATCTCGAGTTGGCGCGGCGACATACGGGTCGACGTGGGATCTGTGTCCAGCGGCGCGGGTATCACCTGAATCCGGCCGTCGGCGCCGACCTTCTCGGCCAGTTGTGTCAGGAACCGATGGACCCGCCTCGGCGCCATGCCGAGGACCGCCCCGGCGGTCGCGCGTGACATGCCGTCCGCTACCAAACGAAGAACGTGTGCCTCGACTTCGGTCAGCGCGACCGTGCGTACGTCTTGCGCCGCGACCGAATCGAATGCTGGCTGGTCGGCACCGGGTGAATCGGGCGGTTCCGGTGTGGCGACGGCTGACCGCGCGGCGGCGTCCTCGGTCTCGGAATCCGCTGGTGCCGAGGACGATCCGACATCCGTCGCGGGTGCCGCGGCTTGGCGTGCCGCGGCGGTGTCAGGCGGGGTATCCGGACGCGTCGCCTCCGCAATTGTGGCATTCCGTCCTCGGGTATCCATTTTGCGGCCGGCGCGTCCGAGGTGGCTCTCCACGGTGTGCGGTGCAATGCCGAGTTGCTTGCCGATTTCGCTATTCGACAGACCTCGTGCCGCCAGACCGACAACTGCGGCTTCACGATATGAAAGCTTGTCGAGTGCAACCGAATTCAACGGAACGGGAGACACTACCGGTTCGATCGGCTCATCGGATGATTGGACCTGCGGATCCGGCGCGGCCGCCGGTGTGTTGTCGGCGAGAATGCCCCAATCCCGCGCCTTCTTGACTATCTCGGCCCGTTCGCCGGTTCGGAACTCGCGTGCGATGTTGGCCTTTCGCACATCCAACACATGCTCGGAGATTCCGAGATTGGCAATGATTTGCCAATCCGTCATGCCCGCTGCGAACAAACGAATGATCCGAACCTGTTCGGCGGGCAACCGCTTCGCATCCGTGTTGGCACCTGGTCGGCGACGCATACCAGCGAACGTCGGCCACGGGACACCGCGCGTTTGCTCCGAGTTCCTGGCGCGGGTAGTGGTGACAACCGCCGAGGCCAACGCACGGGTGGCATTCCACAGCGCGGAGGATTCGGTCTCGGGATCGCCGGGTGGTACCGGCTGAACCACTGTGCCGGATTGCACCGGCCGGAATCGGGCGAGATTCCGCCGGTGGTCGGGGCCGAGCTTGTCGAGGGCGCTGCGCACGTCGGGTACGGTCGCCTCGGCCAGTGCCGCGCGGACGGGGTCGGACTCGGCGAGATCGGCACCTCGGATCAAGAAATCTTGGACTCGGTGCCAGAACTCGGCGACTTGACGATGTTCGGCGATGAGATTTCTCGCGTTCAGCACGAGCCATTCTTCGACGTCGCGATCCCCGATTTGGTCGAGGCGCCTGATCGCGCTCTCGGACGCTGCGTCGAAAATCTCCCGGGTCGCCATCGGCTCACCGACGTTGGCCTGGATCCACGGGAATACCTTGCCCCGGAAGCGTTCCCGGATCAGATCGACCGCGTGCTCCGGATGCCCCTGTGCGACATGCCCAGCGATCAACTGGCGCATCTGCGCCTCCGGCAGTTGATCTACATCGCCGACCGCGGTGGCCGCGGCTTCTGCCTCTTGGCGCAGCGCGAGGGTTGTCTGCGCGAGCAACTCGGAAAAGCGCGGATGGTGCACGAACAAGGTAATTGCCCGGCCGCGCATCATCAACGGATCCTGGAAGTCCGATTGCGGCCTCCGATGTTCGGCGATCGCGTCGCGGAGGTGCCTTATCAGTTCGGCTGCATCGTGCAGTGGTTGGAGGCCGGGTAGGTGAGCGGCGGTCTCCACGAAGGCATTGCTTGCTATTTCGAGGAGTTCGAATGCGGCGTCGGGCTCGCGAGTTCGGGTCAGGTAGTAACTCGTCACGGTGACGACGTTCGGCAGGAATGCTGCCGCGGTCGCGGCGAAGGCCCGGCCCGATTCCGTTCGTGTCGGATCGAAGGCGTCCGATTCCGAACGCAGTGCGCCGATGGCGCGGGCAACGTCGGCATCGAATCCGCCGACCAGCCCCGCCATCAGGTAGCCGTCGATATATTCGGACCAATCCGTCCGCTCCGTAGCTCGTATCTCGAAATGTCTTGCCAGCCCCTTGATTTGGGCAATCGCGGCGTTGGCGGGTCCGCGGTGCTCGTCGCTCGGTCTGGTTTTCCTGGGGAACCCCCAATCCTCGGACCAGGGCATCGTTTCGACAGCGGTAGTCATGCTGTCGACCATGCGTCCGAGGTGCGATGGAAGAGTATCCAGGAAATTCAGTTCGTTTTCCGGCTTGCCGAATGGCGCCGGGATGTCCTCTGGTGCTCGCGAGCGCAGCGCACCGGCGAGATCGAATACCGCATTCGCGGCAGCCAGCAACGCCCGAACAGCTGGCAGGCGAGCCTCGAGGTCGCGGGCGAGTTCGAACAGCGTCGAGTAGTCTGGGATGTTTCCCTGATGAGTATTCGCCTGGACCCGGTGGCACTGCTCCCAAATCAGTACATTGAGCAATCGCGCCGCGGCCACCGCGGCTTCGACCGGCGGCGGTGCGCCGTGCCGGAAGGTGTCGAGATGCGCAGTGACTTCGGCAGTCGTATGGGCGATCAGCTGCTGTGCGTTTTCGTCGGACAGGGCCGTGGCCCAGTTGTGCAGTTCGCGATAGGAGGGGCCGAGTGTGTCCGGGTCTTGCGGGCGATCCGGGGCCGTCGATGCCGCGGCCGACTGATCCGGTACCGAGTGTGCCGCATCGGCTACGGGCTGAGGACTACCGCTCCAGGGCGTGAACCTGCCGGACGTGCGGGGTGCGGGCACCTGCGATGCGGCACTGTCCGCTGCGGATGGACGGCCGCTCCATGGTGTTTTCGAAGCCGGACCCGTCGATTCCGTTGCGCCGGAACGGTTGACCTCAGGCGTCGCATCATTGTTGGGCACACCCGCGGAATCGACCTGCGCATCCGTACGGCCACCCGCAGCGGCCAGCGGTGCCGGCGCTCCGTGTGTGTCGTGCGGCGGTCCGGTGGGTTCGGTTGTCGAGGACGGGGTTTGGGCCTGGATCTGGTCGGGTTCGGGGGCGCTGTCGTCGGGCTCGGGCCGGGAACCCATCGGGTGGATCGGGTAGTCGGCGAGTGGTTCGCCAGGGGTTGCCACCGGATCGGTATCGGGGTCGAACCGGGGGATGGGTTGCAGACCGGTGCCGTCGTCGTTCGGGACGAAGGCGACTCCGAAGTATTGCGCCCCCGGCTCATCCGGAGTCCCGCGTTCGTACCGCGTCCATTGTTCTTCGCGTGAACGGTACTCCAGCGGCTCTTCGCGGGGATCGTAGCCGACCAGTTCGCGTTCCCAGACATCGCCGCTGTCATCGGTCTTCGTCAGATAGATGTGTGCGCCGCGGCCGCCCGGACGGTCGAATACGATCGCGACCCGTGCTCCGGAACCCAAGGCGCGGTGCAAGTCCGCGGCCTTGTCGCGTGCGGTGCCGTGCTGATCGGCCACGAAACCACCTGGCACCCACCCCGCGCTCGTCGCCCAGCTGAACTCCTCCGCGTACATTTCCCCCGGCGGACCTTGATCCGGCCGCCGCCGGACCGGCAGGCCCGCACGTTCGAGCACATCTCTCACGTCGGGCGCGCAGTCCTTGGCGTTCGCGCCTTCCAATAGCAGGGCCAGTGCCAAGTCGTTCCAGGACACCGGTGGCCCGTCCGGGCTTCGGAATCCGACCGAGCCGTCGCCGTGCGCTGTCGAATCGATTTGTGGCTCTTGGGTTTCCAGCAGGAGGCCGGACAGTCCGGGCCCCTGCTTCGCACGGAGTACCAACTCGTCGGCACCCTCGTGCCCGGAGACGAGATGGAAGCCGGGCAGCGGTGGCCGCCCACCCGGCCGGGTGGCGTAATAATCGCGAATTCGCTTGCGTGCAACGAGATCTTCGGTCAGCGCTGGCAGGGCCTGATCCACACCGGCGCCACCCGTCATGCGCAGCACCCAGGCGACTCGCTTTCCGGGATTGTCGCGTGCGGCCGCCTCGACATCCCGCGCCAACCGCGCGACCGCGGCGATCACGGACGCCGGAGTGAGGTCCTGATCGAAGACTCGAATGTGCACTTCGTCGGCGGCATCGATATCGCCGATGGCTAGTTCGAAATGTGCCGGTATTTCGAAATGTCCTGAGTAGTAGTCCAAGACGTGCACACGCGGGTGGCCGGGTAGATCGGCCGCGAGTTCCGCCGCCGCGGCCATTCCGAGCAACGCCGCTTCCAGACGCATCCGCTGTCGTAGGAAGTCGGCCTGCTCGAATTGCAGCTCGAGCGCCGCCATCGGATCCGCGTTGTCGGGCTGCTGCAGTGCCAACTGCAGGTCGCTGTCCAGCATCTCCCGGCTGATCCCCAACCGGACGATCCGGTCGCGCCAGCGCGCGGGCAAAGCGCGCTTATCGTCGTGCGGTTGGGGAACCAGCGCCCAGCGCTGTTCCCGATTCAGCGAATCGAAACCCATTGCGGACGCGGTAATCTCGTCGACATCACCGCTCTGGGAAACATCTGAGCGCACCGTGGACAGCTGATACCACGCGCCGTCCGCGATCTGATCCAGTTCCGGATGTTGCGCGGCCCAATCTTTCGGAAGCACCGGACGCGGCTCTGTACGCGGGGCGAGCATATCGTCGGCGAGTGCGCCGAGTTGCTTGTCGAGATTATGAATCTGCTGATCCCAGCGCTGGAACGCGACGCACTCCGGTGCGGTCAGCTCATCGGGCTGTGCCGGGTTGGTCAGCCCGAGAACGACCAAATCGGCCTTGGCGCCGATCACCGCGCGGGCTTGTTCCCGTCGCAGTTCGGCTGCCTGCCGCTGCTGAGCGAGGGCGTCGAGCCGACCGCGCCGGTCTTCCAAGACGCGGGCGTCCTCGGCGGTCTTTGTCCGCGAATGGAATTCGACGAATTGCTTGGCGTTGCGGAGTCGGGGGTCGTCGTCTTGCGTGCCGTTGGTCTCGAGGAAGGTAACCACCCAGCTGACCCACGCGCCCAATACCGCTTGGTCCACACCGAGCTGTTGCGTGAGTTCGGCTGCCGCCTCGTCTCGCTTGCGCCGCACTGCATCCAAGTCCTGTGCTTGCGCCGCCGTCGAATCGGCATGGCCACGGGCCGCGTCGACCTTGTCGAGCAGCCGAATCTCGGCGTCCAGCGCATTGACCCGCTCAGCCGCCGCCAGCAACTCGCGGTGGGCCTCGAACGCCTCGAGATATGTGCGCGTTATCTCGTCGGGCGACCGCGGCGGATCGGCACGCCTGTCGTCGTCCAGCCGCGGAGCCAGAATCGCTTGCGCCTGAGTGGAATTAACGCGCAGTGCCCGCAACACCTCGGAACCCGGTGCCAAGTGGGTCGGATCGATGCTGTACCGCTCGGCGAGTTGGGCGAGGCGAGCGCGAGCCTGCTCCAGCTGTGCCGCGAGGCGTTCGCGGGTGCCGGGCGGGTTCGCTCCGGTGCTGTCACCGATCGGGACGTGTTCGGCGCCTCCGCGTTGCTCCGAATGCGCTTGGTCCGCAGCGATTTGCGACGTGCTGGTCAGTGGACTGACGCCGGGAGCGCCGCGTTGGAACCCAGTGTAGTTGCCGTCGGTCCGCAGGAAATTAGCGTTGAACGGGGGCGGGTCGCCCCGACGCCGCCTCCGCCAGCGCAGCGGCAAGCGATACTCCATCGAGCGCATGTAGGTTGTCAGGTCGCGGCCGTACTGCCCGTCGAGGAAGCGAATTGTGCCGTGGTCGTTGACAACATTGAGCGTGTGGCTTTTCGGGATTCCCTGCTCGTTCAGCTGCCTGAAGTCCTCGTAGCTGATAATGCCGCGAGCAAGGTGGCCAGCATTGATCAACTCGCGCTCGACATCGGCCCAGCTTCGGACGGGCCGGTACGTTGCCGCATAGTGAGCTTCGGTAAATGGGAGGTTGTAGTAGTCACCGTTGAGGTCGAGCCTGACTTCCCGCCCGAACTCTGACGGTGCCGCGACCAAGTTGGTGCGGCCGCTGAGCCTCAGATCGGTGACAATTGCGCACTCCGCGCAGTTATGCTCGTTGCGGAGCGGGTTTACGTCAAGAATCAGATCGTGTAACGGATCAACTCCGTGGCGCGGGGAATCCAGGCCCAGTGCAAATTCGACACACTCGATCATCGACCGTAGGTGGTCGCGTGACGACGTGTCCAGGCGTTCACTGATCTCTCTGAGCTCGAACAGCGGATCCTGGCTTTTCGGCGATACCAACGGTGTGATCTCCGCCGGCAGCGAGAGCAGCCGGACGAGGTCGACGTCCAGACTGGCACGCCGGGCATACAACCTGGTCCGTTTCATGGACCTCAAACTTGTAGACATACTGGCATCGCGCATGTCGCGATTGAATTTTGTTCGCTGCCCGATCCAGTGATAAAGGCGCCCGACGCTGAGACCAATGACGGTTTGGCTGCGTTGCGACTCGTCCAACGAACGCCACTCGCGCTGGAGCAGTTCGATCGCATGCCACACCAACTCCGGCTGGTCGAGTACTTCCTGGGGGACCCTCAGGTAATCCCTCGCGAGGTTCTTGCGCGCCTCGAGGACTTCAGCGCTGACCGGTTGTTGTGCGGAGGGTTGGTCCTTGGCGGAGGTATGACCGGAACTGCCTGTGCTCGTGGCATTTTCGTTGTCGGCCGCGTTGCTCGCGGTTTCTTCTTCTTTGCGGGTTGTGCGTGGTCGCCTCGGCTCGTCCCGCCCAGGGCCGTCGCCACCGAAGCGGTTGATCACCCAGGGACCAGCCCCTTTGTCTCGGCGCCCGCCTGCCTGATCGACCGCGCCGTCGACGAAGTCGACCCCTCTACCGTCGTCCCTTACGTCTTCGAGGCGGGGCGGTCTGGCGCCACGGCGAGGCGGCGAATCCGGTTCTTCCGCATCGGTTCTCGCAGCGTCGCCCGTGTCGGCTGGTGTTGGGGTAGCACTTTCGGTAGCCGGGTCCCTGTCGGGGCTCGGGTTGCTCTGGGAGGCGGGTACCGCAGGTTCGTCTGGGTTTTGGGGCTCGTCGGCGGCGTCCATAGTCCCCGGCGAATGCGCACCATGTGCCTTCGGCGCGATGGTTCGCATCTCGGGCCATTGATCGTGGCTCGCCACTGTAGTGCCGTGGGTGGTGGTCACGAGGTAGCCTTCGGCGGCCAGTTCTGTATATACCGAGGCCAGAGCCGATTGCGGCAGACCGAGTTCGGTGGCGACTGCCTTGGCCCGGGGCAGGCGCGTCTGCTCCGCAATTCGGCCTGACCGGATTGCTTGGCGTAACTGCAGTTTGGATGCGTCGCGCCCGCTGCGCCGCCCGGTCTCAGGTGGTGATTGTGCGGCGAGTTTGTCCAGCAGTTGCCGTGCGGTCAGGGGGTCCGGCACCGGGTTGGTCGGCCATTGGTTTTCATGGGTCACCGTGGTTCCGAGTTTGCCGCGGCTCACTAGATAGCCTTCGTCGGCCAGTTCCCGGTAGGCCGCTCCGACACTGGACGGCGGCATACCGAGAAGGTCGGCGACTGCTTTGGCCGCGCGCAGGCGCGTCCCCTCTAGAATTCGCCCTGACCGAATCGCCTGGCACAATGCCAATTTCACGGTGTCGCGCCAGCCGATGCCTTGCGCGATCTCCCTCAGCTCTTCGGCCGACAAGTCCGCCGGGAATATTTCCAGCAGCAACTCCGCCCGGTCCGACGAGGACTCTTCGACGGGCCCAGTCGGCTGGGCCGGGGGACTGGGCCGGGTGTATCCGAGCAGAAACAGGGTATTGGCATCGGCAATCGCGAGTACTTGCCCGATATCCATTGTGGTACCGGCTTCGTCAGCGATGAGCAGTGTCTGTTCGGTGATGTCGTGAGCCAGCTGCCGCTGTTGGTCCGTGTCGAGGTCGGCAACACCGCTTCCGACTGCTTGTGCCACCGCCGCCAGTGCATATTCGAAAACCTGCTCCGCGAAATCGTGTGCTGGAGGCGAGGCGGGAGCGGCGTCCGGTGCGGATTCCGGGGTCGACGAGGGCTCGCCCGGAGGAGCGGAGTGTTCGTTCGGATCGGGGCGGGAAAACCTCGCGGGACCCCCGGGTGCGTCCGGACCGTCGTCCTCTGCATCCTCCTGCGGAGCAGGGCTGGGAGCACCCATTCTGGCTTGCTGCTGCGCCACCAGGGAAACCAGCTCGTCGAGCACGAAGCGCGGGGAGCCGTCCTCCCCGACGTATGTGAATTCGGGCTCTAGCTCGTTCTGGTAGGAAGCCCGAGCGACGGCACTCATTCCTTGCCACTTCCGTGCCAGCGCGGCGAGTACGCCATCCGGCGCGATGCTTGCGACGAACCCCGTGGCGGCCGGAACGGAGCCGCGGACGTACGGCTGAGACACTGTCAGCGCCGGTCCGTCCTGGAGTGCCTCTTCGACTGTGCGACCCGCCAGAAATGCCCGCAGGGCGTGCACAGGGTGGTTCGGATCTGTCTGTGCGCTGCGGCCGAATGAATTATTCGCCTCGGCCAGCGCCTCCGCTGGCATGAAGACCGGCTGTTGACCCCACCAGTCCCAATCCGGGTCTACCTCGTCTCCCGGTATGAGTTCGACTTTGGGATCTCCCATTCTAGGGGATTTAGGGTCGTCCTTCTCTTCGAAAGCATAGCCATAGAGAAGGTCTAGCCACTTGTCGAACCGAGTATCCGCGGGGAGATCGCCTTTCTTGCGCAGTCCTCGAAAATACTCGAAGAGGAATCCGAATGCCCTCGGAGCCAGCTGGTTCCGATAATCTTGTCGCTTATCGAACCGGGCATCCGAGGCTAGTCTTCCTGAAGTCAGCAACTCCTTCAGGAGGGCATATTGGGATGGGGCGATCGGAGGTGCATGCTGCGACAGCAATTCGGCCGCATCTCGTAGATGTGCCAACTCGTGGCGGAGCTGATCATATAATGGGTTGCCGGTTGGAGCTGCCCGATAACCGCTCCTGAAACCTGCCTCTGCTCGCGCGGCAAAATATTCCGGATTGATCAAGTAGTTCTCATTGAGAAATACGATCAAGTCATGTTCGCCCAGCATCGAATCAGCGGCGGCAAAGACGTCGTCGGGCATTGGAGTGACGATTACTGCCGCAGGACGGCACACTGGATCTTCGGCGACCGCATCGACAATCGCATTCCGGACAGACAGCGCCGTTTCGATCGAAATTCCGGGCTTGTCCAACCCCAATATCTCGGTGCCGAAGGTCGTGCACACCTGCGCCGCGATCGCCTGGTTGACTGCCGGGTCGACCTCGGAGCCGGGGGACGGTCGGCCGACGGTTCCGCCCGCACCTGCTTCATCGCCGGACGGTCTCGTACCACTGGTTTCGGCATCGGCGGCCGTCGAACCGGAACTCGTTGTGCTGGAATCGACTTCGCCTGTGTTCGCGGTGCTCGATGGCTGCCCGGTGGCCGCACCGGCTTGGTTGGCGTGCTTGCCCTGCTGCGTGGCCGCCGACGGCGCCGCATCGGGTTCGGCCGCGGTCTCCGATGACTCGGCCGCCTGTCGGCGCTGGTCGAGGTCGGCGATGATCGCGCCGGTGAATTCGTCGAGCGTGAGTGTTCGATCGTTGCGTCCGGTCAGGCCCAGCCGACTTAGTCCACTACGGAAATCTTGGTCCCAGAACGAGTAGATATTCAGCTCCACCATGGAGTCAACCGAACCGTACACGGTAGGTTCGGCCACAACATCGTTGCGCGCCGCGTGCAGTCGCCCCCGGTTGATTCGCGCTCGATGGCGCAATCCGAAGTCGATATTGTCCTGTGCCGCCTCAGCTGGACCCCGGAGATAGTTGTGGGGAGCAAGCGCTTTAGCGATTTTGGGGATATCGCGGAATCTGACCGCGATAGCCAACTCGCCTGAGACATTCAACCGCAGGTGCGGTACTGCGCGAATGGCGTCGGCCAGCCAGTCCGGCAGCTGGTCCGACTCACTGAGTTCGAAGCTGTGATCGCCCACTGTGATGTGAGCATTGCGCTCGCCTGGTTCACCGCTCTGTTCCAGGATCACCCGAACAGTGCCGTCCGCGCTGTTCTCCAGTGCTGCTGCCACCTCGAACTCGGCCCGCTGGTCGGGCTCGGATCGGGCGGGAAGCTGATCGGTCGAACTGCTTGCGGCGGAATCGGTTTCGGCTGCCGTCGGAGTTGGTTCTGGGAGCGAGGGTGGGGTGGCCGTGTCGGAGCTGGGATGGTCGTTGTCCGGTGCGGCGGCCGGGATGCCGAGACCTGATGCGGCACCGGGTGGCTGATGCAGTTCGAACCAGGTGGATTTGCCGGTGCCGTTGTCTTGCACGACGGTTCCGTGGT
>NZ_JBVJLS010000045.1:0-44619 GCF_055584605.1 Nocardia sp. NPDC102475 | reverse complement strand
TCTCGATGGTGTCAGACACCAGGTCGGCGGCGCGGCCGGGGCGCTCGGCCTCCTCGGCGTCGATGGTGCGGCCGGTCAGGACCAGGTCCATCGCCTTGGCCTTGCTGACTACACAGGTGAGTTGCTGTGAGCCGCCCATGCCTGGGACGACGCCGAGCTTGCTCTCGGGCTAGCAGAACTGTCCTGTTGGCTTCGATCCGACACCGCAGCGCCGCACGGGTCAGCGTGAAATACCGGAGCAGCTACCTGCTGCGGCGGGAGCGTGCCGCTGACCCCCGGCCGACTACCGGTGCCTGCGAACTGCCTTGGCGCAGTGGGTGATTGATCGTCGGCGCGTGCTGGCGTTCGTGTCCGCTGTCATGACGCTTTCGGGCACTCGCCGCGTGTGTTGGTGCCGACCGGTTCGCCCGCGTGGTTTCGATAGGTGTGATCAGCGCGAGGTCGGTGTCGTAGCGGCGATAGAGTCAGGCGTCCTCGTTCGTTGTCGGGGGCTGTAGGGCAGCCCCCGCGGAATGACAAAAGAGTGGGCTCGCGTCATGCTGACGTCGTTGGCGCGCGCATATCCGCTGCGATGTAGACGACGACCACCCCTCCGGCGGCGAGCGCTCACAGAGAGCAGCGAGGGTCCGGGTGCGGGGTCAGTGGGTGATGTGCTGTGGGGTTGTCGCATTCGATGTCGTCGGTGCTTTGTTAGAGGCCGAGATCGTCGTAGCCGAGCGGGGATCGATGACCGGGGCGGGCCCGTATTCCGTCGGGTCTTCGGCGGTGTTGTCATGCTGGTGGCGGGCCAGTCTGTTCCTGCCCGAGCAGCTGAGCCAAGCTGACTACCGCAAGGTCAACAGGGTCATCGAGTCGATGGGCGGAAAATGGAACCGCCGAGCATAAGCCCACGTCTTCCCCCACGACCCCGCCGAGACCATCGCCGTTGCCTTCGATTCGTGACTCGGCCAGGATCTCGCGAGCGAACTCGGGCACGGACACCGATGTTCTCACAGCCATCGATGATCACCTTTCACGCTGATAGGACATGGACAGGGAGAAGGGCCCTAGCGGCCGGGATCCGAACGACGCTGGACAGCGCGCGCCGCCGGAAAGGCCGTGGTGGGCTGGAGCTTCCGGTGTCGCGCCGGTGTTGGACGGTCAGGAGGGTGTGACACGAATCAGACAGTCCCACACCACTCGGCACACCGTTTCGAGGCCGTAGTCCCGCCTCGGCCGCTCGACGCTACGTGACCTTCAGTCGTTGTCGGCGACGCCGACAATGCGATTGATCGGTTGGTCGCGATCGATTCGTTGCGGATGTTCGCCTTCGGTGATTCGCAGGATGAAATCGCGCAGCGCCGGGTCGATGATGTCGGGCCGGGTTATGGAGCTGAGATGGCCGGCGTCGGAGACCACGAGCACACGGGCACCCGGGATGCGAGCCGCCATGGCGGTCTTGTGGCGTAACGGGATGAATCGGTCACCGTCTCCGGCAATGACGAGTACGGCTGTTGTGCCCAGGGATTCGAGGCCACCGGAGTAGTCGCACAGGGCGGCATCGGCGAGCAGTGACAGCAGCGTCATCGTGCGCAGTGAGGTGATGAGGGTGCGCACGCGTCGCAGCGGGCCGGACCAAGGGTGGCGGCCGGACGGTCCGGTGCGTCCACCGGCGTGGCGGAGCCGGTGCCGTCGTTCGGTGGTGTCGGTGAATGCCTGGCGCAACGGAGGCACCGTGAACCAGAGCAGCCGCACGACGACATGCGTGAGAAATCGCGGGAGCCGCAAACCTATTCGGCCCCAGTCACTGGCCACCGCATCCAGCAGGGCCACCCCGACTATGCGGGTGCCGAACAGTTCCGGCCGCTGCTGAGCCAGGGCGAGCACCGCGGTCGCGCCGACCGAATGCGCCACCACCACGACCGCGCCCGTGGGTGCCACCGCGTCGATGACCGCCGCGACATCCCGGCCCAACTGGCCGAGAGTCGCTCCGGCCAGCGGGGATTCGGCCGACTGGCCGTGCCCGCGGTGGTCGAACACCACCAGGCGGCCCAGATCGGCGAGGGTCTCGCGCTGGCGCGACCAGTAGATAACGGTGGTGTTCAGCCCGGTCACGAAGACGACCGTGATGTTCGCGGCGGGATCGCTGCTCTGCTCCGTGTGCAGGATGGTTCCGTCGTCGGCAGCTATCCGCATCGTCTGCGCAAATCCTCGCTCTGTTCTAGGGTTATTCGGAGTTTAACTGGGGGACAATCTCTTTCGCGAGGTGAGATGGTTCAGATCATCGTCCATGTTTCGGATGTCTTCGCGCCGCGAATAGGTGGGATCGAACGACAGCTCGACTCATTGGCGCGCGCCCAGGTTTCCGCGGGCGGCGACGTGCATGTGATCACGTCGACACCGAGTGCCGCCGCCGATGCCGCACCGTATCGAGTGCACCGGGTCGCGAAATTGCGATCCGTGGTCCGCGAGACATTGATCAGGCTGCGCCCGCACGTGGTGCACGTCCATCTGAGCGTCTACTCGCCGTTCGCCATCGCTTCGGTGAAAACGGCGCTATACCTGGGTATTCCGACGGTGATAACGGTGCACAGCATGTGGGATGCACCGGTGCGCGCAGTCTATCGTGGCGTCGCAGGTATCGGAGGCTGGCGGGACCGGGTGGTTGTGACAGCAGTGAGCGCCGTCGTCGCCGGGCAGCTCTCTCGCGCGCTGCCGGGAATCGGTAATACCGTGCTGGCCAACGGGATCACGGCGAGCGCCGCGTGCCGGGTCGCACGCGCAGACGCGGCCGTGCACATCGTGTCGGTCGGTCGGATAGTCTCACGCCGACAGCCTCTGCTGCTGTTGAACGTATTGCGTCGCATGCATTCTCGCCTGTCCGGGCAAGTCCCCGTTCGCGCCACCGTCGTGGGTGATGGCCCGTTGTTGCCCATGGTGCGCAGTTATGTCCGCGCGCACGCCATGGACGAGTGGGTGGAACTGGCTGGCACTCGCAGCGAGGCCGGTGTCCGCGAGGTGCTGGCCACCGCCGACGTCTATCTGAATGTGGCCGCCCGCGAAGCGTTCGGGCTGGCCACACTGGAGGCCCGCGCTGCCGGGGTGCCGATCGTCGCCCGGACCGGAACCGGCGTCGCCGACTTCATCGACCACGGGCACTCGGGACTGCTGGCCGCGTCCAGAACGGAATTGGTCGACGCCCTGGCCGAGCTCTGTACCGATGCGCCCCTGCGGGATCGGTTCGCGGCGCACAACCGCTCGGCCGGGCTTGCCGACTACTCGTGGCCGGTACTGCTCGAGCGGCTGCAACGCTGTTACGACCTTGCCGAACACCGCTGCGCTGCAGCGGAATCCCAGGTATATCGACTCGATGGACCATTCGACGCAATCCCGGACGGCGAGATCGCCTGACAAGACCTCGATGCCGGACGAACGAAATCCAACAGGAGCCGCATGATTTCACCCCTGCACGCAGCACGCATCGCCCGAGCCAACACCGACCATCTGCGCTGCCGCTTCGTCAACACCACCCTCGCCGGATTCGGCCACGACATCGCCCGTGCCGCACGCTTGTTCCGCCGCGATCCGGCACCGCGGCCGCGCTCACCGCGACCGGAGCGCATCGTGGTCACCCTCACCAGCGTGCCGCAGCGCGGTGCGCATCTGCGTCCGGCGCTGCGCAGCCTGCTGGATCAGACCTGTCCGCCGGATCGGCTGGTGCTGGCCTGGCCGTACGAATCGCTGCGCACCGGCGCACCGTATCCGCAACCGCCCGAGGTGCCGGCCGGGGTGGAGATCCTGCGGTGCGCCGACCAGGGACCGGTCACCAAACTGCTGCCCGCGCTACTCGGGGAGCCGGAGGCCCTGTTGGTGGTGGCCGACGACGACGCGGTCTATCCCGATACCTTTCTCGAGGATCTGCTCGCGGCGCACCGGCGGGAACCCGGCGCCGCGGTGGGATTGCGTGGGTCGGAGGTGAGACCGGGTCGCGATCCACGCTATCTCGACCACGTCTACGGCACGGCCGTGTCCGATCATCGCCGGGTCGATGTGCTGATGGGCATGTGGGGTTATCTGATCCCGCCCGGCTGTTTGGACTCGGCCGTGCACGACTTCGACGGTTGGCCGGATGAAGTGCGCTGGCAGGACGACGTGTGGATCTCCGCGCATCTCGCGCGTCGGCAGGTGGCCCGGCATGTGGTGCCGGTGCGTGGTGTGCCAATCGAGTCTCGTGCCGCGTTCATGGGGGCGTTGCATCACACCGTCAATCGCTCCGGTCACAACGAAACGGTGGCGCTGCGGACGTTCCGGGACTGGTGGTGAGAACAGGCAGGGTTACCGTCGACGGTGTCTGGAACCCGTAGTGAATCCGGTGTGCGGCCGGGTTCGGATGGGCGGCGTAGCGTGGCGCGGCGGCCCCGCACACCTGTAGGCGCAGTCGGTGTCCGGACTCGAATCTGTGTGCCACTGGCCATAATTCGATGATGGTCCGGTTCGCGCCGGGGGCTTCGCTGCGTCGGATGCCCTCGCAGACGGTGACCGACCGGCCATCCGGGTGGACGTCGCAGAGTCGAGCCACCAAATCGGAGGGGTGGTGTGTGGAGTCGGCATACAGCTCGACCGTCACCGACCCGGTCACCTCCACCGCATCGGCTAGGGCGGGGCCGGTGTAGATGAGCACGTCCGGCCGCTGCTCGATCCTCCGGCTGTCTTGCGGCCGGGAATCACCGACGATGACCGGGCCGCGCGGCGCGGGCGTCGGGTCGGCGGGATCGTAATGGAAGACATCGGTCCCGGCTGCCGCGCCCGGCTCCGGGTGGAGAGCGCCTGCGGGTGCGAGGTACCAGCATTGGGTCAGGGTGCCCGGCGGCGGCCAGTCCGCGTAGTCGCGCCATTGCCTTGCCCCGGTGACGAATACGCGCACAGGCAGATCTCGCAGTGCCGCGTCCATGCCGCGAAGGTGTTCCCGAAACCATTGGCGTGCTTCACGATTGGCGGTGATCATTACGCGCGGGTCGTAGTGCGACCACGGGCCGATGGTCAGCTGTGGCCGTCCGCCCGCCGCGCGCAGGGCGGCGTAATCGGCGAGTTGGCCGGTCAGGAAGATGTCGTACCAGCCTGCGACGAGGTGCACCGGCGGGATGCCTCGCCGGGTGTGCACGTCGCTGTGATCCAGCGCGGTGCGCAAAGGGTTGGCGGCTGTGCTGTCGGCGACGACCGCCTGATAGAACGGGACTGTCCGGCCCCCGGTCGCTATGTCGAGATCGGTTGCGGGAATGCCGGATCGGATGGCGCGGCGGGCGCGCGTCGGCGCGGCCAACGCGGAGGCGAAGCTGTGGTTGCAGCACCAGATCAGCAGCGATTCCAGTGCGACCGAGCCGCCGGTGAACAATGCGCCCGCGATCGAGGAGGAACCGACATGCACCGACATCGCCCGTAGTTCGGGCACCTCCGCGGCCAGCGCCCAGTGGCAGAAGCCCATGGCGCTCATACCGTGAAGCGCCAGCTTGCCGTCGAACCAGGGTTGCGCGCGCAGCCAGTCGATGGTGTCGAAACCGTCGCGCCGTTCGGCGGCCAGTTGCAGCGCATCGCTCGCGCCGCGCGACTCCTGCACCACCACCTGTAACCCCTGCCGGCCGAAGAACTGTCCGTAGAGGTCACCGAGCGGGCGGCGGCCCATGGGGGAGCGCACCAGGATGGTGGGGGCCCTGGGATTACGGACCGGGTAATAGCGATCGGCGAACAGCCGTACACCGTCGGACATTTCCACCGGAATGTCGCGTTCGATCCGAATACGCTGCGGCAGAGCCACTTTCCTCCTCATAGCTGCACCCGGTCAGGACAGTGGATGAGTGCGCACACCGTCGCCGGATGACATGTCACGCCGCACGAACCATTCGGTGCCGAATGCCCAGCCGAACAGCGGCGGCGGGACGCGCAGCAGCATCGCGAGGGTGCGCGCCGAATCGCCGCCGCCGGTCTGGCTGGCATGCGCGGCCATGCTCGCGCGTTTGGCCGCCGCATATCGGGCAACCGACACCCGATGTGTGATCTCGGCCGGAGGCACATACGACCTGGTCAGCACATCAGCGTCGATGGACCGCAGGCCGCATGCCCGTGCGGTGCGCGCGGCGCGGTACAGCAGGGTGCGATCGACGGTCGCCTCCAACACGATCGGGGTGCCCGCGAGCCGGGCCGCAAGCGCGCCCACTCGGTGCAGATGCACATGGTCGGGATGGCCGTAGCCGCCCGCCGGGTCGTAGATCGTCACCAGCCGTGCCCGCTCGGCGTTCAGCAGTTCCGCGATCCGGCCTGCCACCGATTCGACCGGCACGCCGCAGAATCCACCGGGAGCCACGCCGCTCAGACCGGAGTCGGCGTACCCCAGGAACTCGACCCGTGCACAGCCCAGTACCCGCGCCGAGGCCAGCGCCTCGGCGCGCCGCACCGTGCCGAGATCCCGGGCGACGGACGCG
The DNA here is from genome assembly GCF_055584605.1 of Nocardia sp. NPDC102475. Classification (NCBI taxonomy): domain Bacteria; kingdom Bacillati; phylum Actinomycetota; class Actinomycetes; order Mycobacteriales; family Nocardiaceae; genus Nocardia; species Nocardia sp. NPDC102475. The sequence goes on along the minus strand of NZ_JBVJLS010000045.1, from coordinate 38,164 downwards.
CCCGGATCGGCTAGCCCCGCGCCCCCGTCGGTGGCGAAGACCAGCACCACCCGGTGGCCTTCCGCGCTCAAGCGCGCCATGGTGCCCGCCGTCAGCAGGGCCTCGTCATCCGGATGGGCATGCAGGAACACGCAGCTCGAACTCACTCACGCTCCTTGGCGGCATTCTCGGCGGCGTCGAGGGCGGCCGCGCGCTCCGGATCCGGTGCGGTGCCGCCCAAATGGCACGGCTGCCACCACTGGCCGCTGCCGTCATCGGGGTAGGTGCGCTGTGCCTCGTCCAGCAGTTGCTGCATGCGATCTCGCAGCATGGCCGTGAGCTCGTGCGGGTCGGCCGCGTCGGAGGCCGAGAGCGGCTCGCCGATCAGTACGGTCACCGCTACTCTGCGGCGGCCGAGGTGTCGAAACCCCTTGGTGTACAGACGCTGCGGACCCCACAATGCCATAGGGACAAGTGGCACGCCGGTGGTGAGCGCGAGCTGCGCCGCGCCGAGGCGCAGCCGCTGTACGGTGAACGAGCGGGCGATCGTCGCCTCCGGGAACAGGCCGACAACCTCGCCGCCACGCAGCCGATCCGCGATCTCCGCGGAAGTGCCGCCTCCGGGCCGAATTCGGATGCAATGCAGGATTCGCATCAGCGGCCCGTACAGCCGGTGTTCGAACTGCTCCGGCAAGCCCGCGAAACGCACCCACCGTCCCGCTCGCGCGCCCGGCAAGGCGACGCAGAAAGGATCCAAGTAGGAGATGTGGTTGGCGGCGATGATCGCGCCTCCCGCTGCTGGAATGTGTGCCCCGCCGCGAATGTCGAGGCGGATCCCCATGACTCGAATGGCGAATTCGGTCGCGGCAAGGGTCCAGTAATAGGCGCGGTCGCCGTGTGTCCTGGCCACGCGGCGGCGAAAGTACCTGAGCACCAACAGATCATAGGAAATGTGCGATACCGTGGCGACTCATGACCGAGACACTGGATCCGACCCAGGAATCCACCGATCTATCCATCGATCGGCCGATTGCCCAGGCGCACAGCAGAAGTCCGGTACGGCAGCTCATGGCGCAGTGCTCGATCGTGGCCTATCGCAGCCTACTGATGGTCAAACACAACCCGTGGCGGCTGATGGAGATCGCGAGAATGCATCGGGGTAGCGCGGGCATGGTGGGGTTATGACCTGGCTACATCGAGCCGATAGTCAGTAGACGGGTAGCGGTGCCGATTACCTCGGGCGCTGGTAAAGCAGGCGGACGTGGGCGGGTTCGAGTTCTTGTATGGAGCCGACGCCCAGGAGTTTCATTGTGCGTGTGAGCTGAGTGTGGAGGATGTCGATGGCGCGATCTACGCCTGATTCGCCTCCGGCCATCAGGCCATAGAGATAGGCGCGGCCGATCAGGGTGAAATGGGCGCCCAGGGCTAGCGCGGTGACTATATCGGCGCCGTGCATTATGCCTGTGTCCAGGTGGATTTCGAGGTCGTCGCCTACCTCGTGGACCACCGAGGGGAGGAGGTGTAGGGGGACCGGGGCTCGATCCAGTTGGCGGCCACCGTGGTTGGACAGGACTATGCCGTCTACACCCAGGGCGGCGAGGCGTTTGGCATCGTCGACCGTTTGGACGCCCTTGACGAGGATTCGCCCCGGCCAGCGGTCGCGGATCCAGGTCAGGTCGTCGAAGTCGACGGTGGGGTCGAACATGGCGTCGAGGAGGTCGGCGACGGTGCCGGACCAGCGGTCCAGGGAGGCGAAGGCCAGGGGTTCGGTGGTGAGGAAATCGAACCACCAGCGGGGTTTTCGGATCGCGTCGAGGGCGCCCGTGAGGGTTATCGAGGGTGGGACGGTCATGCCGTTGCGCGCGTCGCGGAGGCGGGCGCCGGCTACTGGGACGTCGACTGTGACTACCAGGGTGTCGAAGCCTGCCGTGGCGGCGCGGTCGACCAAGGCCAGGGAGCGGTCCCGGTCTTTCCACATGTAGAGCTGAAACCAGTTGCGGGCCTGGGGATTGTTGGTGGCGGCGGCCAGGTCTTCGATGGCTGTGGTGCCCATGGTGGAGAGGGTGAAGGGGATTCCGGCTCGGGCGGCGGCTCGGGCGCCGGCGACTTCGCCTGCGGTGTGCATCATGCGGGTGAAGCCGGTGGGGGCGATGCCGAAGGGCAGCTGGGAGGGTTTGCCGAGGATGGTCGTGCTGGTGTCGATGTCGGCGACGTCGCGGAGGATGGCTGGGCGGAATTCGATGTCTTGGAACGCTTGTCGGGCCCGCTGGAGGCTGATTTCGGCGTCGGCGGCGCCGTCGGTGTAGTCGAAGGCGACCTTGGGTGTGCGTTTGCGAGCCAACTCGCGCAGGTCCCAGATGGTTTGGGCGCGAGCGAGTTTGTGGTCGAGGCCACCGAAGGGGCGCTCGAACTTCACCAACGGCGCGAGGTCGCGGTATTTCGGCATGCGGCGTTCGGTCACCGGATCGGATTCTCCTGTTGCTCGGCGATATTCGGGCGGCCATAGGGCGCTCGCAGCCGGAGTGAGTGCATGCCGCCGTCTACTTCCAGCATGACGCCGGCGGTCGAAGCCGCGTGTGGTCCGGCGAGATACAACACGGCGGCCGCGACTTCTTCGGGGCTGACCAGCCTGCCGTGCGGCTGACGCGCTTGGAGCGCGACGAGTTCCGCGGCAGGATCAGGGGCAGCGGCGAGCAGGCGTTGCACCCAAGGGGTGTCGACCGTGCCCGGATTCACGCAGTTGACTCGAATTCCTTCGGAGAGGTGATCGGCCGCCATGGCGCGCGTCAGTGCGAGGATCGCGCCCTTGCTGGCACTGTAGGCCGCGCGGTTCGGCAGGCCGGTGGTGGCGGCGATCGAGCAGGTGTTCACGATCGCGGCGGCGGGCGAGCGGCGCAGGTGAGGTAAAGCGGCGCGGGAAACCCGCACGGCACCGAGCACGTTCACGTCCAAGACGCGTTGCCACTCGTCGTCGGTATTGTCCTCGACGGTTCCCTGGGCACCGATGCCCGCATTGTTGACCACGATGTCCAGGCGGCCGAATGCGTCGGCGGCGGTCTCGATGGCCGCGCGCACCGAATCGTCCTCGCACACATTGCATGCCAACGCCAGGCCATCGCGTCCGACCGGTGGGCCCGGCCGCAGATCCAGCACGGCCACCCGCGCACCAGCGAGGCCGAATGCGGTCGCGATCGCCCGGCCGATGCCGGATCCGCCGCCCGTCACCACGGCGGTCAGCCCGTCCAACTCCCTGTAAGTCATACCGACCTCATCCGTGCACTGATCCGATGTTTACAGCTTCGGAAGATAACACCACTCGGCGAACGGAACCCTGCATTCGGCCTATTTCCTGGGAATTAGCCGGGATCAACAACCATTGCGTTCCTAGACATCGGATGTATAGTCGTGACCCAGATCACTTCTGACAGCAAGGATCACGCATGGCCTTCATTACGGCGCTGGACACGCTGGATATTCGGTTCCCGACGTCGACCCAACTGGACGGCTCGGATGCCATGAACCCCGACCCCGACTATTCAGCGGCGTACGTGATCCTGCGCACCGACGATGCGGCGGTCCCGGACGGCCACGGCTTCGCGTTCACCATCGGGCGCGGCAATGAGGTGCAGCAGGCCGCTATCCAGGCCCTCGATCATCTGGTGGTGGGCCGCTCGGTCGACGAGATCACCGGCGATCTGGGCGGTTTCGCGCGTAGCCTGACCGATGATTCGCAGCTGCGCTGGCTGGGCCCGGAGAAGGGCGCCATGCACATGGCGATCGGCGCGGTCGTCAATGCCGCCTGGGACCTCGCCGCCAAACGCGCGGGAAAACCTGTGTGGCAGTTGGTGTCGGAGATGAGTCCGGAAGACCTGGTGGCGCAGGTGGACTTCCGCTACCTGACCGACGCCCTCACCCCCGACGAGGCCCTGACCATCCTGCGCGAGGCCGAACCGGGCCGGGCCGAACGCACCGAACGCCTGCTGGCCACCGGATATCCCGCCTACACTACCTCCGCCGGCTGGCTCGGCTACTCGGATGCCAAGCTGACCCGCCTCGCCCAGCGAGCGGTCGCCGACGGATTCGGCACCATCAAGATCAAGGTCGGCCGCGATCCAGACGAGGACGTGCGCCGGGTCATGCTCGCGCGACACGCCATCGGACCTGATATCGGCCTGGCCGTCGACGCCAACCAACGCTGGGGCGTCGATGAAGCGGCAGAATGGATTTCGCGGCTGGCTCCCGCCGGGCTGTCTTGGGTCGAGGAACCCACCAGTCCCGATGACATCCTGGGCCACGCCGAGATTCGCCGCCGTGTCGCGGGGGTGCCGATCTCCACCGGCGAACACGGCCAGAACCGCATCCTGTTCAAACAGCTACTGCAGGCGGGCGCGGTCGACATCCTGCAAATCGATGCCGCCCGTGTCGCCGGTGTCAACGAAAATATCGCAATCCTGTTGCTGGCGGCCAAGTTCGGGGTTCCAGTCATCCCGCACGCCGGCGGGGTCGGGCTGTGCGAGCTGGTACAGCACCTGGCGATGATCGACTACATCGCCATCTCCGGCACCATGCAGGGCCGCGCCATCGAATACGTCGACCATTTGCACGAGCATTTCCGCGATCCCGTCCGGGTGGCCGACGGACGCTATCTCACCCCGCGCACACCAGGTTTCAGCGCCGAGATGCTCCCGGACTCGCTCCGCGACTACACCTTTCCCACCGGCGCGGCATGGCTGGAGACGACCACCTTCTCAGCAGTACACCAGGTTTCGGCGAAGGAGCACGAACTCTCATGAACACCAGGATCATCGGCGCGGCAGTAGCCGCCGTACTGGTCGTCGCCGTGGCGGCCTGTTCCCGCGAACAGACTTCCGGCGGCGGTCCCGCCGTGGCCGTCGGGAAGGGCGCCGACAACGGTGTACTGGTCGGCGCGGACCAGCCGCGCTCGGACACCGACTTCTGGAGCGCGTACGCCGGGTATCTCGGCCCGAAGGCCGCCGCGGCCGGGGTGAGGCTCGAGAACACCTCCTCCGACAATGACTCCAACCGGTTGAAATCCAATGTGGACACGCTGCTTTCGAAGGACGTCAAGGCGATCATCATGGCGCCGCAGGACACCGCCGCCGCGAAACCGGCGCTCACCGCCGCCGCCAGTAGGAACGTGCCGGTGATCAGTGTCGACACTCGCCCCGACAGCGGCGGTGCGTACATGGTGGTGCGGGCCGACAACCGGGCTTACGGTGCGAACGCCTGCACCTACCTCGGCGAAACCCTGCACGGTACCGGGAAAGTCGTGGAATTCCAGGGTGATCTGGCCTCGATCAACGGCCGCGACCGCTCCCAGGCGTTCGCCGACTGCATGCGGACGAAATACCCGAATATCAAGGTGATCGAAATCCCCACCGAGTGGAAGGCCGACAAGGCCACCTCGGGCCTGCAGGACAAGCTGCTCACCGATCCGGATATCAACGGCATCTACATGCAGGCCGGCGGCGCATTCCTGCAGTCGACGCTGGCATTGCTCAAGCGTACCGGCAAACTCGTGAAAGCCGGTCAGCCGGGTCATATTTCGATCGTGTCCAATGATGGCATCAAGGCCGAGCTCGACGCCATCGACGCGGGCGATATCGACGCCACCGTCTCGCAACCCGCCGATCTGTACGCGCAGTACGCCGCGATGTACGCGAAAGCGGCCGTGGACGGTAAGAAGTTCACTCCCGGTCCGACCGATCACGGCTCGACCATTGTCGACACCGGCGGCGGCCAGCTCGAGGATCAGCTCCCGGCGCCGGTCGTGACCCGCACCGGCGGCAAGGTCGGCGATATGGACACGGTGGCGAGCGCCGATCCCGCGCTGTGGGGCCGCGGGCGCTGAACGGATCGACACTCTAGCGATGGAAACCGCAGTGCCCGAGATAGTTTCACAGCAACAACCGGATGGTCCACCGGTGGCCGAGGCGATCGGGGTGACCAAGCGGTTCGGCCGCAATATCGCGCTCGATCGCGTCGGATTGCGCGTCACCGCCGGCCGCACGCATGCGCTCGTGGGGCGAAACGGCGCCGGGAAGTCGACCCTGGTGTCGATTCTGACCGGACTCGCAGCTCTTGATGAGGGGGAGGTGCGCTTCCAGGGTCACCCGGCGCCTGCGCCCGCCGACCGGGATGCCTGGCGCTCCCGCGTGGCATGCGTCTACCAGCACTCCACGATCATTCCCGACCTGTCGGTGGCGGAGAATCTGTTCGTCAATCGGCAGGGTTTCGGTGGGCGCCTGGTCAATTGGCGCACGCTGCGGACGCGGGCGCGGGAGCTGCTGGATACCTGGTCGGTGCCGGTTTCGGTGGATACGCTCGCCCGCGAGCTGTCGGTGGAGCATCGGCAACTGGTGGAAATCGCGCGCTCGCTCTCGCACGGCGCGCGGTTCATCATTCTCGACGAGCCGACCGCACAGCTGGACGGTCCCGCCATCAAGCGCCTGTTCGCCAGGATTCGGGACCTCCAGCAACAGGGCGTGACCTTTCTGTTCATCTCCCATCATCTCGACGAGACCTACGAAATCTGCTCCGACGTCACGGTTTTCCGCGATGCCCGGCATATCGTCACGGCTCCGGTCGCCGAACTGGCCAAGCCTGCGCTCATCGCCGCCATGACCGGCGATTCGACGGATTTGGAAACCGCGGTGCCACGACAGGTCCCCGACGCCGCCCGCGCACCGGCATTGAAGGTGGAGAAGCTCACGCGCGTCGGCGAATTCGACGAGATCGACATCGACGTGCGCCCAGGTGAGATCGTCGGACTGGCCGGCGGCGGCAGCAGCGGACGCATCGAGATGGCCGAGACCATTGTCGGATTACGCAGGGCGGCAGGCGGATCGGTACTGGTGGCGGGCAGGCCGCTGCGCGGCGGCAGGGTGCGGGCGGCGCGCGAGGCCGGGATCGGATTCGTGCCGCGCGATCGTCACGAGGAAGGGCTGATCCTGTCCATGAGCGTGGCCGACAACGCCACCCTCACCGTGCCGCACAAGCTCGGCCCGTTCGGCCTGCTGTCACGGCGCAGCCGAGATGTGCTGGCGGGCACCGCCATTGCGGAACTCGATATCAAGACCGAGAGCCCGCAGCAGAGCGTCGCCGAACTATCCGGCGGCAATCAGCAGAAGGTGGTGTTCGCCCGTGCCCTGGCCACCGAACCGCGAGTGCTGGTGCTGATCACCCCCACCGCGGGAGTCGACGTGCGCTCCAAGGAAACTCTGCGCGCGGTGGTGCGCGCCGCCGCCGATCGCGGCACCGCCGTCCTCGTCGTCTCCGACGAACTCGACGATCTGCGCGATGCCGACCGAGTGCTGGTCCTCGTGCAGGGACGGCTCACCGCCCGCTTCGACAAGGGCTGGAACGACCGCGAGCTCGTCACCGCCATGGAAGGACTGCTATGACCCGGACCGCGACCGAACCCGGTGCGCCCACCGCGGCCCCGCCGCACCGGGCGCGAATCCACGTGCGCTGGAGCACATTCCGCGATCTGCTACTGGTGCCGCCGATTCTGCTGGCGCTGGTGGTCGGATACTTCATCAATACCAACTTCGTCTCGACAGCCAATCTCACCAATGTGCTGAGCACCATGAGCGGTATTTCGCTGCTGGTGCTGGCCGAGGTGCTGGTGCTGGTGGTCGGCCGGATGGACCTCTCGCTGGAATCCACCTTCGGCCTCGCGCCGGGGGTGGCGATCTGGGTGACCATGGGCACCACCGAGGTCGGCGCGTTCACCTGGGCGTCGCCGTGGATGAGCATTCCGATCGCACTACTGGTGGGCGCGGCGGTCGGTGTGGTCAACGGCCTGCTGATCGTGCGCTTCGGCCTCAACGGGTTCATCGTGACGCTGGCGATGCTCATCGCCCTGCGCGGGCTGCTGACCTTCCTCACGTCCGGGTTCACCCTGACCAAGATTCCGGACTCGGTCGAATGGCTCGGCAATGCACGAGTTCTGGGCCTGCCGGCGAACGTGCTCATCGCCCTGGCATTGTTCGTGATCGGATATCTGGTGCTGAACTACACTACGGCCGGGCGGGCACTGTACGCGGTCGGCGGCAATGAGGCCGCGGCGCGAGCCGCCGGTATTCGCACCGATCGGGTGGTCATCGCCGTGCTGGTGATCGCCGGGGTGCTGGCCGCGATCGGCGGGCTCATCTACTCCGGGCAGTTCGCCAGCGTCCAGGTCAGCCAGGGCGACGGGATGATCTTCAATGTGTTCGCCGCCTGCGTTATCGGCGGTGTGTCACTCAATGGCGGGCGCGGGTCGGTGGTGGGCGCGTTCTTCGGAATCCTGATTCTCACGCTGATCCAGAAGCTGCTGTCTTACGGCGGGGTAAGCGCGGATTCGCTGAAGTTCATCAATGGGGCGCTCATCCTCGTCGCCCTGGTCATCACTCGCATCGCCAGCGGACGGCGGCAGGAGTGAGCATGCGAATCGCCTTGCACACCAGACTGAAACCAGGTGCGGAGGCCGAGTACGAGGCCGCCCATCGCGCGGTACCGGCCGACCTCGTCGCGGCCATTCGCGCCGCCGGTGCGACCGGCTGGACCATCTGGCGCAGCGGGTTGGATCTGTTCCATGTCATCGACTGCGACAGCTACGACAAGCTACTGGCCGAACTGGCTGGTTTGCCGGTGAATATCGCCTGGCAGGCTCGCATGAGCGGGTTCACCGATGTCCCCCACGACTATTCGGCGCCGGAGGCCGGTTTGCCGGTGATCTGGGAGCTGAACCCGCGACCGCGCGCCGAGGTGGTGCTCGGTGGTGCGGGGTATGCCGGGCTGTACCGTTCGGTCGACGAGGACGCGGCGCAGGAGGCGCTGGAAGCGGCGTGGGCGGCCGGGATTCGGAGTTTCGATACGGCACCGCACTACGGCGGCGGGCTCGGCGAGGAGCGCCTCGGCCGGTTCCTGCGTGAGCGAAACCGTTCGGAGTTTACGGTTTCCACCAAGGTGGGGCGGTTGCTGTACGACGACCCGGACGCGCCCGACGGGGCCGATGAGTTCTACGGTGCGCCCAAACGGTCACGGCGGCTGGACTATTCGGCGAAAGGCGTACGGCTCTCACTGGAGCAATCGCTGATTCGGCTCGGGCTGGATCGGGTCGATCGGATGCTCGTACACGACCCCGAGGCGCATATGGACCAAGCCCTGGGCGAGGCACTGCCGGAGCTGGAACGGATGCGGGACGAAGGGCTGACCGCTGGAATCGGTATCGGCGTCAACCACGTCGTGACCGCATTGCGGTTCGTGCGGGAGTCGGCCATCGACACCGTCATGATTGCCGGGCGGTACTCATTGCTGGACCGCCGAGCCGAGCAGCAACTGCTGCCCGAATGTGCGGAACGTGGGATCCAGGTGCTCGTCGCCGGGGTGCTCAATAGCGGAGTGCTGGCGGATCCCTTCCGGCAGGCCACCTTCGACTACCGCACTGCGGACTCCGCCGTCGTCACCCGCGCGCGGGACCTGGAGCGGCGGTGCACGAAATACAGTGTGCCACTGCGGGCGGCGGCCATGCAGTTCCCGCGGCGGCATCCCGCCGTGACGGCGATCGTGCTCGGGTCCGGTACTCGCGCGGAGATCGATGACAGCATTGCCATGCTCGATCTGCCTGTGCCGGAAGAACTCTGGTCCGAGCTAGAGGATCAGGCGCTGTGGTGAATCGAGCACCGCGATGAGCCGCTCACTCCACCGCCCGGCCCAGCCATTCCATCACCCCGGCCACATGCGCCAGCGCCCGCGCCTGCGCCAGTTGCGGGTCATGCGCGGCGATCGCGTCGCAGATGCCGCGATGCTCCGCGACCGTGCGCTCGAACGCGCCCTCCTCGGTGACGCCACGCCAGATCCGTGCGCGCGTGGTCGGCATGGACAGCGAATCCAGCAGCGAGGCAAGGACTTTATTGCCGGAAGCAGTGGCGATGGCGGCGTGGAAGCTCAGGTCGAGCGCGACCAGATCGGTCACCGACGCACTGCCGGGCTCGACCAGGGTGCGCAGGTGGGTGATCTCCTCGTCGGTCATGTGCTGCGCCGCCAGCGCGGTCGCGGCGGGCTCCAGAATCCGCCGCACGCCCAGGATGTCGAGCACGGAGTCGTCCTGATGAAACTCCAGCAGGAAGCTCATGGCGTCCAGCAGCGAATTCGGCTCCAGGCTCGCCACGAAGGTGCCGTCGCCCTGGCGCACGTCCAGGATTCGCACCAGCGAGAGGGCGCGCACCGCCTCTCGCAGCGAACTGCGCGACACCCCGAGCTCGGCGGCCAGATCGGCCTCACGCGGCAACCTCGATCCGGGCGTCAGATCGCCCGAGACGATCATCGCCTTGATCTTCGCAATCGCATCGTCGGTGACCGACAAACCGGTTCCTTCACTTTCGAGAATGTGAACACATGCCTCCGATGACTGTAGACGCACATGTGCATGTCTGGGACGTTCGAGGTGGAAAATTCCATGTGGAATACGAATGGCTGACAAATACATCCGATGTCTTGTTTCGCACCTATACGCTGGACGACCTCGAACCGCAGCTGCCCGAGCACGATATCGCGGGGTTGGTGCTGGTGCAGGCGTCCGATTCACTGGCCGAGAATCGCGCGCTATTGGACGCGGCGGCACACGCCCCCCGCCCGGCGGTCGTGGTCGGCTGGCTGCCGCTGCACGAACCTAGGCGGGCCGCCTTCGAGCTGGCCCGGCTGCGGCGGCCCGAGTACGTCGGAGTGCGGCACCTGATCCACCGTGACCCGGATCCGACCTGGCTACTGCGAGCTGAGGTTTCGGACAGCCTGGCCATGCTCGCCGAGGCCGGTCTGAGTTTCGACGCGGTGGCCGAGCGTTCCGATCTGCTGGCGCAGGTGCCGGCGGTGGCGGCCGAACATCCCACACTCACAGTGGTTCTCGACCATCTGGGCAAACCGCCGATCGCGTCCGGCGACTGGCAGCCGTGGGCGGATCTGCTGGCCGCCGCGGCCGAGCAACCCAATGTGGTGGCGAAGATCTCCGGCCTGGCCACGGTGTCCAAGCCCGGATTCACAGCCGCCGATTGGCAGCCGTACGTCGATCACGCGCTGGCGGTGTTCGGGCCGGATCGGCTGATGGTGGGCGGGGATTGGCCGTTCACCCTGACCGCCGCATCCTATGCGGAGGTCTGGCGGGCCACTGTCCAGGTCCTCGGCGGACTTGCCCCGGACGATCGCGTCAAGGTGTTGTCCACGACGGCACGGCGCGTATACCGGCTGTCCGCCGATGAGGCGGAACCCACCAATGAAGGAGCTAGTGCGTGAAATTGCAGCGGATCGGCGCGGTCGGCGCGGAGCGACCGGTCGTGGTCGACGGCGTTCAAACCTATGATCTGTCCACACTGACACCGGATATCGACGGCGCGTTCCTCGCCGCGGACGGCATATCGAAGACCGCGGCGGCGCTGTCACAGGGCCTGCTGTCACCCATCGACCTCACCGGACAACGCATCGGCGCACCGATCGCGCGTCCGCAGGCCGTCTGGTGCATCGGCATGAACTATGCCGCGCACGCCGCCGAATCGGGAGCGGAACCGCCACGTACACCGGTGGTCTTCTTCAAGACACCCAATACCGTGGTCGGGCCGTACGACGACGTGATGATCCCGCGCGGGTCCGACCGGACCGACTGGGAGGCCGAGCTGGCGGTGGTGATCAGCCGCCGGGCGAGCTATCTGGGGTCCCCCGACACCGCCATGAAACACATTGCGGGCTACACCATTTCGAACGACGTCTCCGAACGCCGCTTCCAGCTCGAGGAATCCGGCGGCCAATGGTCGAAGGGCAAGTGCTGCGCGACCTTCAACCCCCTCGGCCCCGCCCTGATCCCCGCCGATCGCCTCGACCCGAAGGACCTGCGCCTGCGCTCGTGGGTCAATGGTGAACCGCGCCAAGACTCTTCGACGGCCGACCTCATCTTCGACGTCGCGTACCTGGTCTGGCACCTGTCCCAGTACGCGGTCCTAGAACCCGGCGACCTCATCAATACCGGAACCCCTGAAGGGGTAGCCCTCTCCGGCCGTTTCCCCTACCTGCTCCCCGGCGATGTGATCGATCTCGAGATCGACGGCATCGGGCGCATGCGCCAAACCTGCCGGGATTCGGCAGATATTCTGTGATCGTCGATGGCATGGGAGGCGCAGTGGTTGCGGCCATGCTTGTAGATGTAGCGGAAGAGCACACCCATCTGCTCCGAGATGTTCATCGCGGGCGCGAACAAGTCGACGGCGTGGCCGCCGGTCTTGCGCAGCGTCGGCGCGCGCTCGACGACGGTGACCGAGAAGCCGTGCCGGGTAAGCCAATACGCCAGCACCGGACCGGCGATACTGGTGCCGGAGATGATGCCGAACAGTGGGACGAAGATCATGCCCATTCCCGCACCGGCCACCAGCAACGGCAACGGCAGATCCCAAGCGCCGATCCCGGTTCCGGCGACATGAAGTGCCGCATAGCCCAGGCTATCCCTACACCGAGGATGGCCAATCCGATGTGCAACGCGTTCCGTCCGAGCTGCGGTGCCATGGCCCCTGACGCCGACCCGATGAACGCGCCAACTGCCCAGGTGGCCATACCCAGACTCGCGCCCATCGGGCTGTAGCCCAGATCCAGCTGGAGCATGAAGCCGAGCGCGAGGGAGAAGCCGATGATGGCGATGAAGAAGGCGACGATGAACTGGCCGGCGCCATCATCTGATGGGTGACCATGACCGACAGGCTGCGGTGGGTGTTCATCACCCCCTTCGGCTCGCCGGTCGGCGCCACGGCGACCACGTCGTCCATCGAATAGCGAACGGGCGGTGGCGTATTGGGGTGGTGGGCAGTCCAATCCCGCAGCGCGATGTCGCCGGTCCCCTCAGCCAGCGTGATGTGGACATCGACGCCCGGCGGCGAGGCGGTCTTCATCTCGGTGACCTGCTGTGCAAGATCCGGGTGGTAGAAGAGCACCTCCACGTCGAAGCGCTCCATCAGCCGGATGTTCTCGCTCACCGGGTTGGCGGAGTTCAGCGGTACCCACGCCGCTCCGGCGCGCCATGCCCCGAGCACGCAGATCCAGGCCAGCGGCGAGGTTGGGCGACAGGACAGCGATTTTCGATTCCCGTCGCACTCCTGCGTGCAGCAGTGCCGATCAGAAGTCGTCGTCGTGCCCGGCGAGCTGCCTCCCCAGCAGCCTGGCCGCGTCGACGATGTCGCTCAATGGCGCTTCATAATTCAAGTTGCCGTCGTAGCGGTCGTCGGGCTCGAGGGCCTCGGTGAGCAGGAGCGCGTGTCGAATCGTGATCTGCTCACCCATCACAACGAGCCCGCCGATAGTGCCCGTGCTGCCGACCTTGGTGAGTATGGCCAGGAGATCGACCTTGTCGGCCCTGGCGAACGGCCTGTCGATCTGGATCCATTCGTCGCCTGCCCGTCCGATCACGACATCCGGTGCGGCCCAGTCCTCTTCGGCGTCCTCGACCTTGATGCTGATGTTGTCGGGCTCAACGCGCACGCCGTAACTGTTCTCGGAAATGCGCTCGACCAGAATGTCCCACTCGTCGCTGTGCTCCATGTGTTTCCCCTGCTCGATCGCCCTGGCCAGCTCGTAGGCGCCTTGCAGGATCGGATGCTGGATGGCCATAGTTCCAGCACAGGCTTGCAAGGATGTCCTTGGATGGCAGCGGTGTCTTCCTGACTGCCTCGCCATGCGAGTTCACCCCGGTGCGCGGCTAGGGCACCAGCAGATACCACTCCGCGAACGGGCCCTGGATCGGCCACGTGTCAGCCATGATCTTGGCCGGACCCATCCCCACCCACAGGTCCACGGTCACGGTGTCGCCCGGCGCCGCATCGGTGTGCACATACACATCTTGCGCCCGCGCACCCGCTGAGCCCACCCATCCCAGCATCACGTGATTGCCGCACGGCCCGCGCTGATAACCCAGTGGTGTCACGTGGGCCAGCACGTGGCCGGGCAGATGCGGTGCGGCCTCCACCGCCACGCCGATCGTCCCAGTACAGAAATTCGAATCCCCGAAGGTGTAGAGCGTGGTGCCGAACGGCGCCCATTGCGGTAGCGGATCCGCCTGTGCCGGCGTCGCCTGTATTCCACACATCAACGCACCGATCCCGGCCGTCACCACGACCCCTGCCGCTGCTCGCCGCACTGTCATCAGTCGATGTCCTTCCCGCGTAACGACATTCGCGGCCGTACTACCCGCTCCAGCAATATAGCCCGGACGGATCCGCATGAGGTCGCGGCGTATGCCGAAAGTCGTTCCGTCAGTTAGCATATCGATCCAGTTCGACCGCGTGGGAGGTTCAAGCTTTCTCGTTTGCCGCCAAGAGCATGGCATTACCTCGCCGAGATCCCTTGGTCGATATCAGTTCTGCCTCATTCAGGCGGCGCCGGCGGAGAATGGACTCCCCAAATAAGGCCCGCCAACCTAGTGTCCTGCACACCGCACACCGTTCCCCTGCCCACCGGAGCGCGACATGAAGGTCGTCGTCCGTCTCAGCTGGGTTACTGGGGGATGGTGAGCAGGGTGCGGCCGCGGCCGCCGGTGTCGACGCGGTCGTGCGCCTTGGCGATTTCCTCCAGCGGGAAGCGGTCGCCGGTGTCGACGGTGAGGTCGCCGACGGCGGCTGCGGCGGTGAGGTCGCGGGCGGCCTGTCGTCTGGCTTCGGCGGGGAAGTCGTCGCTGCCGAGCAGGCGCAGGGTGATGTTGTTGAACAGCAGTGGCCAGAAAGGGATTTCGGTCCGGTCGGCGCGGGTGGCGTAGGCGGCGATGACCGCGTCGTTCGCGGTGACGGCGCAGTCCAGATCTGCGTTATCGGACAGAGCCACCTCGATGATGCGCTGCACACCTCGAGGCGCCTGCGCGCGGATCGCCGCCGCCGGGTCGTCGGAGTCGAGGGCGACCGCATGCGACACCACGGCGGGGTCGATGCGGTCCAGGTCTTCTCCGCGCCGGACGGTGGCCAGGACGGTGGCGCCGGCCCAGTGGGCGAGTTGGGCGGCCAGGGAGCCGACCCCGCCGAGCACGCCGTGCACCAGGACGAGCTTGCCGTCGACCGGGCCGTCGGCGAACACGGTGCGGTGGGCGGTGATCCCGGGGATGCCCAGGCTAGCCCCGAGCTCGTCGCTCAGGTGGGCGGGCAGGGGAACGGCCATATCGTCGGGGACGACGGTGTACTGGGCGGCGGTGCCGAAAGCTCGGTAGGACTGCGCGCCGTAGACCCACACCCGCTGCCCGATACGGCGCGCGTCCACGCCTTGACCGACGGCGTCGATGACCCCGGCGGCGTCGCTGTGCGGGATCACGCGGGGGAAGGGCATCGTCGAACCGAGCCAGCCGCGCCGCTTCTTGGTGTCGCCGGGGTTGACACCCGAGACAGTCACCCGGACACGCACCTCGCCGGGGCCGGGCTGAGGGTCGGGCAGCTCGCCGACGTGCAGAACGTCGGTGGCGGGGCCCTGGGCGTCGTACCAGGCGGCAATCATGCGGGGACCTGTGCCTTTTCAGCTCGCGGGTGCTTCGAGCGTAGGGGGATCGTTGCGGGTGCGCGCGACACCGGACTCCGGGTCGCCCTCGCCGAGGACGTCGCGGAGCCAGGCACGCTCGGCGCGGCTGGTCGCGCGGGCGGTCAGCAGCATGCCGCGCCGGTAGGGGTCGGTGACCTGCTCGGCGCGCAACGGCTGCTCACCGTCGTAGAAGAAGCTCGCCGGCACCTGAAGGAAGTCCAGTCGCCTGCGCAGCACCGCGTGCTGGTCGGCGGTGTCGGGCAGCAGCGACAGGAACGCCAGGATCGTGCAGAACCGGCTGAAGTCGGTGATCTCGTGTTCGGCGGGCTCGCGCAAACGCTCCAGCATCTGAGCCCGCCCGTTCGCGGTCAGGCTCAGTACGTAGCGTGCGGCACCGGCACCCGGATCGATGCGCCGCTGCAGCAGGCCCGCCTTGGCCAGGCGGTTGATCGCGGGGTAGAGCGTGCCGTCGCTCACCGGCCGAGCGTACCCGGTCAGCTGTGCGACGCGGCGGCGCAGCTCATGGCCGCGCAGGGGGCCTTCGGCCAGGAAACCGAGTATCGCAAGTTCGAGCACGGCTCCATCCTCCCACATCCACATCGAATCGATGTATGCATCGATTCGATGTTACGGTGTTCGGGAGGCGGTACCTCAACGAGGCCGACCCTCCACGCACCCGCTGCACCTCCCCGCACTGACCGCCGCCCGTCCCGCGGTGTGCCGCCCACCGCAACGAACCACCCGAAGGGCCAAAAACATGAGTGTCATCAACCCCCGACAGGCGCAGGTCACCTCGGCCGACGGCACCACGATCGCTGTCACCATCACCGGCCGGGGACGCCCGCTGGTCGTCTCGCCAGGCGCCCTGAACGCAGCCCAGGACTGGCAGCTTCTGGCCGATGTCCTCGCCCCGCACCTGATGACCTACGCGGTCGACCGCCGCGGTCACGGTGCCAGTGGCGACAGTCCCGACCACAGCATCGAGCGCGAGCAGCAGGACATCGCCGCCGTCCTCGACCTCGCGGGCCCCGACGCCATCCTGTTGGGCCACTCCTACGGCGGAATCGTCACCCTGGGCCTGGCCCTCGAGCGGCCCCCCGCGGCCTTCGTGCTCTACGAGCCGCCGCTGCCGCTGCACGGACCCGTCGGAGGCGATGCCATCGCCCCCTTCGAACAGGCCGTGGCGCAAGGGGATCTGGAACACGCCCTGACCCTGGGCACGCGGAACTTCCTCAGAATGTCGGAAGCCGCGATCGAGGAATTCCGCCGCAGCCCCGTCTGGCCGGTCCGGGCATCGATGACGCCGACCTGGGCGCGGGAAATCCGCGCCATCGACGCCTTCGGCACCGACCTCCACCGCTTCACCGGACTCACCACCCCGACGCTGCTGGTCACCGGGGAGCTCAGCCCACCGGTACTGCTCGACACTTCCCGGCAGCTTCGTACAGTGCTGCCGAACAGTCGCCTGGTGGAAATCCCCGGCCACGCGCACGAGGCGTATCTCACCGCTCCCGAAGCCCTGGCCGAGGTGATCCTCGCCTTCGCCGAGAAATCCGCCACATAGTCCCCGGCACGCACGGTGGCGGCCGGCTGTCAGCTCGCACCATTTCCTGTCGAGAGGCCTGTCAGTCAGGTCCAGGCGGCGGTCGGGTCGCAGTTGGATCTCGCCGTAGGGGGTCATGTTGGTGTGGAAGATCGGGGTGAGACCGCGACGGTCTGCGTCGGTGAGGACCTCGGCCCATTCAGGCAGGGCGAGGGTGTCCCGGTCGTGTACCTGCCCAATCGACCGTGCAGGACCAGGGCCAGCGCACTTGATTTCGATCGTCACCTGCACTGTGGCACCCGGTCCGAGATCGTGTCACCATTACCGTGTGCTTGAAGAGGCAACGGTCGGTGTGATCATTCCGGCGCACAACATGGCTGACTGCCTCGACCGTGCACTGTATTCGCTCGCGATGCAAACACAGCCCCCTCGTGAGGTGGTCGTCGTCGACGACGGTTCGCAGGATGCCACCTTTGCGGTTGCCAACCGCTGGCGGGGTGTGCTCCCGATCAAGGTTGTCCGTCACGAACACAGGTGTGGGATCGGGGCCGCTCGCGCGACGGGGATAGCCCTGCTGGATACCGAACTGGTGGCGCAGTTGGATGCGGATGATTTCGTGACACCTGGTCACCTGGCCGCGCTGCGGCGGACATACCTGGAACGCCCCGGGTTGATCAGCCCACGGCCGCTGCATTGGTATGGCGGATTGAAGTTGTGTGTCGACCGGATGCACGACGCCCTCCCACGACCGGGAGTCGGTCACCTCGACCAGATCCTGATGCGCAACTACGTCCTTATCGGTGCACTCTATAGTCGCCGGCTGTACGAGGACGTCGGCGGATATCGCGATCGAGACATCACCTATGCGGAGGACTGGGATCTGTGGCTGCGGATGGTGAACGCAGGGGCACAGGTAGCCAAACCCGCGGAGCACACCTACGTATACCGGACCGGATTCCCCAGTTACAGCAACGGTCTGGACTGGAATGTGGCCGATGTCGAGGTGCTCGACCGGTTCCAGGCCGAGATCGAGTCCTTCGACGGCACCGCACGCAAAGACACGGCGCGGTACCGGAGAATCACCAAGTTCGCCCTGCTGGGTCGCATGGGAAGACGGTATTTGGCGCGCGCTGCACCGGTCACGCTCAACGTCGCCGCCGCGGCAATGGCAAAGGCGTGCATCGCTGATGCTGGATCGCTGACCGCCGCAGCTCACGATCCTGATCTCGGGTTGCTCATTCTGACACGGAGTGCCGATAACACCGACAATCTCCTACTGCTGTCCTCGGACACGTCCGGAGTGCTGCTCCGAGCCGAATTGCAGGCTCATAGAATGAAAGTCGTCGAAGTATCGGATGAATCTATCCGGGTTACATACCCGGTCTTGGAACCTGTGGCAGCCGACGAGAAGTTCGATGCCGTCTCGCGAAGTATCGCCACCGGTCGGCCGTGGCAAAACCTGCTCGATGACCGGACCGTCTCATGAAAGGACCCTTCCGAGGCGATGCCGGCAATCCTGTCGGGCCTCGGCAGCGCGCTTTCGGCCTTGCCGATACGGAAAGCCGATTCGTGCAAAGTCCTACGTTCATCCTATCCCTGATGAGATCCGGATCGACCCTGCTGAGATGCATCCTCGATTCACATTCCGAAATATATTCTCCGCACGAGTTGCACCTCCGCTCTATCCAAGTGGAAGCGATAGACGGCGCAAGGCTGTCGATCGGCCGGCTCCGCTTGAGTCAACATGACCTGAAATTCATGCTCTGGGATCAACTCTTGTATCGACAAATGATGGCGAACGGGAAGAGATTCATAGTCGAAAAAACTCCTGGCAACATACTGATATACGAACAGATACTTTCGTGCTGGCCCGATGCCAGATTCATCATTCTCTATAGAAATCCGATTGATATCTGCCACTCGTACCTAAATTCTGGAATCTCTGCCGAAGTCGAAGAAGCATGCGATTCAATATTGCAATGGTCGGAAAGATTGGAAGCAGCGGCGACGCATCCCGATTCGATCGAAGTCCGATACGAGAACCTTCTCGAAACGCCTGATATCGTATTCAGTGATTTATGTAGCTTTATCGGCGTCGATTACGAGCCGACAATGCTGGACTACGGAAATTACGATCATGGGGCTTACGTGCGTAATCTGGGGGACTGGCGGGACAAGATTCACAGCGGGCGCATCCAGTTGCCGAACACTGACACCGCGGCCTACGACTCGCCGGCTTCCCTTCGCGAGCTGTCCAAGCGCTGGGGATATGGCGAGAACGATGACCGGTGAGTCCCGAGGCGCACGGTTGCTGCGGGGGCCTGCCGAAGCCTGTGTCGACGCGCGCACAGACGTGGCCGTCCTGCCCGAGGAGCACGCAGGGTAGGCGCTGAGTCGATCCGTACACCGAGGTGCGACGCCGAAAGGCGTGTTACACCCTGGCGGGTGCGAGAACGATGTCGAAGCGGGCCCGCGCCCAAGAATTGCTGCCGAGGTCGCGGCCATCCGGGGTGGGTGTGCCGGGAGCCTGCCGCACGAACTCCGTGATCAGTGACTCCTTGACGCCGAAGACGCTGTCGCCGATCTCGATCTGCGGGTCGCCGTCGACGAAGATGTGTGTGACCAGGGTGCGTAGCCCTCCGCGTCGACCATGAAGTGCAGATGGGGGGCGCGCATCGGTGAGCGTCCGACCGCTTGGAGCATCGAGCCGACCGGACCGTCGTCCGGAATGGGATAGGGGACAGGTGTCACGCCCCAGAACCTGTACTCCCCATCGGCGCCCGAGTACAGGTGTGCGCGCCCGGCGGTCCGCCCGTCGGGGTACTGGACGTCGTAGAACCCCTCTTCGTCGCACTCCCACACCTCGATTCGCGCACCAGGTACGGGGTTACCGTCGGTGTCGGTGACGACGCCTTCGATCCAGCACGGTTGGCCTGCGGCCCCACCGCTGATGTCCCCGCCGAGTGGAATCTCGGGGGCGTCGGCGACGAAGAACGGGCCGAAGACCGTAGCCTCGGTCGCGCCTTTGTACGTCTGATTGTTCACCGCGATGGTCTGCATGGAGGCACCGAGTACATCGGATAAGAGCACGAACTCCTGCCGTTTGTCGTCAGTGATGTGCCCGGCGGCCGTGAGGAACTCGATCGCGGAGTTCCACTCGGCCTCGGTCAATCGCACGTCCCGGATGAACGCGTGCAGGTGCCGGGTCAGTGACTGCATCACCTGCTTGAGCCGCGCGTCGGGTGTGTCGTCGAACGAAGCGACCACGGTCTCGACGAGTTGGTCTTCGGCGGCGGTCTGCGCAGGGGAGATGAGGCTGTTGGTGGCGGTCATGGTCGGTATTCCTCTCACAGCACAGAGGTGTCGCCGGCTTGGGCGGCACGGAGAATTTGTTCGAGGTCGGCGGCGGTGACGGGCCGGGGATTGGAGTCTGGAACGACGGGCAGGATCAACTCCACGGCCTCGGAAATGTTCGCCTCCCGCAGGCCGTAGTCCCTCAGTGCGCGGGGTGCGTCCAGTGTGTCGCGCAGGGCATTCAAACCGGCTCCAGCAGTCGTGGCGCCGAATGCCGCGGCGATGCGGGACTCGGCTTCCGGTGCTGCCGTAGCGTTGAAGGCAAGGACGTACGGCAGGACGATGGCGTGGGTTTGGGCGTGTGGCAGGTTGTACGCTCCGCCGAGAACATGGCAGATCTTGTGGTGCAGTCCGGATCCAGCGGATGCGAACGCTACCGCGGCCAGGTATGCCCCGTAGAGTGCCTGTTCACGCCCCGCCAAGTCCTGCGGGTCGTTCTTCACCACCGGGAGACCGTCGGCGAGCGCGCGGATACCTTCTGTGGCGAGGGCCCGGTTGATCGGGTCCGTGCGCGGCGCCCACATCGAGTCGATGCAGTGCGCCATGCCGTTGAGCCCGGATGCGACCGACAACTCTACCGGCAACGACAAGGTCAGCGTCGCGTCGTAGATCACCGTCACCGGCAGGACCGTGTCGTCGACCCCGGTGGTCTTGCGGGCGGACTCGGTCAGGCCCCAGACGTTGGTGGCCTCGGATCCGGCATAGGTTGTGGGGACCGCGATGATCGGCAGCCCCGTGGTCATCGCGACTGCTTTGGCGAGACCGGTCGTCGACCCCCCGCCGATGCAGACGATCAGATCCGCACCGCCGTCCGAGGCCACGGCGCGAGCCTTGTCCGCGGTGGCGATCGGGACGTGTGGCGCCACGTCGTCGTGCCGGACGGCCACGTTGATATTGCGCGTGACCTGCTGCGCGACTGTGACTTCGGACGGCGATGCGATGACCATGACTCGTCCCGCGCCGAGACGGTCGATTTCCGCTGCGAGGTTGTCGGCGGCGCGTCCCGATCCGAACAGCACCCGCTGTCCGAGGGTGATGTGCTCGAAAGAGATGCTCATGTAACCAAACTTTCCGTTGATCGACGGCTGCGGACTGCATCATGTGTCGGCCGGATGAACAGTGTGAGGCTGTGAACCGATTCAGCCGGCCAAATTCGCCGGTCCGGCGTCGCGTACTTCGATCAGGCTGCTTCCCGCCGTCTGCTGGTTCACGATACGGGGGACCGCTGCTGCGGCGGCGGCTCCGATTACGCCGACGATGGCGAAGGTGTAGAAGTTCCATTCCACCGCGCTGGCCCGCTCCAATACGAAGGCACCGAGCGTCGGGCCTACGATCGCCCCGAACCGTCCCACCGACAGCGCCCAGGCCAGGCCGTTGCCTCGGAGGTCGTCGGGATAGGTCGTGACGATGAAGGCGTTGCCGAGGATCTGTGAGCCGATGAAGCCGAATCCACTGATGAACATCAGTACGAACAGCAGCGGAGTCGCCGGCCCGAGGCTCATCAGCAGCAAGCTGACCGTTCCAACGAGAAAGGCCGATACCACAACACGTTTCGGGCCGAGAGTGTCCGCGACGCGTCCTCCGATGATCACGCCGACGAAGACTCCCGACCACATCGCCGCCGTTTGCAGCAGCGCCGAGCCGAGGGAGTACCCGGCCGCCCGCAAGATCGGCTTCACCGGCGGCACCGCTACCGCGCGCCAGGTGATGGCCTCGGCGGCGGGCACGATCAAGAACCTGACCCTCGAACTCGGTGGGAACGACCCGGCCATCGTGCTCGACGACGTCGACATCGATGCTGCGCTCGAACGGATGCTCAAGGGTGTGTTCACCCGGTCCGGCCAGATCTGCTTCGCGGTCAAGCGCATTTACGTGCCTCGCGGTCTGTACACCACCTTCGCCGACGCGCTCTGTGAGCGGGTGAGCAAGTACGCCGTAGGGCACGGCCTCGACGAGAAGGCCAGTTTCGGCCCCCTCAACAACAAGGCGCAGTACGACAGTGTCACGGCACTGATCGAAGGGACGAAGAACTCCTCGGCGAAGGTCGTGCAGTTGGGCAGCAGGCTCGAGTCGGCGGGCGAGGGCTACTACGTGCTCCCGCATGTGGTGCGCGATGTCGAGCACGAGGCGCCGATCAGCAGCTGTGAGCAGTTCGGGCCGATCATTCCGCTGATCGCCTACGACGACGAGAACCAGGTCGTCGAGTGGGCCAACGATTCGGAGTACGGGCTCGGCTCGTCGGTGTGGACCACCGACGCCGAGCGCGGGCTGACTATGGCCCGACGGATCGAGGCGGGCAGTACGTTCATCAACACCCACGCCTTCGAATCACTCGACCTGCGAATGCCGTTCGGCGGCGTGAAGCAGAGTGGCATCGGTCGCGAGTTCGGCGAGGCCGGGATGCGCGAGTACGTAGAGGAGCATTCGATCCGCCTGCTGAAGTAGCCCACAGGCGCGAACGCCCCGCTTCGCCGTTCCCACTCGATGGTGCCGGACATCGAGATCAGGTCGGCGGGGCGGGGCAGTTCTCGTTGGTGAGGTTGTGCGTGACCCGGTCTACGTCCGAACGCAAGGCAACGACGAATGACCAGCGAGGAGATCCGCTGTCTCATCAAGGAACTCGGAGATATCCGGCACCTGTTATCCGGGGCAGATCCGGTGGACAAAGCCGACGTCTACCGGAACCTCAACCTGCAGATGACCTACCACCCCGCAAAACGAACCGTGCGGGTCGAGACATCTCTCGAGCCGCACGGTTGGGGTTATGGATCGTGTCCGGAGGGGGTATCGACCAGTACGCCAACCTCCTGCAACACCGAAAACTACTGGTCATCGGCAAATAGCGGTGGCGTAACGATTCTGGTCCGTTTACCGTAGGTTCGTGCCCTCGGCGGGACACACAGAATATGGGCAACTGGGAAAACGGCGGGGTCATCGCGGACATGTACCCGGTCTGAGCGTGGCGATGCCGACGCACATCGCGCTACCGAAGTCGACCGCTGGGATGCCGCCGTGCGGGGGTTCGTACGTGGCCTTCGCACGGCGACCGGGCTGTCCGCTACGACGGTCGCCCGAGCTGCCATCGACCTGCCCTTTGCCGCGGCGCGCACGGCGGAAACCCGGCCTATCGAAGCGACCTCGTCGACCAATTCCGCAAGAGCTGAAGCTGGGCATCCGCACCCGAGCCGACGTCGATACTGTCGCCGCCCGCCCCGCCGGTCGGCGTTGCGAAATGAGCTCGGCGCGATTTCGGCGGTCCAGTCACCTGCATTCGCTTTCTTCAAGGAGTGGCCGACGATGGACACCGCTGCTGCGGACTGGTAAGTTATAGAGCGACCACTAATGTAGGAGTAAATATGACCGCCCAGAAAGACGACGCCACCCGCCGCGCCGCTGCCCAACACACCCTGTCCGAGCACCTGCGCCTCACCGCCGCGGGACGCACCGACGAATGGGTGAAACTGTTCGCGCCGGACGCGGTGCTCGAGTTCCCCTACGCGCCGGCTGGCGTGCCCCGACAGGTAACGGGGCGAGACGCACTGTTCACGCACATGAGTCACTTTCCCGAGAACTTCGACGTAGAGTTCGTCGACCTGGTGTTCCATGACACGGTCGATCCGAGTCTCGTGATCGCCGAATTCCGCTCGAAGGGCACGGCACTGCCGACCGGCAAGCCGTACGAGCAGACGTGCATCTCCGTTGTCCGGACCGATGACGACGCGCTCATCACCCACTACCTGGACTACTGGAATCCGCTGGTAGCGATCGAGGCACTCACACCCAACGACGTGCCGTCCGATGCCGACCGCAGCGTGACCTTTGGCGGCTGAGGGGGAGCCGTGTTTAACTGACGCCCATGCCCGCCGCTGGCACAACAACCAAGAGCGACGAACGACGTCGGGCCATCGTGGCCGCCGCGATCGAATGCTTCGCGCAGAAGGGGTTCTACGGTACGACAACGCATGAGATAGCCGAGTGGGTCGGGATCTCTCAGCCGTATCTCTATCGGCTGTACCCGAACAAGGAAGCGTTGTTCGCGGCGGCGGTCGACCACGTGTCCGTCGTGATGACGGAAACCTTGGTCGCGCACTCGCCCGCGTCGGGTGGTGCCGGCGCGGCGTTGGATGCGGCGCGCGGCGCCTACGCTGCGCTCGTCGCGGACCGGACCATCTTGCGTTTCCTCATGCATGCAAACTGTGCCGCCGGTGAGCCGCTGGTAGGGCAGGCCGTGCGGCGGTGCTATGCCAAGCAGGTCGACACGGTTCAGCAGCTGCTCGGTGACGACGACGCCGTGCGGCACTGGTTCGGCGCCGGAATGCTCGACAACGTGGTCACCGTGCTGGGACTGGCCGACATCGATGAGCCGTGGGCGCGCGTCCTCAGCGCCCGATAACCCGATGCCGGGGATACGCCCACGCTGGCTTTACGGAACAACCTGGCCAGCGCCTACGAGTCGGTGGAGGATCTGGGTCGTGCGATCCCGCTGTTGGAGGCGACCTCGCTGATGCCGAGGGGGTACTGAGACCCGGGTTCGTTCACCACTTCTGCGTAGCCCTCTCGCGCCTCGCCGAGGTGAAACCACGCCTGGAGTCGCAGTTCGACGTTTGCCGAATGCAGCACGGTCCACCACGCCTCGGCATAGGTCTGTGCGATGTGGCTGATCACCTCGCCTAATGAGTAAGTGAGTGTGTGTGCTTGCGTGCGCTTTTCGTCCGCCGTACATTGCGCGCTGCCCACGCATCGGATCTCACCCAAAACTCGATCGATCCCCGGCGCGGATTTGCTCACGATCGAAGCATGTCATCCGAATTGCAGAACTCGGCAGCGTTGGAACGCGGACTCGCGGGAGGCGTCCTCCCAGGCTTCGATGTCGTCGCGGACCTGGTCGAGGTGGGCGAGGATGCCGTCGACGGCATCGGCGCCGAGCGCGAGTCGCAGTAGTGTCCTATCGACATCGAGGGCGGTGAGTATGAGGGCTGCGCCGCGGGCCGGGTCGCCGGGCTGTTGTCCGTCAGATGCAGCGACGACAGCGCGCATGCCACCGACCGTGGCTGCGTAGTCGGACAATTCGGAGCTGAGCGTGGTGTTTCCGGGCAGACTGGTGCGGAACGACCCCGGCTCTACGATCATCACCTTGATGCCGAGCGGCCGGACCTCCCTCGCCAGCGCCTCGGACATGCCCTCGACGGCGAACTTGCTGCCGCTGTACGCGGCGAAGCCCGCTTGGGAGGTCTGGCCGAGCAGGCTGCTGACCTGGACGATCGCTCCCGATCGTTGAGCGCGCATATGCGGCAGGACGGCGCGTACCATCGCGGCCGGCCCAAAAACGTGCAGTTCGAACAGATCCCGAAGTTCCGCGTCGGAGGTCTCCTCGAACGCTCCGATATGGCTGCGGCCGGCATTGTTGACCAGGACGTCGATATGGCCGTAGCGGGCTGCGATGTCCGCGACAGCGGTCGCGATCGCGGTCTGATCGGTGACGTCCAGAGCGAGCGCCTCGATCCGATCCGGGTGGGCGGCGACGAGGTCAGCCAGGGCTTCAGGGCGCCGCGCGGCAGCGACGACAATGTTCCCCGCGGCGACTGCCGCCTCGGTGATGGCCCGACCGAAGCCGGAATTGGCGCCTGTGACAATCCAGATCGCGTTCACTTCTTCAGCGTGCAGCCAGTGCAGGGGCGCGTCCAAGACCTGTCATGATAACCATTGGTTATGGACCTGCACGGACGGGATCTACGCTACTTCCTGGCTGTCGCTGAAGAGCTGAACTTCACACGCGCGGCTGAACGACTCTATGTGTCGCAACCGGCACTGAGCAAGCAAATTCGGGCACTCGAAAGACAGTTGGGCGCACCACTTTTCACAAGAGATCCGCAGCGGGTGATACTCACACCTGTCGGTGAGGCACTGCTCCCGCACGCACGGACAGTGCTGGCTGCACTCGATGCCGCGACCGCGGCGGTGGAGCAAGCGCGAACGGCCCAGCGAAGCACCCTCGTGATCGGGATGGGCGCCAGCCCGGGGCGCGGCGGACTGCTTCCGGCGGTGCGGTCGCGGTTCCTGGCGGCCTACCCCGAAGTCACCTTGAAGTTACGTCAGGTGGGCTGGCAGGACCCGACCGCTGGATTGTCGGACGGCAGCAGCGATCTGGCATACATTCGGCTCCCGTTGCCAGATCCGGAACGTTACGCCACTACTGTGGTATCGGAGGAGCCCCGGCTGATCGCGCTGCCTCCCGGACATCATCTCGCGGGCACCACGGCATTGGACTTCGCGGACCTGCTGAATGAGCCGTTCCTGGCACTGCCGCACGCGGCAGGACCCCTGCGGGACTACTGGCTGGCAATGGAGAAGCGGGCCGGGCGGCCGGTCCGCGTCGGCGCTGAGGTGGCCGGTATCGATGAGGTCAACGAAGCTCTGGCTGCGGGCCTCGGCGTGATCGTGACCGCCGCGGGCGACATTCCGTTGCTGGATCGCGGCGGGGTGACTTTCCGCCCGGTCCGCGATCTACCCCCGCTACTTTTTGCGCTCGCCCGCCGCGTAAACGACCAGCGTCCTCTGGTTCGGGCCTATGAGCAGGCACTACGAGCAGTCCGCGACATCGACGAGAAATAGGAGCACGCAATGCGTCAGCGATAGCAACTCGCGGATCTCATTGCTGCGGCGGTGAACGATCAATGCTGAACGACAGCATCTTCGACACTTCACCGCCGCGCTGCCGGATATCGGAAATGATCTGTGCCACCGTCTCTCCGCCAGAATTCGATCCCGGATGGCGCACTCAGGGGGCTTTGTGGGCTCCGGTCATGAGTGCGGCCAGATCTTCTGGGTGCAGGAAGGACGGCGGGGGCGGCGGACCCCAATTGAACAAACCCTTTGCGCCTTCCAGGGTTTCGGGACTCCACAGTTGGTCGTCGACGATGCAGTCCATATCGGAGTAGTACTCGCTGAAATTGCCTGCGGGATCTTTGAGGTACCAAAAGAAATTGGAGCCTGCGTGGTGACGGCCCAAGCCCCACACGTGGCGTTCCGGGTTGTCCTCGAGCATCGCGAATGCTCCGCGTCCGACCTCGTCGATGTCCTCCACCTGCCAGGAGGTGTGGTGCAGAAAGCACACCGGGGCGGCCAGGACCAGGACATTGTGATGGTCGGTGGAGCAACGGAGGAACGCGCCGTGGTCCTTGATGTAGTCGCTCGCCTTGAAACCGAGTCCCTCGACGAAGAATCGCATGGTGGTTTCCAGGTCGGTGGTGCCCAGGACGGCATGCCCTAGTTTGCGGGGCCGGACCTGGTCGGTGCGATCGATGAAAGCAGCTCGTTTTCCGGTTCTCTCGACCCGGCCGGGACCGTTGTAGGGCGTGGGCGGTGTGGGGGGCTGGATGATGCGCGGAGTGACACTCATATTGATCTGCGAGCCGGTGATCGGCTCGGTCGCGCGAAGTACGTTGGTGCGCAAGTGAACCGGTATGCCGAGCCGCCCCAGGCGGGCGGCGGTGGCGTCGAGGTCGTCGGCATCGTCCGCGGCGATGCCGAGCTCGACTAGGCGGCGATGGGCCGACTGGACGATCTCGAGTTGATCGCCGCCGTCTTGGGTCGCGAACCACCCGTCACCGCGGGGTGTCAACCCGAATTCGGTGTAGTAGGCCATGGTTTCGGTCGGATTGGGGACACCGATGGTGACATGGGAAAGTCCGTGCAGTGCCATGGCCTACTCCTCCGACTCGGCCACGAAGGTCTGGTGCAGTTCGCCGATGCCCTCGATCCAGCTGTCCAAGCGTTCGCCGGGCTGAATGAACCGCTTGGGATCGCGGCCGACGCCGACACCGGCGGGGGTGCCGGTGAAGATGATGTCGCCCGGGTAGAGGGTGGTGGTGTGCGACAGCGTGGAGATGAGCTTGGGCACAGAGAAGATCAGTTCGCGGGTGCGGCCCTTCTGCATCTGCTCGCCGTCGAGGGTGCAGCCCAGTTCCAGGTCGTCACGATTGTCGAGCTCATCGGTGGTGACCAGCCACGGGCCCATCGGCGCGAAACCTGGGAACGACTTGCCGAGGCTGAATTGGGGTGCGGGACCGGCCAACTGGGAGGAACGTTCAGAGATGTCCTGCCCGGCGGTGAGCCCGGCGACGTATTCCCAGGCGTCGGCCTCGCTGACCTTGGCCGCGGTGCGGCCGATGACCACCACCAACTCCACTTCCCAGTCGACGGTTCCGCCGTTCGGGATGATGACCTCGGTGTCAGGACCGCTGAAGCTACTGACGAACTTGGTGAAGACTGGCGGGATCTGGGTCGGGGATTCGAAACCGGACTCCGCGGCGTGTGCGCAGTAGTTCAGACCGATCGCGAAGGTTTGGCGGGGTGTGGGGGACGGAGCACCGAGCGCGCGCCGATCGATCTCGACACCGTCGGTGTCCGAATGTTCCGCTGCATCGGCCCAGACCCGGAACGCATCCCAGTTCTCGTAGATCGGGGACAGTCCGGGTCCGAATCGGCCTTCGCTCGCGGTTGCGATATCGATGGCCCGCTGTCCGTGAACGAGAACGGCCCGGCCGCCGAGGTTTGCGATACGCACGTCAATTGCTCCTTGTCTGTGTGGCCAGATCGGCCGATGGCTGAACGTGTGCCCGGAGGTGCCGGGAGTATTGGGAGATGAGGCCGTCGACGGCTGGCGTGTCGTGCACGGCGCCGAAGATGTAGTGATCGGCGCGTACCAATACCGTGGTCGCACCGAATTGCGCGAACCAGGAATGCCATTCGCCGTCGGCATCGATCAGTGTGGCGGCCGTGGCGATCGGCGGAACCGCGGTCGATGCGAGTGTGAACGGCGCGAGGACGATCAGCCGAACCCCGAGCGCGGTGAGTTCGGCGCAGGCTTGCTCGCCGAGGATTTCGGGAAGTTGTGTGTCAGTGGTGAGCAACATGGCGGCGGTCGCGCCGACCAGGTCGTCGAGAAGGGCTGTCCTACCGTCGAGTTCGGCACGGAACTGGGGCGACAAGGTGCCACGCAGTTCGGGGAGGTCGATGCCCGTCGCCACGACGCCGGGCCCGAGTACCGGCTGAGCTGAAATCGGGAGCACCGCAGCAGGGTCGGCATTGCCCGAGATCATCCGAGCATCGCGTTGCGCGGCCGCTTCTTCGTCCAGCACGCAGATGACCTTGCCCAGCTCGACCGACATGGCGATCGCGTGCTGGATGTGGGTGAGTCGCTCGCTAGTGTAGGTGTCCAGCAGCGCTGGATCCGATTGCCCGCGCAGAACTCGATCAAGTTTCCAGCTCAGGTTGGCCGCGTCACGGATACCCGAGCACATACCCTGACCGGCGAACGGCGGCATATTGTGCGCCGCATCGCCGACGAGGAAGAGCCGGCCTTCGTTCCAGTGGTCGGCCCATCGCGCCTGAAAGGTGTAGACCGCATGCCGTTCCAGGACAGTGTTCTCGCGGGTGCGGCCCCACGGTTCCATCAATCGCCACGCGGTGTCGCTGCGGTTGAGGTCGTCGAGCGATTCGCCCGGTAGCCGCATGAACTCCCATCGGCGCCGCCCTGGACCGCCGGAGACAATCGTGGTCGGCCGGACGGGATCGCAGAGCTGCCAGTTCTGCGGCGACCACACCAGATCGTCCTGCGGAATGGTGTCTACGATCAGCCAGTCGAAGTAGAACCCCAGATCCTGCATCGATGTCGACATCTGTTCGCGGACAAAACTGTTGGCTCCGTCCGCGCCGATCGCATACCGAGCATGGGTCTGTGCGGTGGCACCGTCCTTACCGGTGTGGGTGAGCACCACGTCCTGGTCGGGTTCGGCGACGAGCCGGATCACTTCGCGGCCGCGCCGTACCGTTACCTGCGGCATGGCGGCGACCGCGTCGCCGAGCACCTGCTCGAGTTCGGGCTGGGAGAAGAAGTTCGCTACCGGCCACCCGGATGGGCCCAGCCCGGACCAATCGATCCGAACCAGCGAATCGCCGTTGCGGTTGCGCCATTCGTAGTGGTCGGGAACTGGGGCAGAAATGGCCTCGATCTCGTCGCGCAGGCCCATGGCCTGGAACACCCGCCCAATTTCATGGTCGAAATGCACCGCACGTGGCAGCGGGTACAGCGCGGGCCAGCGCTCCAGCACGATCACCGAATGACCTGCCAGACCCAGCATGCGCGTGACCGCCAGCCCAACCGGGCCGGCACCGACCACTGCTACGTCGTATATCGGCTCCTGCACGAAAACTCCCTTATCCGAAACACTTTGAGATCACAGCGCGGCGATTACCGCAGCGATGAGGAAGATGAGCGCCACGACCGCGACGCCGGTACGGGCGAAATGGAAACGCCGCCAGAACGCGCGGAGCCCCTCGACGCCCTCGGGTGGTGTGCCCTCGGCGAGCCGGCGGAACTTCGAGTTGATCGGTTCGCCGAACAGGATCGAACCGATCATGATCACCGCCAGGCAGCACAGGCCGAGCCAGCCGAACAGTCGCGAGCTACCCGAGGACTGGGTGGAGAAGAGCACTGCGCCGAGCCCGGAGAGCGACACGAAGATGGGCATCATCGGATCGACGTGTTTCACCGTGCGCCGGAAGTCGGTCGCGTACTCGACCACCGACATCCGGTTCCACACCGCGAGCCGGTCGACGGCGATGACCCAGATTCCGCCGGTGGCGAGCCCACCGAACAGCAGCATCAACATCGCTCCCGCGTGCCCGAGATTCGACATGATCAGTCCTCGTCTCGGGTGTGGTCGCTGTCCATGGCGACGCATTCGATCGACAGGATCGTGCTGCGGTCGGCGTCGACGAACGGATCGTCCGGTTTCGCCTTGGCCAGGTATTCCGGGTCGGTCATGCCCGCGATCCACTCCTCGATGGATTCGGTGGCGTGCGGGGGACGATCAACGTCTCGGTGTCGTCCTGGCATTCCTGCCGGGTCCTCGTGCCTTTTCCGTAAACGGTCAGAATGTTGAACAAATGTCGAATCGCTTTCTGTGGCAGGCGAATTTGTCGCGTGCTCGAACCGCTCCGCACTCGATGAGTGCGGAGCCGGAATTGGATCGGGTGTCTATCCCGCGGCGGGCACCGCTTCGGCGACGAGTCCGGACCAGCCGAGAACTTCGAGGTCGATCGGTTCGGCTACGGTGCCGCAGGTTCCGCAGGTGCGGGCGTCGAGGTCGGCGCTGAAGCGGGCGCAGGCGGTCGCGTAGATGGGTGCGGCTTCGGCGTCATTGTCGTGTGCCCATTCCAGGCGGTGTAGTTCCTCGCCGCATCCGTGGCAGAACCAGGCCGCGGCGACGAGTCCCGCTTCGAGTGCGACATAGCGCAGCATGACGCCCTCTTCGATGGGCTCGATACGGTGCGGGGTCCCTGCTGGGACGTAGACGTTGTCGCCTACCTGAGTAATGAAATAGTTGACATTGCTGTTGCGCATACTGATTCGGGACGAGCCCGACATCTGGACGATGATGGTGTCCTTGGCGAAGATCTGATAGAACGGCTGGTCGACCCAGTTCCTCGAGAGCACCAGTTGGGGGTCGACGTCGATCGGCAGGACCGCGAGATCGGCGTAATTGCCGACTGTGGCACCGGTTTTGAAGGCTGACAGCATACGTCGGCGCGACATGTGATTATCCCTCTTCCTTCGCGGTCTTGCGCAGTGCGTGGTAGGCGGCATTGGCGACCCGGGTTTGTTCGACCACTCGGCCCCAGCCCCACGGGTCGGCCGGGAATTCGGTGTTCACGTGCCCGCAATTGCCGCAGGTGCGACCGGCATCGGAGTTGCGGATCGCCGCGAATTCGTGGGATCCGACCATGGTGGAGAACTGCCGATAGACGTCGTCGGCCCTGCCGAATCGGGTCGGATCGAAATCCGGTGCGCCTTCGGGGCCGGCATCGTATTCGTGCCGAAGCATCTCCTTCTTGCAGCTCTGGCATTTGGCGACCATGGCTTCCTGCTGCCCGGCCTCCTGGGACTGCAGTTGGGTGACCGTCACCAGCACGAACGCTTCGGGGTTCTCCTGGTCACGCAGAAAGGAATTCACCCCGTGGAACTTCTGTAGTGCCATGATCTGGCCGGTCTGCAGCATCGCGTCGTTCGCGCCGAAGATCACCGTCACCTCCGACACCGAGTTGGCGTGGAAGAAGTGGCCGTGATCCTTGCCCGGTTCCCCGTACATGAGCGCGCCGCACGGCACCATCGCGCCCGCATCGTCGTACGGGAAGATCGGGACCAGCTCGGCGCCGGCCTTCGCCATCCGCTCGTACACGCTGACCTTCAACGGTTCTCGCTTGCCCGTGGGCGGCGGGATTCGCTTTCCGGCGGTCATCTCCGGGATAGCTGCCGCGGCTTCGATGGCTTGGCTCACATCATTCTCCTTCGAACTGTGCCTCATGTGTGCCCGCCGATCCAGGGAATGGGGCCGGCGGTACGGACGCGAGGTGGTGAGGCCAGGTACGAGGCAGGGCCTCGATATGGCGTCCTGACCGAGTGGCTGCCGCCTGCAATAGCGATATGTTGCATCATACGGAACAGTGACCCGTGTCACGAGACAACCGTAGCAACTGTCACTATCGTCGGCAAGCGGCCGTCAACACTTGCCGCAGTGATCCGTCATCTCTGAGTCACGAGAGTTATGTAGTGCGATGCGGAACCGTTGTCCACATCGCGGACCGCGAGTTAGCAAGAGGTGAGCCCGAGAGGGGCGAATTGAGAACAATCGAAATCCGCGTGACCGTGAAACGAGTTCGGTGACCTCCGCAGGAACCCGATGGTTCGCGAAGGTCACCGAAAGTGGTCGGTCGTGCAGTATTGTCGGCTACCCGATCCGGCCGCTGAGTTCGTTCGCGATACGGACGGTGGCGGCGGCGGTCACCGCCACCCACTCCTGGTCGACACGCGAACGGGGTGCTGTCACGGAGATCGACGCGCGTGCCCGCCCAGCGCGGTCGCGCACGACGGCGCCGACCGCGCTGACATCGGTTTCGCTCTCGGCGTTGTTGATCGCGTAGCCCCGGTCGCGTGTTTCGGCCAGTTGGGTGATCAGGGCGGCTCTGCTGTTGAGTGCGGTGTCCGTCGGTGCCTCGAGTTTCTCGTTCGGATACAACGCCAGTAGATCGTCCTCGTCGAGTTCGGCCAGCAGTGCTTTGCCGCTGGCGGTCGCGTGGGCGGGCAGTGTCCAGCCGATGCGGCTGCCGGTGCGCACGATCTGCTGGCTTTCGATGCTGTCGAGGAACAGCACCTCGGGTCCGCGCAGTATTGCCAGATGGACCGTCTCGTTGGTCTCGGTCCACAGCTTGGTCAGCGCGCTGCGGGCGATCACCCGGATGTCCATGTTCTGCACGACGGCCAGTCCGATGTCGACCAGGGCTGGTCCTGGCTGATAGGCCCGGGAGAACTCGTCCTGTTCGACGAACTGGTGGTAGCTCAATGTGGAGAGCATCCGGTGCACGGTCGAACGGGACAAACCCATTTCGCGGCTGACCTCGTTGACCCGAAGCTGTTTGCTGTTCTCGAACAGTCGCAGCAGGCGCAGTACGTTGTCGACCGCTCCGATCAGGCCGGCGGGTCGCTCGTCGGATTCCTCATCCGAATTGTCCACTCGCGCAGGCTTGGTGGTGCTGCCCGGCTGATCGAGACGATTGACATTCATGAGTTCACGGTATCCCACGACGGTGCGATTCCCGCTGGTCGCGCCATCTGTTACCCGGACTTTGTGATCCAAAACATTCCATAATGGGGAACATAGGCCCTCATGGTGGAACCATACTTCTTGCGATGTGACCCGTAACATGTCATGATAAGGCACAGTGTTCCGTATCGTGAAACCAACGTAGGAGACGATATGCCCCTCTTTCTGAGTCTTCATCAGGCTCCCGGACTGTCTGCCGAGGAAGTCGCGGGCTTCGGGCCCGAGGTAGCCAAGGGCGTGCACGCGACGTTCAAGCGGCTGGAAGCCAATACCGATACCGGGTTCATCGTGACCCTGTACGAGGCGGGCGATGCGGCGTCGGTCGAGAAGGAGTTCGAGCGGGTCGGATTCCCGTTCGACTCCATTACCGAGGTCGACCTGACACTCGATGAGGCGGGTCTGAGCGCGCTGGTCGCGGAATGACAGCGGGAGTGCGGCCGACGGCTGAACCCCGGATCGAGCGGGACATCACGCTGCAGTTCCGGGCCGACTGGGGCCAGGCGAATATGACGCGCATCTGTGGGTGGCTGGCCCAGGAGATCGGCGACAGGTCCGGTGTCGGTTCACGTTTCGCCACCTGGGCGGGACGCGGCGGCCGCGATCAGGCCGATGCTCTGCTCGCGGGCGAGGTCGACATCACCGTCATGACCCCGGCTGCGGCCGTCCGGCTCGTCTTCGACGGATCGGGACCGATCGGTGTCGACCCGCAGCCGAACTTGCGCGCGCTGGGCTCGATCGCTCACCGCGATCGCCTGGTCATCGCGGTCGATGCGAGCCTGCCGGCGCATACGGTGGCCGACCTCGCGAAGGTGGCCGACCAGCTGGTTATCGCCACCTGCGCGGAGGACGGGATCAACACCATCGGTATGGCCGCCCATCACGGATTGCGGCTGGCCGGGGCGGACCCGGAAACGCTGGTGGCCGATGGTGCCCGTTTCGCGTACTGGGAGCGGCCGTTCCCCGCACTCCACGCCTTCACCACCGGCCAGGCCAATGTGCTGATCAACGAAGCGATCATGATGCCGGTATGGCAGCAGATCGCCAACCGGCGGCCGGTGCGCTACCTGGACTGGGGAGACGAAGTCATCGACGGCTTCGCCGAACTCGGCTGGGGCGCGGCGACTGTCGACGCCGGATACCTCCCAGGTCTTGAAAGTGATCTGCGCACACTGGATTTCGCCGACCTGGTGGTGCTGTGCCGCGACGACCTGTCTGATGACATCGCCTATCTGGCGACCTGGTGCATGGTCCAGCAGCGCAAGGCCCTCGAGACCCAGTACATGCATATGGCCCCCGACCACACGCCGGTCGGCTACCCCCTGGATCCGGCCACGATGGCGAAGACCCCGGTCCCGCTACATCCGGCCGCTCAGCGAGCATACGCCGACCTGGCCCAGGAGAAGCCCGCCACCGACGGGTTGATCTGGAGCTGACCATGATCGAAACAGATCTGCTGATCACCGGGGCCGGCCCTGCCGGGCTGTTCGCCTGCTACTACGCGGGCCTGCGAGGACTACACGTCACCCTCGTCGACAGTCTCCCGCATCTGGGCGGGCAGACTGCCGCGCTGTATCCGGAGAAATACATCTACGACGTCGCCGGTTTCCCGGCGATCCGCGGCCGAGAACTCATCGATCGACTGGTCGAGCAGGCGTCGACCGCCGACACGACCATTCTGCTGAATCAAGAGGCCACCACCCTGGAGGACCAGCCTGACGATTCGCTGATCATGACCACTGCGACCGGCACCCGCATCCATGCCCGGGCGGTCCTGGTCACCGCGGGTATCGGCCGCTTCACCCCGCGGCCGCTGCCGGCGTTGGACGGATTCACCGGGCGCGGCGTCGAATACGTCGTCGGTTCGCCCGAGCGATACGCGAACGATCACGTGATCGTCGTCGGCGGTGGAGACAGTGCGGTGGATTGGGCCAATTCTCTTGTCTCGCATGCTCGCTCGGTCACCGTCGTGCATCGGCGCAACCGTTTCCGGGCGCACGAAAGCTCGCTGGCTCAGTTGTCGGCCACCTCGGCGCGGATGATCATCAACAGTGAGATCGCCCAGGTACACGGCAACGGCTCACTGCGCGCGGTGACGGTCCGCGATTGCGTCAACGACACCACCGAGCAACTCGACGCCACCGTCCTCATTCCCGCGCTCGGTCATATCGCCGCCCCCGGCCCACTGACCCAGTGGGGGCTGCGGATGACCGACAAACAGATCGAAGTCGATACCACCATGGCCACCAGCCGATCTCGCGTATTCGCCGCCGGCGACATCACCACCTACCCCGGCAAGGTGCAACTCATCGCGGTCGGATTCGGCGAGGCGGCCACGGCCGTCAACAACATCGCGGTGACTCTGCGGCCCGGAGAAGCCCTGTTTCCCGGCCACTCCACCGAGATGTCACCCCAGCCGGTGGCCTGAAAACGCCACCCCGGCGGGCGGATACCGGAACCGAGCTGGCCTGAAAGGAGGCCCGACATGGCGTATGTCATCAACGACGCCTGCATCAACGAACTCGACGGTTCTTGCGTCGACATGTGTCCGGTGGACTGCATCTACGAGGGTCTCACCAAGCGATACATCAACCCGAACGAATGCATCGATTGTGGCAACTGCCTGTCCGAATGCCCGGTGTCGGCGATCCAGAGCCCCAAGGACATCACCGACCCGACCTGGCAGCGGGACAATGCCGCGTTCTTCGCATTGCCGCTACCCGGTCGCGAAGAGGCCCTCGGCGACCCCGGCGGCGCGGTCGGACTCGGCGCGGTCGGTGTGGACACCTCGCTCGCGGCCTCATGGATCAAGGAGTAAGTCATGCGTGTTCCCTTTCTGATCATCGGCGGCGGCATCGGTGGTATGACCACCGCGCTGGCCCTGTCGCAGGCGGGCTTCGCTGTGCACATCGTCGAACAGGCCCCGGAGTTCGGTGAAATCGGCGCCGGTATCCAATTGGCGCCCAACGCGATTCGGATCCTCGATCAGCTCGGGCTGGCCGGTGCGATCGAGCGGATCGCGGTCCGGCCGAAGAACCTGGTCTTCCTCGACATCGACTCCGGTGAGCACTTGGCCACTGTCGATCTCGCGGACCGGTTCGTCGCCCGGTACGGACAGTCCTACTCGGTGCTGCACCGCGGCGACCTACTCGACGCGCTGCTCGACGCCTGCCGTGCGCAGGCGAACATCACCCTCGAGACCAACAAAACGGTCACCGGGGTCGCCAACCGCGAGAACAACACGGTGGTGGTCGATTTCGCGGACAGCACCGAGTACGTGTGCGACGCGGTTGTCGGCGCGGATGGCCTGTGGTCCAAAACCCGCACTCTACTGTCCGACGACGCCCCCGTCTGCTCGGCGTACGTCGCCTACCGCGGTGCGCTCCCGATGAGTGAGGTCAGCGCGCCCATCGAGAACGACGACGAAATCGTCTGGATCGGACCGAACAAGCACCTCGTGCAATACCCGATCCGGGGAGGCGACCTGTACAACCAGGTCGCGGTATTCCGCAGCGACCATTTCGATCCCGCCATCGCCGGGACCGAGAAGTGGGGCACCCCCGACGAGCTCGACGAGCACTTCGGTACCGCCTGTGGGCAGGTACGCGGGTCGATTTCCCAGTTCAAACGCGAGAAGCGCTGGCCGATGTACGACCGTGCGCCGCTGGCCAACTGGACCGTCGGGCGGGTCACCTTGCTCGGCGACGCCGCGCATCCGATGCTGCAATACCTGGCCCAGGGCGCGTGCCAGGCCATCGAGGACGCCGAGAGCCTGACCCGGTTCATGGTGAAGCACAGCGGTGACGTCGACGAAGCCTTCGCGGCGTATCAGGCCGAGCGCATTCCGCGCACCGCCCAGATCCAGTCGGTCGCCCGTATGTGGGGCGAGATCTGGCATACCGAAGACCCCATCGTCCGAGAACTGCGCAACAGGGTCTTCGCCCGCGACACCACCGAGCATTACTTCGACCTGGACTGGCTATATCAGGTCCGTGTCGGATAGGAGTTTCAATGATCGTGTCAAGCCGCAGCGCTGATCGGGGTTGGTGCCTCGATAGCGAAGGTGCGGTTGTCGCGGATCAGTGCCCAGATGACG